>NZ_MAEY01000017.1:0-33084 GCF_002013745.1 Mycobacterium sp. D16Q16
GCCCACACCCCCGCGACCGGCGAACACACGCCCCCGACAACACCACCGTCCGGCCCCGCTGCACCAGCCGGGCCAGCAGCGCCGCCGCATTCGGCGCCACCCGCCACCCCTCACGCACCCAGTACCCCCGCCGCGCACGGGGAACCCGTCAAACCGTCCACCATCACACCGCTGCGCGAACCGATCCGCGAACCGCTGGCACCCAACCGACCACTCCATGAACCGCCCGCACCGGTGGAGTCCAAACCCTCCCTAGCCAAGACAACACCGGGCGAAGCGACCCCGGCAGCAGCCAGAGCACACGAACCCGCACCTGCTCCCGCCGAACGACCAGCGGCCAATGGAAGACTCGGACCCGAGCGGCCTGCGGAGACAGCACCAGGGACCGCAGGGCGAGGACATGACGGCGGCGAACCGCCAAAACCACCACCCGGCGACAACGGTGCCCTCCTCGGGGCACACGGCGAGCGGCCCGAATGGATACAGAAAGTCCTAGACGGACAGCTAGAACGGCCCATCGAACCGGCGCGGCTACGTGAAATGTGGGACCACCTGGGCCCCACCGAACGCGCAGGTCTGTTCCGCCAAGACCCCATGTTCGGCGAGAAAGCCCGCCTGCCGGTCTCGGTCAGTGATGAGTACGCCCGCGACGCACTCAGTCATTGGCGCGAACGCATGCCCGGAAACGAGGCATACCGCAGCATCGAAGAAGCCATTCAAAACCACCCTGACTTGCCCGAGCGGCGGTACTTGCTCGGGTTCGAGCCCGACGGGCGGTCCATCACCTCGGTCGGCAACCCCGACTTAGCCTCACACACCGGCGTACTGGTGCCCGGAACATTTACCGACGCAACCAAACTCATCCCGAGCGTCAAAGACACCGGCTACATGGAAGTCGCCCAACGCTTTCAGTTGAGTGCTGAAATTGATTTGGAGGGTGAGGGGCGTGCCGCAGTAGTGGATTGGCAGAACTACCATGCGCCACAATCGCTTCTCCCAGGTGCGGCGCGGGACGGTTTCGCCGAGGCCGGGGCACCACGACTGCGGGACTTCCTCGATCGCCTCGACCACACCAATCAAATGAACGATGCGCACCGCACCGTGATCGGACACTCCTACGGTGCAGTTGTTGTTGGCGAAGCCGCCCAAGGCACCGGACTAAACGCACACTCACTGGTCACCCTCGGCGGCGCGGGAATGCACGCACGCACCGTCGAAGAACTCATACTCCAAGGCATCCCACTACAACCGGGATCAGCACCCGTATGGGGACTAATCCACCCCAACGACCCGATCCGCATCCTTGGGCCAGCCGATCGCACCTCAATCGGACACGGCCGCCTGACCTACAAAGACGACTTCGGAGCACACCCCGAATGGATCAGCGAAAAGACGGGACCATGGCCGCTGAAACACTTGCCCGTCAACATCAATGCCCACACCCACGCCTACTGGGAGCCTGGCAGTCGAAGCCTGGAAATCATCGGCGAAATCATCGCAGGCATTAGACGCTAGCAATGGACGCAAATCACTATCATGGGATATGACATGACCGCACCACAGATTCACCCGGACCTCACGGATGCCCTGGCGCGGCAGCGCACTGTTGAACACATTGTTCACACCCTTCAACACCTACCTGACGGTTGGACAGCCGGGTTTGAACGCCCAGGACGAAGGCCAAGTGGTGCGTCGAGTGGACCTATTGGGCCTGACGGCTCGTGGAATCTCTACGTCAGCTATTGGGTGTGGGGATACGATGACCTCACGGGTGATGATGTGTTCGACGCCTTCGTGAAACTATGGGACTCCTGGGGATGGATCGATTCTGTCGGTTCGGACATACCCGAAAAGAAATCCGCCTATGGCCACACACCTGATGGGTACCACTTCGACATACGCCGGGGCATCCATGGCGGAGTCGCGTTGACATGGACGTCGCCCTTCTTCCCCGCCTCTGGTTCGTCCTACGGTGGTGTGATGCCATCGATCATCACCAAAGACGGGCCGCAGTCTTACGAACAGCCGCAGCGTGATTGACCAATCGCTATGGGTTTCGATGAGTTGACTGGTGATGATCTTGTTGCGTGGTTGGGCGGCTGGGTAGACAAGGTTGCCGGGACAGCGGAGATTCAGCGTCCCCCGGCCACCAGTGTTGGCACGGTGACGGTCTCGGTACGTGGCGAGTTGCAACAACTGAACCTGAGCCCGGAAACGGCCAACGTGGAACCAGAGGCGCTGAGCCGAGCCATTGAGCGGGCGTATGCCAGCGCGTACGTGGAAGCCCTGCGGCAGCTGGACATGGTTTACGCCCGAGTCGCTGCCGACGTGTCCGGTGATGCGGTCTTGGCGGGGCGTGTGCGTGAATTGCGTTCCAAGTATGTGGATTTGGCGGGGTTGAAGCAACTGATTCGGCCGCCGACGCCAACGCTCAAGCGTCGTAATGTCGGCTCAGATGGGCAAGAGTGGGATCCGGCAGCGGATCCGCTGCAACGAGGCAGATAAGGCCAGGTGAGCCATGATCCAAGCTTTGCATTCGATGCACGGCATGCTGGCTGCGCGACGTGAGCAGGTGCAACGCGACATGGGGCACCGGCAGATCGGGGTGGCCTTCCTGGAAGTGATAGACGAACTCGACGCGCGTCTGCGCACGATTACCGATGCCACTCCCTCAGATGCCACACCGACCTTGCAGATGTTCATGGGCGATGCTGAGCACTGGACACGTTCTGTGCTGCACATGCTGGAAGTGTTAAAGCAAGCGGGCCGAGTCGCCCGCGAGGGCGGGCACAGCGTGTTCGAACGCTGGCACCCCCTCGCAGCCGTGATCAACCGTATCGAATTGGAAGACTACGACGTGAGCGCCGAGGACTTCACCTCCGTGGCCGATGGGAAGGACTGGGCCGTCTTGGGCACCATTACCGAACCTGAAATCAGGGTCCAATTGGAGGCCGAGAAGATCGCACGCGCCGAACAAGCTAAGGCCTATCAGCAGCGCCTAGAGCGCATGAAAGCCGCAATCCAAGTCATCGAAAACGAATACGCCGACCGTATCCGCCAGCTGCCCCACACCACACCCATTCCCCCAATGTCTGTGTCATCTGAACCGCAAAAGGTGCTGCGGACGCTGCCCTCCGGTGAACTCGTCTTTGACTACGAACCCACCGACACACCACCCCAAACCTAAGGACCGCTGACAGGTGCCTGAGCAGCCGTTTTAGCCAGAGAGAGAGCGGGCGCTGGCCGAGTGAGGCATGCACCCCCGAACGTTTAGGGGTACCTCCCCACCCCCTAAGACTGACTAGGCAGCGGAACAGGGCTGTTACTGCGGTGGCACGGGGACACAGAGTGCGAAGGTTTTGTAACCGTCCATTCTGTGACTGAGGTTGAAGCGGAGTTCGACGGTGGCAGGAGATCCTTGTAATTGGGTCGCTAGGTCCATTTTGGCTGGGACTACTTGCCCGCCCATAACGTTTATCCCGAGAAAACCTAAGCCCTCAGTTTCGTATTGCTTGCCGTTGCTATCCACGACAAGAACGTTATGCGAATCTATATTGACTGAGTCGCTGTCGTTATTCTCGACACGTAACGTGAACCGCAACTTTCTGGGCACCGGGTAGGTGACATCGGTGACGACGATACGTAGGCCGTCTGATTCAACCCACCACGGCCCGGACGGTGTGCCACAGGCGCTATTGGGTAAGGCAGACGCTGAGGGTGTCGCGGTTACGGACGTCGAAACATCAGGAACGGTCAGGGTCGGCTCGGGTGCTTGTAGGGGTCTGGTAACTGTCACGGTCGCCGGGGCGACTGACTGAGCGTCACTTTTGATGGCTACATCGGGTTTGAAAAGGTACATTCCCGCCGCAAGAATAACGCCGATACCTATTGCTCCGATACCGATATTGGTAGTACTGAATTTGCGGTCCCCCCAAGTTATCTCAGTCGGGTGTGCCTTATCGAGAACGTTCCCTTTGAATAGGAGTACCGCCCCGGCTAACGCTAGCCCGACACCGAGGAAGAACAGCAGCACCCACGCTACCCACCCGACCCACTCTGGCATGTCGACTCGTCTCCGTCGCTCGCGGTCAGTAAAGGCGGTTACCGCCCCCGCGTAGGCGACTTCCTGCCACAGCTACACCAGCTACAGCAAGACAACTAATACCCGGCAGCACTGACAACGCGATAGCCGACACACCGGATAACCCTCACGGGTGCATCCAGCGCGCTTAGGCGATGTCTGCGACTTAAGGGCCCGTAGGGTGTCGGCCAAGCAAGGAGTTGGACCAACGGAAGCTCCCCTAAGAGGCTACTTGTTCTTCCTACTTATCCGACCAGTTACCAAGTTAGCCTTCGCAGGCTAGGCCGTCCCCGTCTCGGTCTAGCTTGGCCGAGTAGCCGGGTGCACCGCGCGGAATGTTGTATTTGCCGTCCGCGTGGGCTTCTTTGCAGCTGGCGTACGGCGGATCAGCCGATGCCACCGACACCACCCCTACCGGTAGCGATACGGCTAACGCCGCCGCGACAACAGCGCCCAACAAACGACGTGGCGAGACCGTGCCCATCATTGCCCCCTGCTTCTGTGAAGCGACTGTGAAGACACAGAAGTTACCAAGATCAACGCGTGTTCAGTGTCCGAGTAGTTCTGACCGGCCTGCGCGTGTATACCGGCGGAGATGCGATGGTAGAGCCCCAGAATCATTCGCCGCCCGTCCAGCGGTCCAGAGATCGAGGATCACCGACTAATGTGGATGCCGCCCGTAGTTTCTTCTTGGTTGGAGCGTGTAACGCATTTGAGAAGCGTCCGCTTGATCGAACCTGCGTCGTCACGTGGCGGGCGGCGCTTCGAAGCAATCGAGGAGCGCGATCTCCACGGCTTCGCAACTGACGTTGCCGCTTCCATGCCCGGCCCGATCGGTGATGTTCTTCTCGTCGCTGAGATGCCGAGTCCACTAGGTGTGCCTGATTTTGTAGCTCTTATAGGGGGCCAGGATTGGCAAGCAGCTCGGGCGTCAGCCGGTGTACCACCGGTGCTGTCGGATATCGACTGCACAGTGCTTTCGCTACTCAGCCCCACGCGTGCTCTTAGTGTGGTTTCGCTAGTACGCCGAACGGGGTGGTCTGTGGAGCACGTCGAGCGCACAGTTACCCGGCTACGCCGCGTGGGCGCTGCAATGTTGACAGGCTCGGGAGCCGTTCTATCGGCGCCAGGAATGAAGCCTTCCGGCTCTCTATTCGCGATTGAGACCAAGGTCAAGAACTGGCAAAGAGCCCTGATACAGGGACGGGGTTACAGGACGTGGGCAGACAATTATGTGCTGATTCTTGGCAACGCAGGTCCAAAGGCTGCGCAGCGTGCAGTATCAGAGGTGACGGCGGACGGCGCTGGCTTGTACACAGAGCATGGGTGGCTGGTTCGTCCGCGTAGACGACTTCCCTCCGCGGCGCGGCGCACGCTTGGATTCGAGTTTCTCTACGCTGCCGTTGCGTCAGGTCCATCCCTCGGAGCTTCTGAAGAGGTCCAGCCCGTCGAGGAACGGGGAGATCCAGCGACCGGGGCCAATTTTCGCCCCGGTCACACGTTGCACGACTGGCCACTCACCGAGCGCGACTGTATAACTCTCGCGAAGGAAGTCGACCCGCTGCCGCCCGCTCAAAGGACTAAGCGAGTCGATTAAGCCCGCCAGCACTGTTGCATGATGTCGGAAAGCGCTTTCTGGCTGCGGTGCGATCGTCCCGGGGCTCAGTCGCGCGGTCCGATTCGGGTGTTCTGACGCGAGGGTTTCATACTCGTTGTTGGACAGGCCCCCTAGTAGACCTCGAAGTGTGGGCCGCTGATACCAGGCGCCGCCGCCGCCGTCAGCGGCTCTGTCTTCGTAGTCTTGGTATGCGCAAATCCGTTGGCGCATATCCCATCCGGTGCCCAGCGATGAAGCTCCGGCCGCGATCGCAGGCAGCGCCGCCACATCCCCGAACGCCACGCGGACCGGCCGGTCTTGACTTAGCGAGAAGGTCGAACGCATCAGCCCAAAAACTTCCTCGGCAGTCGCGGATGGGGGCATCGATGTGTCGTTCCGGGCAACGACAAACAACCAGCCATCTGGTTCGCACTGGTCCAAGGCGCCAATGTGCGCATCCAGTTCGGCCCCCGCAGCCCAGAATTGCTGATCCCCAGCAACTGTCAACCATGACCTGGGATTGACTCCCATGGCCGTCTCTGCAAGATCTAGAGCTTGGCGGCTCTTAGGAGTGTCCGGGTAAGAGACCAGAACCGTGGGGGCGAGTCGGGCACTTCCCAATTCATCCTGGAGTGCGAACACGGCGGATACATGTTGTCGCATTGCCTTTCGTGTGCCGAGATCCCCCGTGCTGCCGTTCCATAGTGGCCAGCCCGAGTAATACCGGAAGTCGCCAGCACGAGGCATGTCCAGCGCATACGTCATAGGGTCGAACCAGAATTCGCCACCCGCAGTTCTGATTGCGTTGGACGTATCAATCGCGGAACGCTTGAAGCCCGTGGAGTCTCGCGGCGAGACGAACGGTGACAGGAACGCGCCGGTGGCGTATCCACCTCGAATCGCGTTCAGAGTCCATCGGACCAGATTGTTTCTGGCGGTGTCCTGGATCATCACCGCCATCAGAAAGCCCCAAACGCGTCAGAGAGCTTGGAGCCGTTCCGAAATCGTCGAGCAGGCTGTGCGTGCAACCCACGCTCGATCAGATCGACCAAGGGGGCAGGGAGGTCGGGGCGCGCGTCGGCGAGAGGAATGTGTTGAGCTGTCCGCAGCCGACGCAAGTACTCGGCATCATCGCCTTTAAAGGGGATTGGGGGCTGGCCGGTAGCGGCAAGATAGACGAGGGCCGCGCAGCCAAATACGTCAGATGCGGCCGTGGGCGCGCCGGAATATGCCTGGAGATGCTCCGGCGTCATGTAGCCCGGCGTTCCTGGCTGGCCGCCAACCGTTAACCCGCTACGCAGTGTGTGTTTGGCAAAGCCTGGATCCATCACGACGAAGCGACCGCTCGCTAGCCGTTGGACGTTTCCCGGACTCAAGTCTCGGTGGATCACCTTGATCGCGTGCAATGCGCCAAGGCCCGATGAGACATCTCTACCTAGTGCGATCAGTTGATCTGCAGGCCATCCCGATCCACAAAATCGGAGGTCCCGGCCGTCCAAATACTCTTCCAACCAGAAAGCAGCGACGGGCGGTGCATCGAGTTCCCTTAGATCACTCTCAACTTTCACCAGATTGGGATGATCGACGCTTCGAAGTAGCTCGACCTCGCGGCGCGCGCGTTGAAGTGCGGCCGGGTCACTCGCCTGCCCTAGGTCGATGAGTTTTAGAACGCTCTCGCTTCCTGCGGCGTCTGCAACAACGTGCACTTGCTTCTGCCCACCAGGCACAAGCGAGCGCACTGGGCTTACGTTTAACGCGGCGCAGGCATCAACGAGGAGATCCGCCATAGCGCACATTTAACACACAGGATTAACCCTTGTCACTGGGACTCACTCCAGTATCAACTGCCCCTTCGGTCATCTCCGCGATGCTCTGTATGGGTCGCCCGGTCGCTCTTAGGCGATGAGAGTCAAACGTCAGTTCGGCACGACTGCATCGCGACTACGTACTCGGTTCGTTGCGGTTGATCGCGGATGAACTCGGCTGTTGAGAAACCGCATTTCAGCGACCAATTCGCTGCATTACTCTTGGTCGGCCGCAGCGCTCATTTTCAGTTCGAATCTCACCGAGGGCACCAGAAAGACCACGCCGTCGCTCCGCGATATGGAGTCCGAACTCGACCAAGGGCGCCGCGAATCGCGGCCGTCATGCTTTGATTCCCCGCATGAACCGAGCAACTGTCGGTGTGCTGACGCTTATGGTGTGCGCTTCTGCGGTGGCGGCCTGCCAAACATCGTCCGGTATTACCCGCGTATCGGACACAGCGTCGTCGACCGCCACCACGAAGACCTTCGCCGTGTCGACCATCCCCCGGTCCACCTCCCTCTCGCCGACCGCCAAGGCCGATGCGGACGACCCGGCCAAACGTATCCGCGATACCTTCCGCAGCCTGCAAAACCCCGTCATCGCCGCCACGAAGGACGGCACCGGCAGCTATGACATCCCGGTAGCGCCCCAACCATCAGCGTCGGGTCCAGCGGCCTACATCGCGGCCCTCTGCACCGGCGGCCCGGCCGTGAACATCGCGCTGGACAACAACCCGGTACCCGGCGGCGGCATATGCGGCGACGATCCCGGCAAGCCCGGGGTCATCGTGATGCTTCTTGCCGTCAAGGCAAATCCGGCGGCTCCCCACACCATCAAGGTGCAAGGAGCCGCCGGTCAGCACAGCTGGGTGTCGATGGCCTACGGCCAGATGTATTGACCCCGCCTAGCCGACGTCGGTGCAGTTGACTCCGGGGTTCTCGCAGTCGGAGCCGGTCTCGCCGGGTGCGCTGACCCAGCCGCCGTCGTCGTCATGTCCGGGGGCGATATTGGATTCGGGTGGGTTGTTGTCGGAACCGCACACCACCCAGGCGTTCTCGCACTGGGCCCCGGCGCCGCCGGGCAGGTAGCCCCAGCCGCTGTTGCCGTCGTTGCTCGGCTGATCGACCAGCGATCCATGCGACGGCGAGTTGGGTGCGCCCGGAACCGGAGGTGCCGGAGACGGATCAGCTGACGCCACCACAGCCCCGAATCCGACGAAGGCAGCAGCCAGGACGCCAGCCGCAGGCGCCACAACAAGACGAGTGAATGAGTTCATGGGCACCTCTTCAACGGGCGGACAAATATAGGACAAATGTACTCCCACACACAGCTTTTGCAGATGATCTTGGTAGGAACCGCACACCATGTCTAACCCCTGCCGATGCCGCACGCGACGCCTCCTCACGTGCTACTACTGGCAATCATGACCCTCGCAACACTCGTCGACATCCACGAGATCACCGAGCTCAAGTACCGCTATGCACGCACCCTCGACAACAAGTTGTGGGACGAGTTCGCCGACACCCTCACCGAGGATGTTCAGGCGACGTACGGCACCGCGGTGCATGGTGCGCCCCTCGAGTTCACGTCGCGCACCGGCGTTGTCGACTACATGCGGTCATCGCTGACCACCGACATCACCAGCGTGCACACCATGAGTCATCCCGAGATCCAGGTCGACGGCGACACCGCGAGCGGCAGTTGGGCCATGAGCGATGTCGTCATCGTTCCGGCGCATAGCGTCCTGATCACCGGTACCTCGTATTACACCGACCGCTACCGCCGTGATGCGGACGGTAAATGGAGGATCAGTTACATCTCCTATTACCGCCTCTACGAGGCGATGCAGAACACCAAGGACATCGGCTTCAACCTGATTGCGAACCGCTGGTCGCAGTAGCGCCGAGAACCGGGTACCCTATCGCCGGGTCTGGAGACATCCGTACTCCACATAGCTGGCTAAGGAGGGACCGGTGCGCTGCCGCCTGTGTGACTCGACGGAGCTGCTCAGCGTCGTCGATCTGGGTGCCACCCCGCCCTGCCAGAAGTTTCTGCACGCCGATGAGCTGGATCTGCCGGAGCCCACCTACCCCCTGCATCTGAGGCTGTGCCGGAACTGCATGTTGCTGCAAATTCCTGCTCTGATTAGCCCCGAGGACAACTTCACCGAGTACGCATATTTTTCGTCGTACTCCGACAGCTGGGTCGACCACGCGCGTACATATGTCAGCAACTCCATTGCACGCCTGGGGCTTTCCCCGGACAGCGCCGACGACTTCGTTATCGAGGTGGCGAGCAACGACGGCTACCTGCTTCAGCATGCGGTCGCCGCGGGAATCCGCTGCCTCGGTATCGAGCCCTCGGTGAATGTCGGGCACGCCGCGCGAGAGAAGGGCGTTCCGACGCTGACGGCCTTCCTCGACGAGGACACCGCCGCCCGCGTTCGCGCCGAACACGGGCCGGCCCGCCTCGTCGCCGCGAACAATGTGTACGCGCACATCCCCGATCTTCGTGGGTTCACCCGTGCGCTGCGCGGACTGGTCGCCGACGACGGTTGGGTGAGCATCGAGGTGCACCATGCGCTGAACCTCATCGAGCTTGGCCAGTTCGACACCATCTACCACGAGCACTTCCAGTACTACACCGTGTTGGCTGCCCAAAGAGCGCTTGCCGTAGGCGATCTCGAAGTGGTCGATGTCGAACTCCTTGATACGCACGGTGGCTCGATAAGGGTCTGGGCGCGCCCTCGCGAGTGCCGGCCCGAGATCGCACCATCGGTCGCTGAAGTCTTGGAACTGGAACGGCAGGCAGGCCTGCACGAACTGTCTGGCTATGAACGATTCCGCGCGACAACCGAGCGAATCCGCCTGGAACTTCTGCAATTTCTCCTTACCTGTAAGGCCGAGGGCAAGACCGTCGTCGGTTACGGCGCACCCGGCAAGGGCAATACCTTGCTGAACTACTGCGGCATCCGCACCGACATTCTGGCCTATACCGTCGACCGGAATCCGTACAAGCAAGGCATGTTCAGTCCCGGCACCCGCATCCCGGTGTACTCCCCCGAGCGCATCGACGAAGACAAACCCGATGTGGTGCTTGTGCTCCCGTGGAATCTGGAAGCCGAGATCACCAGTCAATTGCGCCATGTCGGCGAATGGGGCGGAAAGCTGGTCTATCCGCTGCCCCAGCTGCATGTGGTGGAACCGCACGTTGAGCCCGAAGGAGCATCGGTATGAAGGTCGTGCTTTTCTGTGGCGGCTTTGGAATGCGCATGCGCAACGACGCCGGCGACGTGATTCCCAAGCCTCTCCAGATGGTCGGGCCGCGGCCGCTCATCTGGCATGTGATGAAATACTATGCGTACCACGGACATAAAGAATTCATCCTGTGTCTGGGTTACGGCGCCGAAGCGATCAAGGACTTCTTTCTCGGCTACAACGAGGCACAGTCCAACGATTTCGTCCTGGCGGAAGGTCAGGTGCGGCTGTTGAAATCGGATATCGCCGATTGGACGATTACATTCGCGGACACCGGCGCCGAGTCGCCCATCGGTGAACGGCTCCGACGCGTCCGCCACCACCTGGGCGACGATCGCTACTTCCTGGCCAACTACGCCGACGTTCTGACCAACGCTCCCCTTGATGATCTAGTGGCCAAGTTCCAGGATTCCGGAGCCGCCGCGTCCATGCTTCTGGTTCCGCCGCAATCGTCCTTCCACACCGTGGATGTGAATGAGGGCGGCTCCATCACCGATATCACCGCGGTCTCCAAACTCGACATGTGGGAGAACGGCGGCTACTTCGTGCTCTCTCAAGATGTCTTCGACTATCTGCCCGCGGGCGGCGACCTGGTCGAGGACGCCTGTGGGTCGCTGGCCAAAGAGGGCAGGATGTTCGGCTACAAGTTCAACGGATTCTGGAAGCCGGCCGACACGTTCAAGGAACGTGCCGAACTGGACGAGGGTTATCGCAAGGGTGTGCGCCCGTGGATGGTCTGGGAGCAGGAGCCCGCCACCACGTGATTGAACTCGGCACCGGATCCGTTGATGACATCGCGCTACTGGCGGCCCATTGCGACGATATCGCGATTGGCATGGGCGGCACGCTACTGACTATGGCCACGCGCCGGCCCGGCTTGCGCGTGCGGGCCCTCGTGCTGACCGGCGGCGGAACCGAACGGGAGTCCGAGGAGCGGGCCGCGCTGGCGGCGCTGTGTCCCGGCGCCGAGGTCACCGTCAACGTGCTCGACTTTCCCGACGGACGGGCTCCCGCGCACTGGAACCAGATCAAGGACGCCCTGGCCGCATTTCGCCGTGAGTCCGCGGCCTCGGTGGTCTTCGCTCCGCAGCGCCACGACGCCCATCAGGACCACCGGCTGCTGGCGACCCTGGCGCCCACCGAGTTTCGCGACCATCTGGTCCTCGGCTACGAGATCATCAAATGGGAGACGGACACCCCGACACCCACCGTCTTTCAGCCACTCAGTGATGAGATCGCCCACAGCAAGGCCGATCTCATCTACACGCACTATCCGTCTCAGCGACCGCATGACTGGTTTGATCACGAGACCTTTCTCGCGTTGGCACGAGTGCGCGGTGTGCAGTGCCGCCACCGGTACGCCGAAGCGTTCGTACTGGAAAAAGCAACGATCTCTCTAGGAGCAACGCAGTGAAGGTTCTCGTCACCGGTCATCAGGGTTATCTCGGCACCGTCATGTCGCAGATGGCCGCCGAGGCCGGTCACGACGTTGTCGGCCTGGACTCGGGGCTCTTCGCAGAGTGCGTCTTGGGCCCGGCACTGGTGGATCCGCCGTCGATTGCCGTCGACCTCCGCGACGTCACGGTCGATCAGCTGGCTGGTTTCGATGCGGTGATTCACCTGGCAGCGCTCTCGAACGATCCCCTCGGCGCGCTGGCGCCGGACCTTACCTACGACATCAACCACCACGCCTCCGTGCGGCTGGCGCGGCTGGCCAAGGATGCCGGAGTGAGCCGCTACCTCTACGCCTCGACATGTTCGGTGTACGGGTCGGCGGGCGATGATCTGGTCACCGAGAACGCTCCCCTGAAGCCCTTGACTCCGTACGCGGAGAGCAAGGTTCGCGTCGAGGATGATGTCGCCGCTATCGCCGACTCCAACTTCTCGCCGGTGTTCCTGCGCAACGCAACGGCATTCGGTTACTCACCCCGACTTCGCGCCGACATCGTGCTGAACAACCTGGTAGGCAACGCCGTTCTCACCGGCGAGGTCCGCGTCCTTTCCGACGGAACACCTTGGCGTCCTTTGGTACACGCCCGCGACATCGGCGCCGCATTCCTGGAATGCCTCACCGCTCCTCAGGACGTGATTCATTGCGCGGCATTCAACGTCGGCATCGAGGAGAACAACCAGACGGTCGCACAGATCGCGGAAGCGGCCGTGTCCGCCGTACCCAACTCGACGCTGACCATCACCGGAGAGACGGGCGCGGATCCCCGCTCCTATCGCGTCGACTTCTCCGCGATACGGGCAGCACTGCCCGGTTACCACGCGCAATGGTCCATCGAGGCAGGCGCCAAGGAGCTCTACGAGCAGTGCGCCGCCGGCCATCTCACCGAATCGATGTTCCGGCAATCCTTCACCCGGCTCGCGCATCTGAAGAACCTGCGTGAATCGGGAGCAGTTGACGACACTCTGCGACCGGTCACCCGGTGAACCGGTCAGCGTCCGGTCAACGCGGCCCAGCTGCCGGCGGCAGCATCTTTGGCGCTGATGACGGTGACCGGAAGCGGCCAGTCGATGCCGAGCTGGGGATCGTCATGGGCGACCGAGACATCCTCAGCGGGGTCGTGCGGCCGGTCGATGCGATAACAGAGGTCGGCCCACTCTGTCAGCGCTTGATGGCCATGCAATATGCCGGCCGGGACGAATAGGTGCCCAAGGGTGGAATCGTCGAGAGTGAAGCTCTGCCAACGTCCGAAGGTCGGTGAGTGGTGTCGCGCGTCGACCAGCACATCGAAGACGGCGCCGCGCGCACAGCGGATGAGCTTGCTCTCCCCATTGCCGGAACGTCCGTGTAGACCGCGCAATACGCCCTGGCGCGAACGTGACTGGGAATCCTGCAGAAAGTCGGCGGCCCGCACCGCCGCTCCGGCAGCACGCTGGTACTCGTCGAAAATCGCGGCGTCGAATGTCCGGGTGAAGAACCCGCGGTCGTCCTGGTGTGGCGTGGGCTCCATCAGCAGTACGCCGTCAATTTCGGTGGTGTGGATGCGCACTCCGCCATACTGCCGTACCGCGCAAAGATTGTGGTGCCAACGGTGATCAGGTGTCGTTATTGCCAGGGCCACGCGCTGCACCGGGTGTTGGACCTGGGCGCCGTACCAGCCGCCGATCACTTCCCCTCCGCCTCCAGCACACCCGCGACGGACACGCTGCATCCACTGGCGATGATGCTGTGCACGGACTGTGCGCTCGCACAACTCGAGATCGACGATACCGACACCGAGGAGCCGCGGGCCGTCGAGCCGCAAGCCCTGCGGGACCAGGCCGCCGACGCGGTTGCCCGAGCGGAGGCCGCCGGCCTCCTCACCGGACGCACCGTGTACGAGTTCGCCAGCCCCCATGGCGGCAGCTGGCTGAACCTGCTGGTTCCCAAAGGGTTTGAGATCGCATCTGCTGAGCCCGCAGATCTGGTGCTGGACAGCTTCGGCATGATGCACGCAAAAGATCAGGCCAAAGCGATCGGCCTGCGCGCCCGCCGCACCAGCGCAGAGGGTGTGCTGCTTCTTCAATTCCATTCGATAGAGACGATCTTGAGTCTGGGTCAGTGGAACTCGCTGCGGCACGGACATTTTGCGTACTACTCGCTGACCGTGCTGCGCCGAATGCTTGCTGATGTGGGTATGTCCGTCGTAGCCGTATGGGAGTTCGACTTGTACGGCGGCACCCTGATGGTGGCCGCGCGGCATGGTGGGCACCCGGCTCCGCCTTCCGTGGAACGGGTTCTGGCACGGGAGAAGGCACACGGCGCCGAGAATTCAGGCGGCTTCGCCCAGCTGCAGCACGCGGTGGACGAGCAGGTGCAGCGGCTCACCCGCTGGCTTGATGAACGACACGAGTCCGGACAGACGGTGTATGCGTATGGGGCGCCGTCGCGCGCGGTCGCGCTGTTTCACCGGGCGGGATTGACGACGGACTCGGTGGTGGCGGTCGCCGACGCATCTGTAGCCAAACAGGGGCGACGTATGCCCGGAACCGATATCCCGATCGTGTCCCCCGCCGATCTGGTGGCTGCCGACCCCGCCGACGTGCTGCTTACCCTGCCGGATCTGTATGCGGAAGTGCGCCTGCGCTTTCCGGAGCTGGAGGGCCGTTGGGTGACTGGGCTGTGCTAACGCAGTAGCGCGGTCGCCAGGGCCGGGCTGAACTGTCCCCCGGGTGCGTCGGGCGCGGCGCCACAGGGGCCATTTGAGCTGCCCGGCGCGAGAATCCAGAGGTTCATGTCCAGACCGTCGGGACGCCCCAGCACCGCAGGCGGTGTCCCGAGCACACGGCCAGCGGGGTTGCACCAGTCGAAGTTCCAGTCCGGGTTGCCGTTCTGCGAGGTGTCGACCACATAGCGTGGATCAGGGATGCCGAACCACTGTTGCAACGCCGCCCTGATGAGTTGCGCGTACGCGGTGATCTCGGAGGTGGGGGCGAACGATGAGACGTTGACGGAGTACCCCACGTGATCGGAGACGCCGACCTTGGCGAGCAGTGCCGCCATGCGCTCCGGCGTCACCGAACCCGAGGAGGTTCCGGCGTCGATGTAGACGCGCGTGTTGGCGTTCCGCGCCGAGAAGGTATCCACCACATACCGGAGGGAGCCGATCCGATCGCCAAAATCAGTGCCCTCCAGGGATTGTCGATCGGCGAACCACAGGGCGTCGGGCTCGACGATCAGCACCAGCCGTGCGTCGCCCACGCGCTCGGACACCCGGTCGACCCATGCCCGGTACACCTGGGGCGTGACTGCGTGGTGCGGTCCCGAGAAGCCGTCGTCGCGATCGGGAATGTTGTACAGCACCAACTGCGCGGTGCCACCGGCATCGCGGGCCCGCGTGACGATGTCTGCGATGTTTCGGCTGTCGTCCTCGTCATTGCCGGTCGCCCACATCGCGATCGGGTACCGGGCGATCCGATCCCGGATTGCCCCGGCGCGCGCGTCATCGGGGTGGTCGCGTACCCACCAGTGCACGTCGAGGGCACCCGGCACCAGCGGGCCGGTATCGAGTCGGTGCGCCGCGGTGTCCGCGGCGCTGCGATGTTCGAACTTGCTGGAGTCGCGTGTCAGCACCATCGCAGCTATCAGGCTCAACACCGCGAGCGCCGTCGCGCACAGCCACCGTGGACGGCTGTCTCGCACTGCTGCCGCTCCGGTCACAGCGGGGAACGATACAGACCCATTGAGCTCTACACTTGGCCCGTGCCCAACACCGATCCAGCGCCCGCGCCCGTGCGCGTCCTGGCCATTGGACCGGCCCCGGCAAGTCCCGAAAGCCGCGGCGGTATGGCAACCGTCATGGCGCATATGGCGGCGTTGACTGACCCCGCGGTGATGGTGCGGGTGGTGCCCACCTATGTGGACGCCGCGCGGTGGCGTTGGTTGTGGGTGGGCGTGCGCGGAATGATCGTGTCGTCATGGTTCGTCCTCACCGGGCACGTCGACGTCCTCCACGTCCATCTCGGTCACGGCGGCAGCGTCGCCCGCAAAGCAGTGCCGCTATGGGCCGCACGCCTTCGGGGGGTACCGGCACTCATCCATGCGCACAGCTTCGACTTCGCCGGGTGGTACCGCGAGCAGCGGGCCGCGGTGCAACGTGGCGTGCGATGGGGACTACGCGCCGATCAGTGGATCATTCTTGGACGTGACCTGGCCGATGAGTACACGGCCTGTCTGCAGCTCGATCCCTCTCGGGTGTCTGTACTGCGGAACCCGGTGCGCATCCCCGAACAGACCGCGATCTCACCTGGCGGCATCCTGACGGCGGTAAGCCTGGGCAGGCTCGGTCGGCGCAAGGGCACATACGACATCATCCGGGCGACATCGGCGCTCGCACCCGAGGTTCGCGCAGCACTGCATATCCACCTTGCCGGCGACGGTGAAGTGGAACAGGCGCGCACCGCGGTCACTTCGGCCGGTGTCGCGGATGTGATCACCGTGCACGGCTGGCTGGATGCGGCGTCGGGTGCCGAATTGCTCAGTGGTGCGGACATCTTCGTACTCCCGAGCTATGCGGAGGGCCTGCCGATGGCGCTGTTGGAGGCCATGGCCTCGGCAGTCGCGGTGATCACCTCGCCGGTCGGATCAATTGCCGAGGTCGTGCGCGACGGAGAGAACGGCCTGCTCGTGGCGCCCGGCGATATCGATGCCCTGGCCGCGGCCCTCAGTCGGCTGACCACAGATCAGCAGGAGCGCCGCAGGCTGGCGGCCGCCGGGCGTGAGACGGTGCGCGGTCTCGACATCGCAGACTGGGAGGCGCAGCTAGTGCGGATGTGGAAGTCGCTCGCAGATCGCTAAGAGCTTGGCCGCCGCGTGATCTGCGGTGAAGTTCCGCGCGTAATGCTCCCGCGCCGCCCCGCCGAGGCCTGCGGCAACCGCGGGATCGGCGTGCCGGTCGAACGCCGCGGTGAGACCGGGGGCGTCATCACGACCCAAGGCGACCTCACCGGGCGGCTGAAACTCGGCCAAGGCACCCTCGGTAGAGACGATGACGTTCACGCCCAGCTGCATCGAGAGCGTCTGTACCCCGCTCTGCGAGGCCTGCCGATAGTGCACAACCGAGGCCTTGGCTTGGGAAAGCGGTTGCAGCACATCGCTGTAGCTATATGGACCACGAATCCAGTGCACCGACTCCGGCAGGGTGCCCCTGATGTCTCCGTCGCCGATCAGCACGAGATGATCGCCGCGCCATGCCGGACCCGCGACGTGAGCCTCCCACGCGCGCAGGATGAGGTCGACGTTCTTGTATCCGTTGAGACGCCCGATCAGGACGAAGTCCCGACGTCCGCTGGCCGGAGTGAGGGGTGGTACACGGTGCGGATCAAGATCACTGGTGAGCGGAACCACGCCGACCGGCGATGAAGCGTGCGGGGTGATGTGCTGCGCCACGTAGTGGCTGAACGCCACGCGATGCGCCGCGGTCGCCTCCCATCGGCGAAACGCCGTACGCCGCCATCGAGATACCGCCTCGGACGCGTCGTGTGGCCGATCGTCGTGAATCAGCAGCACCCGCGGCCGGCCGGCGCCAAGTATCTGCCAACGCGGATCGCGGACCAGCTCGGTGATCACCACATCGGGTTGGAACGCCCGGACTTTCGGCACCGCGCGCACCCAGGACGCCCACCCTCCCGGATCCTTGAGCGAGGGCTCGAGCACCAACTCATAGTCCCGTGCCGGCCCGGACTCGGGATGCTGGTCGGAGGTCACCAACAGCACCGAAGCGCCCTGACCGCGCAGGGCCTCCGCATGCACGCGTGCCAATGGCCGCATCCACGGCGATAGCCACAGGATTCTCATCTGATCTCAGTCCTTGAGCACCGCGGTAAAGGCCTGCTCGTACGAGTCCGCCATCGTCTCGATCGTGTACAGATCGCGCATGCGCTCGAAACCATTGCGCCCCATTGCCGTCAAACGTTCGGGGGCGGCAAGGACGTCTCTGAGCGCGGCGCGCCACGACGGTACGTCGATCGGGTCGACCACCAGGCCACTGTCGTTGTCGAGCATGTCGGGGACCGAGCACACCGCGGAGCCGATGACCGGTACGGCGCGCGCCATCGCTTCGAGGATCACCAGTGGAAATGCCTCGCTTCGGCTGGGCACGCAAAGCACATCGCAATCGGCCAACGCATGCTCGGGTCCTGGAGACCAACCCCTCCACCGCACACGGTCACGGACCGCCTCGGGAGTGAGCGCTTCCAGACGTTCGCGGTCGGGTCCATCTCCGAAAATGGAAAGCTGCCAATCGTATTCGGCCAATCCACTCAGTGCCTCCACCAGCAGATGCGGGTTCTTGTGTTCGACGATGCGGGACAGCATCACGAAACGCAACGGGCTGCTCGGCACCGGGCGCCCGGGCGCGCTCTCGGGAAGTTCTCGGCGGCTGACCACCCCGTTGGGTGCGGTGAAGAAACGTGTACCCACCCGTTGATGGGCCGACACCTCCTCCCAGTGCCGCCGCGATAGCGCGATAAATCCGTCGGCCCGGCTCATTGCCGCCGCCAGTGGCGCCGAGTATGTTCCGGTTTTCAGCTCAGGCGGGATGTGGGCCGCCACAAGCCATCTGCGTTGCCGTCCGGCTGCGCGCCAGAGAGTCGCTGACCCGGTCTCGGTGTTGGTATCCCCCGATACCAGGATGGCAGGTCCGGGGGCGGTCTCAAAGGCGGGACACCACCAAGGCTGGCGGACCACCCGCACAGTCGGCGGGATCTCGGCCACCAACGGGCCGAGTCGCTGCATGCACGCGATGGTTACGGAGTAGCCGCGCCTGTCCAGTTCGGTGGCGAGCAATACATGCTGGCGTTCGGCTCCCCCGTACACCAACCGATTCGTGGTCAGGATTATCTGCGGGCGTCCCCCACCGGTTCTGATCCGCGTGGTGCGCGCGCGCCGGGCCCCGGGCTGTATCCGGTCCAGCACGGATGTTCCGGCCAGGTAAAGATCGGCCGTGCGCACTCCCCTCGAGTGTTCGAGTGTCAACGCGATATTGGCCCGCAGTAGATCGTCGGAACGGATGCCGCGCTGCCGATCTCCGGCGACGGTCCCTTTGGCGCTGTGCGTGACACCGGGTTCATCGACAAGAATCAGCCGCCATCCCGCTGACCGAGCACGGAGCTGCCAATCGGCTTCCTCGCCGTACAGGAAGAACTCCTCATCGAAGCCGCCGATCTCATTCCAGGTCCGCCGGTTGACCAAGAGGCAGGCACCCGTGAGGTATCCGTCGACGTCGGTGGGGCGCGTTCGGTACAGCTCCGAGATCGCGCGGCCGCGCAATGCCGGCGCGTAGCCCGCGCGTGACACCAGTGCCCGCAGCAAGGTGGGAGCGCGATGTCCGTTATCCCACAGGGACTCGCCGGGAAGCGGGGTGGCGGACGCTATTGGCGGTGCGGCAGCGGCCACCCCGGCATCGAGCGTGACCCGGGCGCGGGTCTGCGTGAGCGGCCCCGTCACGATGGCATCGGGGTTGAGCAACAGCAGATGTGCTCCCGGCGCGAAGTCGGCCAATCTGTTGACGGCGGCGGCGAATCCCAGATTGTGACCCGTGCCGTGCCAGTGCACATCTGGGTACATCGCCCGCACCGTGTCCATTCCGGGGTAGTCCGGTCCGGAGTTGTCCCACACGTGCACCGGCAGATCGCCGAGATGTTCGTGACAGGAGCGCAGGCAGTCCTCGAGCAGATCCGGACGGCGGTACGCCACGATGCACACCGCGATACCCCCGTGCACCTCATTGACCCGAGGGGCCGGCAGGTAGGCCCGGTTGAGCTCCTTGTGTCTTTTCCTAGCCATGTCGATCACCCATCAGAGCTCTCCTTGCGGAGTACTTCCCGGACATCTCGCAGGTGCACGGGTCCCGCCCACAGGTTCACCACCGCATACACACCGGCGGCGATGGCGGCGGCGATCAACTCGTGCATCCACTGCGCGCAAAGCAGGAGTGCGCCAACTGCCGCTAGCGTCGGTATGGCCAACCGCAACAGGAACATCCACGGTGTGCGATAGCCCGTACAGGTCGTCAGTCTGATGGTGGCGGCGACCAAGCCCACCACCTCACTGGTCACCAGCGCGATCGCCGCGCCGAGGGAACCCAGGTGTGGGATGAGCAGGATGTTGAGAACGATGTTGCCGGCGAGATTGAAGACATTGAGGCGCAGCAGAAACGATTGATGATGCGCCGCGAACAGCGCCTGACTGACGGTGCCGGTCAGAAACGTCAGGCCGACCGCGACCAGGAGTAACGGCATCACCAGATTCGATTTGTCCACGAACTGTTCGGTACCCAGGAGTGCGACCAGATCGCGGCCCACGAAGAAGCCGACGACTGCGATCGGCACCGCGATGGCCAGCATCAACCCCATGGAACGCTCGATGAACGCCGCGAAGCGCTCACGCGATGAGGCAAACAGTCCCGTCATCGTGGACAGGGTGGCGCCCAGGAAGAAGTTCCCCACCAGCGACAGGGTGAACGCGGTCTGGTAGGCCAGGCCATACCGGCCGACTTCGGCGGGTGTGCTCATGAGGCTGAGTATCACGCCATCAATACGCCAGTAGAGGACGCCGATAATGAGCACCATTGTCTGGGGCAGGCTTTCGCGTACGAGGACCCAGGTCTCTTTCGCCGACACGACGATTCGCAGCGGGGTGATCCGATGTGCCGCGATGCCTTGTATCAACAGCAGTATGGCCGGTGCCGCCACCTGGGGCAGTGCGTACCAAACATGATCCGCACCAACGGTTACCAGGATGATCGTGACGACGAGCATCGCGACCCGGGATAGCGTGTCCGCCAGTGCCACCGCCGAGAACCGGACCGAGGACATGAAAATCGGGTTGAGACAGCTCGACAGTGTTGTCAGCGTGAGGCTCACACTGACAATCAGCAGCATCGACTGCACCTCTGGCTGATCCGCGTAGATCAGCCAACCCGATACGGCGGCCACGGCGGCAAGCGGAAGGCAATAGCTGAGGGAGAAGGCAAGATTGATACCGACCAGCCGCTGCAAACTTCCGGTACCCGCAGAGACCCGTCGGACGATCACCACGCCGATACCCAGCTCAGTCAGGCTGGTCCACAGTCCGATGAAGAAGATCGCGGAATTGAGATGCCCGTAGGACTCTGGCCCCAGCGCACGGGTGGTCAGTGCGATCGCGGCGATGGAGACGATCGTCCCCAGCACCCGACCGCCCAGTTGCCATGCGACAGCGCTGGCAATTCGCCGTCCAGATGCCGGTTCGGTTACCGGGGATCCATCGGCATGCTCCGGCGTCATGTGCTACCTTGCGCCGACACGGGATGGGAACAATGCAACGACGACTCCACGCGTATGTGGCTTTGCCGCACGGCGTTTCGGCTTCGCAATGGGAGGTCCGGAACCGTGCCGATGAGGTGCCGGACCGGGCGCCTTACGGACTGCATCGGTTGGCCAACTACGGCGTGACCCCGACGTTTAGCGAGTTCTCGTTTGGGCGCCGCCTTGAACGCGTGGCCGGTCACGTTCGCTATCGCACCGGTGATCTGGAAATCCTGGAGGTCGTGGCTGACAGAGCGGCACGACGTGCGAGCGATGTCGTCTTCTGTTACGACGAACGCACCGGTGTACCCGCCGCGGCCGCTGCGGCTCTCCGGATGAGCCCGCCGGTGGTGACCGGAGTCGGATGGCTCACTGAGCCCGCGGACTCTCCGCCGGTTCATCGCGGGCTGGCGCGCCACACGCTGGCCCGTAGCGCAGCGGTGTTTTCGCAGTCCCCCCCTCAGGTCGAACTGCTTGCCCGCGCCTGGGGCGTCGACGATTCGCGGCTGTATTTCGCACCCGTGGGGATCGATACCGATTTCTATCGCGTACAGCCGTGGGAGGGCACGGCCACTCCCCTGGTCGTCAGCGCGGGCGAGGACGTCCACCGGGATCACGCCCTGCTTGTCCAGGCGGTTCTGACCGCCCGTGAACGTTGCCCGAGCCTGTCGCTCGAGTTGGCTACCGCGCTGCCGGTCAGCGCGCCACCCGGCGTGGTCACGCTGCATACCGAGCGTCTCTACGGACGAATGCGCGATCTGTACCGCCGATCCACCGTGGTGGCCATCGCGGTACGCCCCAATGTGATCACCGGTTCGGGCCTGACGGTCGCCCTTGAGGCCATGGCCAGCGGGCGCCCAGTGGTTATGACGGACAATCCGGGGATATCGCATTACGTCCGGCACAACGTCGACGGCATCCTGGTGCCGCCAGGTGACCCCGACACCTTCGCCCGGGCGATCGCCGAGCTGGCATGCGATCCCGACCGCGCCCGCGCCCTCGGAGAGGCGGGGGCGCAGCGGGCGCGGGCGGAGTTCAGCTCCGAACGAATGGCTGAGCATTTTGCGAGCATTATGCATGGGGTTTAGCTACGACGCGTGCCAGGACCGTGCGGGTTCGACTGAGGCCCGCCGTAACCGCAGGACGGACGCCGGCCCCTGCACCAGGTACCGGCGCGCCATGCGCCGCGGTTCGCGGCCCAGCCGATAGGACCACTCGAGTCCGCAGCGCTGCATCCATTCCGGTGCCCGCGTGACGGCGCCGGCAAGAAAGTCCGCCGATGCGCCGAAGGCCAGCAGGATCACGGCACCGGTGGTCACTCCGTGGCGTGCAATCCACAGCTCCTGCAGAGGTTTTCCGAGCCCCACCACCAGCACATCGGCGCCCGCGGCAGCGATGTCACGTGCCAGGTCCTCGCTGCGACCCGGGTCCGTGAGGTCGCAGCGATCGGGCGCCCACCACCCGGCGATGTCAAGGCCCGGATAACGCTCGTCGAGCACCGCGCGCAGCCGGTCATGCGTCTGCGGCAGCCCCCCCAGAAAGCCCACGCGCTGACCAGTACGTCTTGCCTGTTCGAGAACGAGCGGCAGCAGGTCGGCTCCGGTGATCCGCGGCCAGTTCCGCCGTGTCTTGAGGCGGGCACGCGCGACGATCGGCGCGCCGTCGGCAAGCATCAACCATTCCAGCCGCGAACCGAGCTCCGCACAGTCCGGGTTTGCGCGACCAGCGCCAAAGTGATGCAGATGGTCCAAGTTCACCGAACCGACCACCAGCGGACGGTCGGCACGCGCTGCGGCACGGCGCGCGACGGCAGCGAGGACATCCCGGACGGAGCAAAGATCCACCGTCACCTGGGAGATCGTCACCCTCACCGGCGAGTCCAGCGCTTCTGTCGACACGGCGGACAGCCTAGCGCCGTTGATTCCTTACGTCGGGCAAGTGTGGGTTATCCTCGTGACCAATAACGCTGGTTATGGGACGGCGCGCCTGCTGCGAATAGTCCGGACGATAGCGAGAGTCGGAGCACCCGTGAACGTCAACGACCTGGTCAGGCGGATCTTGAACCGGCGAATCGCACTGCTCCTGGTAGCAGTGTTGGTGTGCGGTGCGGGGGCCTACGGATACACCACGGGAGTCACCGTCCGCGCGTCCACGGCCTCGGCCGTCGTCATACCCCCTCCGACATACTCCTCGACCGGCGACACCCTGGGCGCGAACCCCATGCTGAATCTCTCGCCGGAGAAGGCGCAGCTCGCCGGCATCCTTGCCACCTCCATGTCCAGCCAGGCCGCGCAGGCCGCCCTTGCGGCGGCCGCGCCGGGGGTGGACTACAAGGTTTCCAACACCATTGACCTGGGGCCGAGCAATCAACAACCGTCGCCTCAAGTGTCGATTCTGGTGCTGTGCAGCGCCACGTCCGACTGCCAGGCAGGTGCGGCGGCGCTCCTGGACGTTGCGCGCGACAATCTGGTGAAGCTCCAGGTGGGTGCGTCCGTCTCACCCGAGAACTGGGCCAGCCTCACGGTTCTGCAAGAACCCACCGCGCCCGTCGTGATGTCCAACAGCGCGATGAAATCGGCGGGCTCTATGGCGGTCGCGGCAGTCCTGGCGGGACTCATCGCGCTCCTGGTGTACGACGCACTTGCGGCCCGTCGTCGCAAAGAAAAGTCTGCCGATGCTCCGGCCAAGACCAAGGCGCGGGCGAAGACTTCGACGGCAGCCGCAGCGGACGAGCAGCCCGCCGCAGCCACCGCGATCGAGGAACCGGCGCCGGTGGCCGCGAGTGGCAACGGGCACGACGTGGCAAATAAGTCGACGCCCATGATCATCGACGATGACCTGGATAACGTCGAGATCGACGACGAGGCACTCGCTCAAGCGGTGCTGAACTGGACTCCGCCCCGACTCACCGATTTCCGCAGCTGGCGTGACGACAAGCCTTCCTCAGACCGATAGCCCACGCGCCGTCGCGTCCGGCCGAGGGCTGGACGCCGTCAGGTTCACCGCCGCGGCATTGATCGTGCTGCTGAGCACCCGGCAGGTCTACGCGGTCTACGCGTTGAAGGGACTGAGCCCCGCCCAGGTCGCGCTGATTCTCACCGGCGCACTGGGCGCCTATTGGGTGCTGTCGGGGCATCGTCTTACCCTCGGCGCACGAGGGCTCTCGGTCGCGATCCTGGCCTCGCTGCTGACAACGGTGGTGTCGTTCAATGTCGTCACCACGCGCGTCCTGCCGCATCTCGCTTTGATTCAGGCCGGACAGGGTATTGCCGCATTCGCGGTGACGGTGACCGCGCTCATGGGCTTGGTCTTTCTCTTCGCCGCCCATCCCGAGAGCTCCGCGCGCACCATCGAGATCTTGTTGAAGGCGCTTGTCATCGGTGGTGCCATCACGGCCGCCCTGGCCCTGGCGCAGTTCGCGACGGGCCTCGACGTCGCGGCTATGATCCGGATTCCCGGCATCATGAAGTTCGGCGATACGGGTGTCGCACACGGGATTGTCCGTGAAGGCGTCGTCCGCGCGCAGGGCGCTGCCGCCCATGCTCTGGAACTCAGTGCCGTACTGACCACCATCGCCCCCATTGGGGTGGCACTCGTGTACAGCGCCAAGGCGGCCGGCCGAAGGACCTGGCCATGGGCCCTGCTGACCATCGTGGTGATCGCGGGCTCGGTGGTGACGGTTTCCCGATCGGCCTTCATCGGATTGGCGGCGGCCATTCTCGTGATGTCGTGGCGTTGGCCGGTTGCCCGCCTCGCCGGGTTGCTGTGCGCCGCTGTGGGTGCGGCCGCAGTCGCCGCGGTGAGCGGACTCGGTGTCTTCGACGCGATCATCAGTACCTTCATGGGCAGCGCTGACGATCCATCGCTGCAATCGCGGGCCCGCGGAATCGACTACGTGATGTCACATTGGACAGAGCACTTCTGGCTGGGGCAAGGATCGTTCACGTATCCGCTCGGGGCCGAGCAGCCGGTTCTCGACAATGAATACCTCAGCCGCCTCATCGAGGGTGGCATCTTGGGCCTGCTGTCCCTGGTTGTCTTGATGATTACGGCGATCATCTACGCCGCCGGCGCACGCAATCGCTGCCGCGACGCGCCCACCACGGAGTTGATCAACGGCGTGCTGGGCGGACTCGTCGCGCTCACAGTGGTCGGCTCGGTCCTGGATGTATCCGCTTTCCAACAAATTTCGATGATTCGGTGGCTGTTGATCGTGCTCGCCGGTGGGGCGTGGGCGCTGGTCAGACGCGACCAGGAAGTAGCGACGTGACGCACCAGGGATTCGATCAGTCGAACGCATGGCAGGCCCGGCTGCACCACGCGGTACCGGGAGGTGCGCACACCTACGCACGGGGCGCCGACCAGTACCCCTTGGGCATGGCCCCTGTGCTGACCCGCGGCTCGGGCGCACGCGTGTGGGATGTCGACGGCAACTCCTATGTCGAGTACGGCATGGGGCTGCGCGCCATAACCCTTGGGCATGGTTATGCCCCCGTCGTCGAGTCCGTTCGCCAAACCCTGGACCGGGGAGTCAGTTTCAGCCGCCCCACGGTGCTCGAGGCCGAAGCCGCCGAGGATTTTCTGCGCACAGTGCCGACCGCCGATATGGTCAAGTTCGCCAAGAACGGGTCGGATGTGACCACCGCGGCGATCCGCCTCGCCCGCGCTGTGACCGGACGCACCGTAGTCGCGGCATGCCAACAACCCTTCTTCTCGACCGACGACTGGTTCATCGGCACCACCGAGATGAACGCGGGCATCCCGAAAGCTGCGACGGATGACATAGTCAGGTTCAACTACAACGATCTGCCAACCCTGACAACCCTTTTCGATCAGTATCAGGGCCAGATAGCCTGCGTCATCATGGAGGCCGCCAGCGCGGCAGCCGAGCCCGAGCCCGGATTCCTGGAATCCGTGCGGGCACTCTGCACCGACCACGGTGCGCTCCTGGTGTTTGACGAAATCATCACCGGATTCCGGTGGTCTGGTGCGGGTGCGCAGGCTGTCTACGGGGTCACCCCGGATCTGTCGTGCTGGGGCAAGGCGATGGGTAATGGTTTCGCGATCGCCGCACTCGCCGGAAAGCGGGACTACATGGAACGCGGTGGACTGCGCACCGACGATCCCCGGACGTTTCTGCTATCCACTACCAACGGACCGGAAGCGGTGGGACTGGCCGCGTTTCGCGCGGTGGTGCGGTCCTATGCTGACGATGCCCCAGTCCGCGCGATGGAGGCCGCGGGCCGCAATCTTGCCGAGGGTGTCGCCAGTATCGCTACGGAACTTGGCGTGGGCGAGCATATCCGGACCGTCGGCAGGTCTTCGTGTCTCACTTTCACGAGCCTCGATCCGGACGGACAGCCGTCGCAGGACTATCGCGCGCTGCTGTTGCAGGAACTGCTGTGTCGTGGCGTATTGGGGCAGTCCTTTGTGATCTCCGCCGCACACACACCGTCCGATATCGCATCGACCCTGGACGCGGTGCGGGGCGCCGCCGAGATGTACCGGCGAGCCCTCGATGCGGGCAGTACCGACGGATTCCTGGTGGGACCGGCCGTCGCGCCGGCATTGCGCTCACACGCAGCACCGCGGCGGATCCCCTAACGTCGTCCTTCTTGCGGGTTCACGCGTTTACCGCCCCGCGTTCGTCTCGTTGGCGTATTAGTAAATGTGGCCCGTATCGCGTTGATCTTAGATAGCAACTACTACTACGCTGCGTCGTAGGAGGTGGCGATGAACGCCCTGGATGTATCCCGATGGCAATTCGGCATCACCACCGTGTACCACTTCATCTTGGTGCCGTTGACCATTGGGCTCGCACCGCTTCTGGCCATCATGCAGACGGCGTGGGTTGTCACCGGCAATAACGCCTGGTACCGCCTCACCCGGTTCTTCGGCAAGCTGTTCCTCATCAACTTCGCATTGGGTGTCGCCACCGGCATCGTGCAGGAATTCCAGTTCGGGATGAACTGGAGCGAATACTCCCGCTTCGTGGGTGACGTGTTTGGCGCTCCCCTCGCTCTCGAAGGGCTCGTGGCCTTCTTCCTGGAGTCAACTTTCCTGGGTTTGTGGATATTTGGCTGGACGCGCCTACCCAAGCTGGTGCACCTGGGGTGCATCTGGATGGTGGCGATCGGAGTCAATGCCTCGGCCTTCTTCATCATTGCTGCCAACTCGTTCATGCAGCATCCGGTGGGTGCCATCTACAACCCGGAGACCGGCCGGGCCGAGCTGACCAGCATCACCGAGCTCCTCACCAACAACACGGCGTTGGCCGCCTTCCCGCATACCGTCGCCGGATCCTTGCTCACGGCTGGAACATTCGTCGCCGGCATCTGTGGCTGGTGGATGGTCCGCTCACACAAGCTCGGCACTCTGGAGGACGCGCGCACGATGTACCGGCCCGCAGCGATCGGCGCGTGTGCGGTCATGATCCTGTCCGGAGTCGCCCTGGCGTTCACCGGTGACGTCCAGGGCAAGCTGATGTTCCAGCAGCAGCCCATGAAGATGGCCTCGGCCGAATCCCTGTGTTACACCGAGAAAGACCCCAAGTTCTCGGTGTTGACCGTGGGTACCCACAACAACTGCGCCAGCGTCACACACGCCATCTCCGTGCCCTATGTCCTGCCGTTCCTGGCCGAGGGAAAGTTCAGCGACGTCACCCTCAAGGGCGTGGAAGACCTGCAGAAGGAATACGAGCAGAAATTCGGTCCGCGTAACTATCGCCCGAATCTCTTTGTCACCTACTGGGCCTTTCGCGCGATGATCGGGCTGGCCGCGGGATCCGCCGTGCTGGCACTGGCCGGACTCTGGGTCACCCGGCGCGGACGGATCCCGAGTCAGCGTTGGTTCGCCTGGCTCTCAATTCTGGCTATTCCGACTCCCTTCCTGGCCAACAGCGCCGGGTGGGTATTCACCGAGATGGGACGACAGCCCTGGGTGGTTGCCCCCAATCCCACAGGAGTCGAACAAATCCGGCTTACCGTGGACTTGGCGGTATCCCATCACTCGGCGGCGACGGTGTGGCTGTCTCTCATCACGTTCACCCTGCTCTACGGCGCACTGGGGGTGGTGTGGTTCTGGCTCATCCGCCGATACACCATCGAGGGGCCCCTGGAACACGACACCGAGCCCGCCGCACCCGTCACCGGTGACGACAGCCTCAAACCGCTGTCCTTCGCCTACTAGTTCAACCAGTCGCGTAAGGAGGCTCCGAACATGAATCCGACGACATTGCAACAGTTCTGGTTTATCGTCGTGGCGGCGTTATTTCTCGGCTTCCTCGTACTCGAAGGTTTTGACTTCGGTGTCGGTATGCTCATGCATCCGCTCGGCCGCGGTGACGATCGTCGGCGCCGCGCCGTCCTGAACACCATCGGGCCGGTATGGGACGGCAATGAGGTCTGGCTCATCACCGCGGGCGGCGCGATGTTCGCAGCCTTCCCGCACTGGTATGCGACGGTGTTCTCCGGCCTGTACCTTCCGCTGCTGCTGATTCTTGTGGCCATGATCGTCCGGATCGTCGCCATCGAATGGCGGGGAAAGATCGACGACCCCCGTTGGCGCGCCCGTTGCGACCTCGGGATAGCCATTGGATCGTGGATACCCGCCCTGCTATGGGGTGTGGCGTTCTCATCGCTGCTCGCCGGGCTCCCGGTGGACAGCGCCAAGCAGCTCACCCTCACCCTCGGCGATGTGCTTCGACCGTATGTGCTGTTGGGTGGCGTTGTTTTCGTGGCGCTCTTCGCCTTTCACGGTGCACTGTTCATCTCGCTCAAGACCGCGGGCGCGGTCCGCGAGGACGCCGTCTCGATTGCCCGCAGATTGGCGATACCCGTCATTGTCGCGGCCGGTGGTTACGGACTATGGACACAGCTCGCCTACGGTAAGAGCTGGACGTGGATCGCGCTCGCGATCGCCGCGGTGTCGCTGGTGGGTGCGGCATTGTCCTCGCGAATCTCCCGTGACGGCTGGGCATTTGCTTGTACATGCCTGACGGTGGTCGCTGTCGTCACCCTGCTGTTTGGCTCCCTCTACCCCAACCTCATTGTCTCCAGCCTCGACCCGGCCTACAACCTGACGGTGACATCGGCATCGTCCAGCCCGTACACGCTCCGCGTCATGAGCTGGGCGGCGGCGGTCACCGCTCCGGTTGTGTTGATCTACCAAGGCTGGACATATTGGGTGTTCCGGCAGCGCATCTCGGCCGACCAGATCCCAGATCCGGTCGGGCTCCCCGTGCGATGACGGCATCGCGCAGTGCCCCGGTCGATCCACGACTGTGGCGCCGCAGCGCCCCCGCCCGCCGCTACCTGATCCTGACAGTGCTCTGCGAGCTGGTGATGACGGCCTGCACGCTCACGATCGCGGTGGTCCTGGCGCATGCCCTTGCCCGGCTGATCACCGATTCGGCGTCTCGCGACATGGCACACATGGGGCAACCGCTCAGCATCCTCGTCGTGCTCTGGATCCTTCGGGCCGCAGCCCAGGGTGTACAGACCCGGTTCAGCGAACGGGGCGCCACCGGTGTCATCGCTGACCTCGACGACCAGTTGTTGGCGACCATGGCCGAGGCACAACCGCGTGAGCTAGAGCGGTATCGGGACGCGGCTATGACGGTGCTGACCCGGGGACTGGACGACCTGCGCCCCTACTTCGCCGGGTACTTGCCCGCGGTCCTGAGTGCCGCGATCGTGACACCCGCCGCCGCTGTGGTGATCGCGTTATCCGATATCCGATCGGCCATCATCGTCACCATTACGCTGCCGCTCATACCGATCTTCATGATTCTCATCGGCCTGCTCACCCGAGATCGGGCCGAGGCGGCGCTGAACGCCTCGACAGCCGTCACCGGTCAGATTCTCGATGTGATAGCGGGTATCCCGACTCTTCGTGCACTCGGGCGTACCGCGACGCCGCTGCGCCGGATCACCGAACTCGGTGCCGCGCAGCGCCGTTCCGTCATGGCTACGTTGCGGGTGGCGTTCTTGTCGGCGATGGTGCTCGAAATGATCGCGACCCTCAGCGTCGCGCTCATCGCGGTGAGCATTGGCATGCGCTTGGTCTTCGGGCACCTCGATCTCACCACCGCGCTGACCGTACTGATTTTGGCGCCCGAGGTGTACTGGCCGTTGCGGCGCGTTGGAGTCCAGTTCCACAGTGCCGCCGATGGTAAGGCCGCCGCGGACAAGACCTTCGAACTCCTCGACAGCATCAGACCCGTGGATGTCGCTGGCGGAACGATCACTCCGCGCCGGCAACCGGTGATCGGGCTTGAGGCCGTCAGCGTGCCAGACCGAAGCGGTTATGCACCATGGGAATTGACCGCGACGATCCGCCCCCGCGCCGTCACGGTACTCACCGGCCATAACGGAGCCGGAAAGTCGACGGTGCTACACGCGATCACGGGCCTCACTCCACCCAGGCACGGTCGCGTTCTGGTGGATGGGGCATCGCTTGACCAGATCCAGCGCGACATGTGGTGGTCGATGATCGGATGGTTGCCGCAACGCCCGGTACTGATACCCGGCACCGTCCGTGAGAATCTCGAAATGTTCGGGCCGCTGGACGATCTCGAATCCGCGCTTGCCGACAGCCAGTTCGACAGCACACTGCGGACACTGCGAGACGGATTGGATACCCGCCTCGGTGCGGGCGGTGCCGGACTGTCACTGGGTGAACGCCAGCGGCTGTGCCTGGCCCGTGCGCTGGGCACCAATCGGCCGGTCTTGTTACTCGATGAACCCACCGCGCACCTCGACGCCGATACAGAGGCCTCCGTGCTGGCCGCACTGGTTGCCCGCGCCCGGCGGGGCGCCACCGTGGTGCTGGTGGGCCATCGAGCGCCTGTCCTGGCTGCCGCCGACGAAGTATTCACCGTGCAGGCAAGACATGCTGCGCACCTCTGATCCGTTACGGCACTGGCTGATCGCGCTGCGGGTACGGCCGGTGCGGTTGGCCATCGCCGTGACCTATGGCGTCTTGGCACTGGGGAGTGCGCTGGCACTGGCCGGTTTGTCGGCGTGGTTGATCACCCGGGCTTGGCAGATGCCACCGGTTCTCGATCTGTCCGTTGCCGTCGTCGCGGTGCGCGCCCTGGGTATTTCGCGTGGCATCTGGCGGTACTGCGAACGGCTCGCGGGTCACGATATGGCGCTGCGAGGTGCCGGCACAGTCCGTGCGCATGTATACGCACGCCTGGTCGACGGCTCGGCCGGACCGCTGCGCAAAGGTGCGGTGCTCGATCGTATCGGCGCAGATATCGACGAGCTGGCCGAGATAGTCGTACGCAGCATCATCCCGGTCGCGGTAGCCGGGGTACTCGGGGTCGCGGCCACCGTGGCGGTCGCGCTGATATCGATACCCGCCGCAGCCATCTTGGCGTGTGCCCTCCTGGTCGCCGATGTCCTGGCACCGGCATTGGCCTCCCGCGCATCCGGTGCACGGGAGACACGCGGCGCCCGCGCTCGCGCCTTGCAAGCTGAGACGACGGTCGAGATCCTCGATCATGCCCCCGAACTGCGAGTGGGCGGCCTTCTCCCCCGTCAGCTTGAAGTAGCGCGTCAGCGCCGCAGAGACTGGGCTGCGGCTCAGGACGCCGCCACCGCTCCTGCCGCATGGTCGGTGGCGGCACCCACCCTGGCCATGGGAGCTGCCGTGGTCGGGGCGCTGGCGGCGGCGGTCGAGCTCGCCGGGCATATCGCACCAACCACCCTCGCCATCCTGGTGCTGTTGCCGCTCGCCGCCTTCGAGGCCTCCACCGCGCTGCCCGCGGCGGCCATCGGGATTGCCCGTTCACGGGCATCGGCGCGACACCTGCACGAGCTGGCGGCCGGAGCGATCGATGCTCCGGCGCCTGTTGATGTGATGCCCACAGCCGGCGCGGCGGGCACATCGCTCGAATGCACCGAACTGTGTTGGCGGACCGGCCATTCGACATCGGGCCCACTATCATTCCGTGTGGCAGCGGGTACGAAGATGGCGATCACCGGTGCCAGCGGTATCGGCAAGACATCCCTGCTGATGACGCTGGCAGGGCTCGCGCCGGCGGCCTCTGGTGCCATCCGGGTTGATGGCAACGCACTCGGGGACCTTCCATCTACTGAGCTGCCCTCGCTCATCAGGTTTTTCGCCGAGGACGCGCACCTGTTCGCCACCACGGTCCGCGACAACCTTCTTATCGCTCGGGGCGATGCGACCGACGGCGAACTGGTAGACGCGTTGTCCGAGGTCGGCCTTGGCCCCTGGATCGAGTCGTTGCCGCACGGGCTGGACACGGTATTGACCGCAGGTGCGGCCTCGGTGTCGGGCGGGCAACGCCGACGGATGCTACTCGCCAGGGCTCTGTTGTCCAAGGTGCCCGTGCTGCTGTTGGACGAACCCACCGAACATCTCGATGGCCACGCCGCTGAGGCGTTCCTGCGGGAGTTGTTAGACGTCAAGAGCTCACTGCTGGCGGGCCGAACAGTCCTGGTGGCGACCCACCATCTACCCGATTCAGTGACCTGCCTGCGCATCCAACTCGGCGATACAGTGCAGGTATGACGGAAACGCCGCCTCCGCCCCCG
>NZ_MAEY01000018.1:0-43387 GCF_002013745.1 Mycobacterium sp. D16Q16
CGCCGTACCACCCGTACCAGCCGCCCGGCGGATACCCGCCCCCTGCTTACCCGTACCCGTACGGGGCGCCCGGGATGCCGGTTCCCCCACCGGCTCCCAAGAATGGCTTCGGTGTGGGAGCACTGGTCGTGGGAATCATCGCCATCCTCTTGTCATGCACCGTCTTCGGCGGATTTATCGGCGGCCTTGTGGCGGTTGGTCTCGGCATCGTGGGCGTACGCCGGGTCAGGCGCGCGGAGGCCGATAACCGTGGCGTGGCGATCTCGGGCATCGTGCTCGGGAGCCTGGCCATACTGCTGTCCACGCTGGTTGTGGTGTTCACTCTGGTTTTCATGAAGTCAGCCGGTTTGAGCGACTTCATCACGTGCGTCTCTGATGCGAAGGGCGATCAGGCCAAGGCGGCCCAATGCCAGAACGCTTTCGAAAATCGAATGAACCAGAAGGCCGGTACCCCCGAGCCGTAATCCCTACCGCGTGGGCGGATCGGCAGGCAGCACGTGCTCGCCAGCGCGGTCGGTGGCCAGGCTCAGCGATGAGATGTACTGCTTTTCACCGTTGGGACCTGGCTTGGCCGAGGCGAGCATGTCGGGACGCTCAAACTCGATACCGCTGACCGCGCAAGGAAGCAACTCATCCGACGGGTTTCCGTACTCGTCGTACATCGGCAGGTCGATACCGTCATCGGTGCGACGCAGGTAGTACTTACCGCGCGTGGCCACCGCGAGGATCGGCGGCAGCACAAAGGCGATCACTACTGCCACGATCGGCGAGTAGGGGCGGATCGCCTCTCCGAATACTCCGAAGAAGACCAGAATCGAGATGCCTGCCGAGAGCAGCATCGAGACGAATCCGACCGGATTGACGTTGTAGAGCATGCCGCGCCGGAATTCGGGTTCCATGGGCGAGATCTTGAGCAGGTATTTGTTGATCGCGATATCGGTCGCCACCGTCACCACCCAGGCCATGCCACAGTTGGCATAGAACCCGAGGATGGTGTTCAGGAAGTCGAACATGTTGGCTTCCATCAGCACCAGCGCGATCACCAGGTTGAACACCACGAAGATCAATCGGCCCGGGTAGTGCTTGGTAATGCGGGTGAACGAGTTGGTCCAGGCCAGCGAGCCCGAATAGGCGTTGGTGACGTTGATCTTGATCTGGCTGATCACGACCAGAATCACGGCCAGCGTGATGGCGAGCCAGTGCGGCATCATGTTCTGGTAGATCTCCAGGAACTGGTGCACGGGCTGGTTGGCCACCGCGGCACCGCCCGCCACGTTGGCGATCAGATACACCGCCAGGAAGAGGCCGATCACCTGCTTGATGGCCCCGAACAGCACCCAGCCAGGCCCCGCCAACAACATCGCCGTCCACCAGCGGCGGCTGTTCTCCGGTGTCTTGGGCGGCATGAAGCGCAGGTAGTCGATCTGCTCGGCGATCTGCGCTATCAGGGACAGGCACACACCGGCGGCGAGCATGATCGACCCCAGATTGACCCCCTGCGCCTCCTTGCCTCCGTAGGCGAAGAAGGTTCCGATTGAATCCGGGTGGCGCACCACGAGATACACGAACGGGATGACCATCATGACGAGCCACAACGGGGTGGTCCACACCTGGAGCACCGACAGCGCCTTCATCCCGTAGATGACCAGCGGAATGATGATGATGGTGGAGGCCGCATATCCGATGGGCAGCGGTATGCCGAGTCCGAGCTTGAGGCCCTGGGCCATGATCGAGCCCTCGAGCGCGAAGAATATGAACGTGAACGTCGCATAGATGATGTTCGTGACGATGCTGCCGTAGTAGCCGAATCCGCTTCCGCGCGTGATTAAATCAAGATCAATGTTGTAGCGGGCCGCGTAGTAGGACACGGGGATCCCGGTCAGGATGATGATGACCGCGAAAACCCCTATGCCCCACAATGCATTTCCGGTGCCATAGGAGATTCCGATATTGGCACCGATCGCGAAGTCCGCCAGGTAGGCGATGCCGCCGAGAGCGGTCACCCCCACCACCGCCGGGCTCCACCGGCGGAAACGCCGCGGGGCGAATCGAAGGGTGTAGTCCTCCAACGTCTCCCGCAGGGCCGCGCTCTCCGCGGCATCGTGGGTGGACGGAGCAGACGAAACGGGTGCGGATGCAGTCGTATCGAGAGTGTCGGTCACGCGGACAGCCTGTCGATCACCCAAGTCGTGCGCGTTTTCCCAACGTTAATGTCCTGTTACGCAGGCGCCTCAGCTGGTGTTTTGGGGCGCAACCGTGGGTTGAATTCCAGGCTCAGCAACGCGAATGCGACCAGCGGCAACGTGGACATTTGTACGAGCACGTAGCGCCGGTCACCCAGCGCGTGGAATTTGCGCAGGTAACGGTATAGGGACTCCAGTGCGATCAGCGGGTCGAGCACATGAATCGCCGAGTAGCAGAGCTCCTGTACCCGGGTGCGGTCGTTCTCAGCGAAGATCTCCGGGAATGCCGCGAACGCCAGCGACAGGCGGCGGGCTCCTTCGGTCTTCGCAGCCGTGATCATGTCGATAGTCAGTCGCTCGTCGATGCCGTTGGGGGCGCCAGGGCGCCGCCATGGCACATCGAGCGAGACATCGGTGCCGCCCCCGGTGGTGGCGTATCGGTGAAATCCCTGCACCGCACCGAGATCGTCGCGAGCGATGATCAACCGGATGCCGGGATATCGGCCGAGTAACGCGCCATCGAGGATCATCGAGAACCCGCGCTCGAATCGGCCTCCATGCGAAAGTTCCATCACCTGTTGAAGTTCAGCGCGCAGTGCACCGTCGAGACGACGCTCATCGACGATCTCGGTGGTGATCCCCGAGTTGTGCGTGCGCTGCATGCCCTGGCGCAGGTTCCGATACTTGCGCCCCACCATGTCGAAGGTCTGCACGTCAACGACGACATCGCGACCCACCGCGACGGCGTGTAGCGGATGGCCCACGGTGCGCGCGTCGCCCCAGAGCGGCAGGCGGCGTTCACTGCACCCCAGCACGGCGATGCGCCAGCCGTGCGAGCGACACATGGCCGCAAATTCCCGCACTAGGGACGGGAAACCGGATTCATCTCCGATCGGATCTCCCCCCACCACGGCGAAACCGGCGCGTGTCCGATACGCGATCGCCGCCGTGCGATCGGTATTGAAGTAATAGGACTTGAGCGAGTGCATGGCAAAGGCGGCTAACGGGTCGTCACTGGTCCTGGCTACCAGGGCGCTGACCTGGGGCAACGCTTCGGGCTGCGCCGGTGCCGATGTCGGCCACATCAAGATGAGTCCGGCGGCGATGACCAGCGCATCGCCGGTGCGCTCGAACTGCAGGATGCTGGCCCCCAGCGCGATCAGAACAGCTGCCGCCGACCACGCCGCGTGGCCGTAGGTGACCGGCCGGCCCAGGAAGATGCCACGGGCGATGAACCCGACGCAGAACAGAACGGTGAGGGGCCAAAGGATTTCGTCGAAATCGGGTTGCACCGGGTATCCGGAATGGGCAACCAATAGCACCAGCCATCCCGCGACAAATAAAACCGCGGCGGCACTTACGAAGCGTGCTCGCCGCGAATCACTGTGAACTGCAACGCGTTCAGCAATACGCACATGAGTGGTAACGGCTGACGGTTCGAGCATTCCGCCACCTCCCACAGTCGCCCTGTTCGGACCTTAAGGATACTCCCGTGGCTACCAGCGGTCCGAGGGATCGCTCTTTCCGATGGCAAACCAGAGAATGGGGCCGAAGATCGGGAACACGAGCACGATGATGGCCCACGGCAGCTTCTCGCCGTTGGGCTTCACCGGGTCTTTGATAATGGAAATGATGGTGACGACAGTGAGAACCAGCACCAGCAGAGAAAGAATTCGAATCATGACCGCCCCGGAAAGTATTTGATAATGCCTTCCTGGATAGTACTGGCCAGCAACGCTCCTTCGCGATCGAAATAGCGTCCCGCCCCCATCCCGCGGCCTGCCGAGGCTACCGGCGACTCGGTGGCGTAGAGCACCCAGTCATCGAACCGCAGTGGACGATGAAACCACACACTGTGGTTGATGGTGGCCGCGAAGATCCGGTCGTAACCCCAGGACAGCCCATGGGTGGTGATGATCGAATCCAGCACCGTGGTGTCCGAGGAGTAGACCAGTGCCGCACTGTGCAGCACCGGATCATCGGGCAGCGGCGAGTGAGTCTTCATCCAGACCCGATTATGTTCCAGCCGTTCAGATTTGGCCTTGAGTACCCATGCGGGGTCATTGTCGTACCGCCACTCGATGGGTTTGAGGGCGGCCACGAACATCGGCACAGTTTCCTCGTAACCGACCAGGTGCTCGTCGATGCTCGGCAGTGTTTCCGGGTTGGCCACCACGGGCGGCTTTACCGCGTGTTCCAGCCCCGGAGAGTCCTTCAGATACGACACCAACGCCGAGGACAACAAGAGGTCCCCCTGGACCGCGTCGATGCGGCGATTGGCGAAACTGCGCTCGTCCCGCAGCCGGAGTACCCGGAATTCGATGTCCTGTGCTGGGTCGCCACCGTTGATGAAATGGGTCGAGACGGCCGCCAGTGAAAGCTTCTCCGACACGGTGCGGCCGGAGGCCACGACGGACTGCGCCATCAACTGTCCGCCGAAGGTACGGGGCGGATTGACCGTGGGATGACCACCGATGAACACGTCGGTCTCGGGGTTCTTCAGCTCCAGCAGCGCGAGTAGCTGTGCGAAATCAGGTGCGTTGCTGATGCTGATCCTCTTCCCTAGTGGTCGTCCTCGCCGATCCGGTGCACGTGGATCAGATTGGTCGAGCCTACTGTCCCCGGCGGAGCACCCGCGACGATCACCACCAGATCTCCCCGCTGATAGCGCTCCATCGCCAGCAATGCCGTATCCACCTGCTGAATCATGCCGTCGGTGGTATCCATGACCGGGACGATGAAGGTTTCGGTTCCCCAGGTGAGCGCCAGCTGGCTACGCACCTCGGGCAGCGGGGTGAACGCCAGCACTGGCAGCGGGGTGTGCAGCCGCGCCAGCCGCCGCACCGTGTCACCGGACTGCGTGAACGCCACGAGCGCCTTCGCGTTCAGGCGTTCGCCAATATCGCGCGCGGCGTACGAAATGACGCCACGTTTCGTGCGGGGCACGTGGGTCAACGGAGGTGCGCTGACCGAATGGCTCTCGATCGCGGACACGATGCGGGCCATCGTCCGCACCGCCTCCATGGGGTACTTGCCGACAGAGGTCTCCCCCGACAACATCACGGCATCCGCGCCATCGAGAACCGCGTTAGCGACATCCGAGGCCTCGGCACGTGTCGGCCGCGAGTTCTCGATCATCGACTCGAGCATCTGAGTCGCCACGATGACCGGACGGGCGTTCTCGCGCGCGATCTGGATCGCGCGCTTCTGCACAATCGGCACATCTTCGAGTGGCAGCTCGACACCGAGGTCGCCCCGGGCGACCATGATCGCGTCGAATGCCAGCACGATGGCCTCAAGGTTGGCGACGGCCTCGGGCTTTTCCAGCTTGGCGATCACCGGCACACGACGTCCGACACGGTCCATGATGGCGTGCACGAGTTCGACATCGCCGGGTGACCGCACAAACGACAGCGCGATGAGGTCGACCCCGAGGCGCAGTGCGAATTCAAGGTCTGCGATGTCCTTTTCGGACAGGGCCGGCACCGAGACGTTCATCCCGGGTAGCGACAAACCCTTGTTGTTGCTGACCGGACCGCCCTCGGTGACCAGGCAGACCACGTCGTTGCCTTCGATGGCGGTGACGGTCAAGCCGACCTTGCCGTCATCGACCAGAAGCCTGTCGCCCACGGCAGCATCGGCAGCCAACTGCTTGTACGTGGTGGAGACTCGATCGGGGGTCCCCACCACGTCCTCGACGGTGATCCTGACCAGTTCGCCAGTGGCCCAGTGAGCGGATCCGGTGGCGAACCGGCCCAGCCGGATCTTGGGGCCCTGCAGGTCCGCCAGAACACCGACCGCGCGCCCGGACTCGTCGGATGCCTTACGCACCCAGCGGTAGTTCTGCTCATGGTCTACGTGCTCGCCGTGGCTGAAATTGAGTCGCGCGACGTCCATCCCGGATTCGACGAGCTCGCGCACAAGCTCAGCCGAACCGGTCGCAGGACCGAGGGTGCAAACAATCTTTCCGCGTCTCGTCACGACTTTTGAGCATAGTCGTGGTGGTACCTACTCACGAGTCAGTGCGGGCACGATTCACTCACCGGTTACCTTCGCCGGTTTACGTTGTCAGGAGGCCAATTTCAGACCGATGATGCCGGCGACGATCAATCCCAGGCTGAGCAGTCGCCAGACGTTGGCCGAATCACCGAACAACACGATGCCCAGGATCGCAGTGCCGACGGCACCGACACCCACCCAGATCGCGTATGCGGTGCCTACCGGCAGGCTCTTCATCGCGAGGCCGAGCAGCGCGATGCTGACGATCATCGATCCGACGGTGCCAACTGTTGGCCACAGGCGGGTGAACCCCTCCGTGTATTTCAGGCCGATTGCCCAGCCCACCTCGAGCAGACCCGCGAGAAGAAGGACCAGCCAAACCATGAGAGATACCTCCACATTTCGGTGAGGCCGTCCCCTGGCGAAGAATTACCGGGCCGTCCCGGTCATCACCATTGTCTCACACCCGCCGGGCTAGTCCCGGAGCTGGCGACCTGCCTTGTCGCTGACCTTGCCGCCGAAAATCAGGACCGCATCGACAATCCCCCAGACAATCGCGACGATGCCGAACGTCACCAAACCGATCAGCAGCTGGACAACACCCAGCAGTGTCTGACCCAGGTAGATGCGGCCGAAGCCCAGAAATCCGACCAGGCCCAGTAATTGCAACAGGCCGGCGACCAGCTTCGACTTATCGGAGTACGGCGCACCGGTGGCCGGATCGCGCCCGTAGGGCGCGGCGGGATCCACATAAGGCGGCGGATACGGAATGCCAGGCGGTGGGGGCACCGGCGGAGGTGTTCCGAAAGGAGGCGGAGTGCTCTCGGTCATTTCTCCACAATGCCAGAGTTCTCACTGGATTCGTCGGCAGATTCCTCCGCGGTGTCTTCCACCGGGTCTTTCGTGACGTCTTCTCCCGCGGTATCCACGTCCTCGGGGACTCCGTCGGTGTCCTCGGTAGCGTCTTCGGCCTGCGCGGGGGTGCCGCCCAGGGTCGCCGGGTCCTCACGGCCCTTGGGCGCCAGGAGGATGTATGCAATCGCACCGAGGAACACCACGGTTGACGTGAACGAGTTGACGCGAATCCCACCGAACTGTGTCGCTGGATCCACGCGCATCAACTCGACCCAGAAGCGTCCCACGCAGTACGCCGCGACATACATCGCGAACAGACGTCCATGCCCGATCTTGAAGCGCCGGTCGACGACGATCAGCAGCGCGAAAACGAGGACGTTCCACAACAATTCGTACAAGAAGGTGGGGTGCACAACCTGGGCGACCTCGCCGGTGGACACGCCGTTGAGGTTGAGGACGTCAACCGTGCCGTCGGCGGAACGCCGGTAGAACAGCTCCAGCCCCCACGGCAGCGTGGTGGGGCCACCGGTGAGCTCCTGGTTGAAGTAGTTACCGAATCTGCCTATGGCCTGGGCCAGCACGATTCCGGGTGCGATCGCGTCGCCGAACGCAGGCAAGGAAATTCCCCGACGGCGGCAGGCAATCCAGGCGCCGACGCCTCCGAGGGCGACGGCGCCCCAGATGCCGAGACCGCCTTCCCAGACGGCTATCGCCTTGCCCAGCCCCTTACCGTGCGGACCGAAGTAGGTCTGCCAGTCGGTCATCACGTGATAGAGCCGTCCACCGACCAGCCCAAAAGGCACTGCCCACAACGCGATGTCGTAGATGACGCCACGTTCGCCGCCGCGCTGTTCCCATCGACGATCGCCGATGACCAGCGCGACGATGATGCCCGCAATGATGCACAGTGCGTAGGCGCGGATCGGGATCGGTCCCAGATGCCAGACCCCTTGGGGCGGGCTGGGGATGTACGCCAGATTCACGACTGTCACAGTGTTGTCCTTGTTGTCCCCGAGGTCGACCTCGGGCCGATGCCCTGCCGCACTCCGGTAGCCAATTCTTCAGTCAGGGTACGCACGGCGGTCGCGCCTTGTGGGGCGGCCGCCACCAGGGCCGAGCCGACGATGACACCGTCGGCGTACGCGGCGATCTCGGCCGCTTGCGCGCCGGATCGCACGCCAAGGCCGACACCCACGGGGATATCGGAGACTTCGCGAACCCTGCTGACCAGGGCGGGAGCCGCGTTCGAGACCGCATCGCGGGCGCCGGTGACACCCATCGTGGAGGCCGCATAGACGAATCCCCGGCATGCGCCGATCGTCATCTCTAGCCTCTCCGGCGTGGATGAGGGCGCGACCAGAAAGATGCGATCGAGGTCATGCGCGTCCGAGGCGGCGATCCAATCCTGCGCCTCGTCGGGGATCAGATCGGGAGTAATGATCCCGAGCCCCCCCGCCGCCGCGAGGTCACGCGAGAACGCGTCAACTCCGTACCGCAGCACCGGATTCCAGTACGACATGACAACAGCATGCCCGCCGGCCTCGGTAATGGCGCGGACAGTGGTGAAGACGTCGGCTACCCGAACTCCGTTGGTCAGCGCGGTTTCCGCGGCGGCCGCGATCATCGGGCCGTCCATCATCGGGTCCGAGTAGGCGATCCCGACCTCGATGATGTCGCATCCGCCCCGCACCAGCGTGGTCATGAGTTCGATCGAGGTGTCCAGGTCGGGATACCCATTGGGCAGGTACCCGATCAACGCGGCGCGCCCCTCGGCGCGGCACGTGCCGAAGACTTCGGTCAGGCGGCCGGGCTGCGTCATGGCCTAGTTCCATCCTGGTCGGTGCCGTTCTTGTCCAAGAGGTCGAACCACTTGGCCGCGGTCTCCACGTCCTTATCGCCGCGACCCGACAGGTTCACCACGATGAGTGCGCCCGCGCCCAACTCGGCTCCGAGTTTGAGTGCGCCGGCGACCGCATGCGCCGATTCGATCGCCGGGATGATTCCTTCAGCGCGCGAGAGCAGCAGGAAGGCGTCCATGGCCTCGCTGTCGGTGACCGGACGGTAGTCGGCACGGCCGGTTTCGCGCAGCCAGGCATGTTCCGGACCCACCCCTGGGTAATCCAGACCCGCTGAAATCGAATGCGATTCGATGGTTTGACCGTCTTCGTCCTGCAGCAGATAGGAGTAGGAACCTTGGAAAGCGCCCGGTGTCCCGCCAGTGAATGTGGCAGCGTGCCTTCCAGTTTCGACACCATCGCCGGCAGCCTCGTATCCGATCAACCGGACTGCCGGGTCGTCGATGAAGGCATGGAAGAGACCGATCGCGTTCGAGCCGCCGCCGACGCAGGCCACCACCGCGTCGGGCAATCTGCCCACCTGATCCAGTACCTGCGCCCGCGCCTCCATACCGATGATGCGCTGGAAATCGCGGACCATCACCGGGAAGGGATGGGGACCTGCGGCGGTACCGAAGCAGTAGTAGGTGTTGTGCGCATTGGTCACCCAGTCGCGCATGGCGTCGTTGATGGCGTCCTTGAGGGTTTTCGACCCCGACTCCACGGACACCACGGTTGAACCCAGCAGCCGCATCCGCGCGACGTTGAGCGCCTGGCGCGCGGTATCGACGGCCCCCATGTAGATCACGCATTCCAGACCCAGAAGCGCACATGCGGTGGCAGTGGCGACGCCGTGCTGCCCCGCACCAGTTTCCGCGATGACACGGGTCTTACCCATCCTCTTGGCCAGGAGAACCTGACCGAGAACGTTGTTGATCTTGTGGGAGCCTGTGTGGTTCAGGTCTTCTCGCTTGAGCAGGATTCGCGCTCCGCCCGCATGGGTACTGAGGCGCTCGGCCTCGTAAAGCGGCGACGGGCGGCCCACGTAATGCGTCTGCAACCGATCGAGCTCGTCAAGGAACGAGCGGTCGGATCTGACCTTCTCGTACGCGGCGGTGACTTCCTCGATGACGGCCATGAGCGCCTCGGCCACATAGCGGCCGCCATAGGGACCGAAATGCCCTCGACCATCGGGATCATGTGCGGTGGTCTCGGCGATCGCAGCGCTCATCTGCGGTAGGCCGGTGTTCTTCATGTTGGAGCCGCTTGCGCGAAGACCGTCAGACATCGACTAGCGAGCCGGTTTGGGGCAGGACGGGTGCGTACCCGCAGTCACCAAATCAGCGACGGCTCCCCGCGGATCGCCACTGGTCACCAATCCCTCGCCTACCAGGACTGCGTCGGCACCGGCGCCGGCGTAGGCCAGCAGATCGGCGGTCCCGCGAATGCCGGACTCGGCGATACGGATTACGCCGCTGGGCAGTCCGGGTGCGATGCGCGAGAAGCAATCCCGGTCGATCTCAAGAGTTTTCAGATCGCGCGCGTTGACACCGATGACGGAGGCGCCGGCAGACAGCGCACGATCGGCCTCTTCCTCAGTGTGTACTTCCACCAGCGCGGTCATCCCGAGGGACTCGGTGCGGTCGAGCAGGGAAACGAGTGTGTTCTGTTCGAGCGCCGCGACGATCAGCAGGATCAGGTCGGCGCCATGGGCGCGCGCCTCGTGAATCTGATACGGACCAACTACAAAGTCCTTGCGCAGCACCGGAACTGATACCGCGGCACGTACGGAGTCAAGATCATCGAGGCTTCCATGGAACCGCCGCCCCTCGGTGAGCACGCTGATGATCCGAGCTCCGCCGTCCTCGTAGGCCTTGGCGAGCTCGGCGGGATCACTGATATCTGCGAGCGCACCACGCGACGGGCTGGCCCGCTTGACCTCAGCGATCACGGCGATACCCGGCACCCGCAGGGCGGCCATGACATCGAGTGGCTTGGGCGCGGCCTTGGCTGCTGCCTTGACTGTGGCGAGATCGACAACGGCTTCGCGAGCCGCGACATCAGCGCGCACGCCATCGAGGATCGAATCGAGTACGGTTCCCGAACTCATGACCTCGACGATTCCCTTCTTGCGGCGCCCCCGCGCCTGCGCACTCGAACTTCACAGAGGGTAGCCGCTGTGGGGTCGCACACGAAAACCGGGTCAGGTGGGGCTGGATGAACCCTCGGCCGGGCCGAGGGTGGGGTCGTTTCCGTCGTCCAGGCTGTCCCACATCACCCGCTCGCTCTGCGTCTTATCTCCCGGATCGGTGCCGTCAGTGCGCCGGGCGGCCGGGGTCTGGTACTTCGTGTCCACGGCTCCCCGTGCGGCCCGCAGGAGCGTGATGGCGGCCAATACCGCCACGACGGCGGCAATGACCGTGGTCGTGGCGCCAGCGGAGAGCCGATCGGCGCCGATCAAGGTGGATACCGGCACGTTCTTGACCTCCGCCGCGCGGGGTCCGGCGTCGCGAATGGCCCAGAGGCTGACACCCAGGTAGGCCGCGCCGGCCCCGATGATCGCCACGAGACCAGCCAAGATCCGCAGTGCCCATCCGCGGATGGCGAGGGTGGCGATGGCCGCCGCGACCAAGGCGACCGCCAGCGGAAACAGGGCGGCCGACCAGTCGGCGCCCGACACCAGAATGGTTCGGGGCTCCCCTAAACCGTCGAACGACCTCAGGCGGACCCAGGTGAGCTTCGATGCCCCCCACAACCCGCCAGCGGCGATCAGGAGCAGTCCGGCCCCCGCGAGAAGACGCTTCCGGCCCGGATTCGGCGTGGCCGGATCAGACATCGGCAGCGCCCGTGAGGGTTTCGGCGGCCGCGATCGCGTTGAGCACCGCGGTGGCCTTGTTCCGCGCCTCGTTGTATTCGTACTCGCCTGTGGAGTCGGCCACCACACCGCCGCCGGCCTGCACGTAGGCATGACCGTCCTTGAACAGCGCGGTTCGGATCGCGATGGCGAAATCGGCATTTCCGGCGAAGTCCAGGTACCCCAGCACTCCCCCGTAGAGGCCGCGGCGAGTGAGCTCGACTTCCTCGATGAGCTCCATCGCGCGCACCTTGGGCGCACCCGACAGCGTTCCTGCGGGGAAGCACGCGGTGATGGCGTCCAGTGCGGTCTTACCGTCCGCGAGTAGTCCAGACACCGTCGACACCAGATGCATGACGTGGCTGTAGCGCTCGATGTGGCTGTAATCGCTGACCTTCACGGTGCCCGGGGTGCAGACGCGTCCAAGATCGTTACGGCCCAGATCGACCAGCATGAGGTGCTCAGAGAGTTCCTTCTCGTCCGCGAGCAGATCCTTGGCCAGCAGGGTGTCTTCCTCGTCGGTGGCGCCACGCCAGCGCGTTCCGGCGATCGGATGGGTGGTGGCCACTCCGTCCTTCACCGTGACGAGCGCCTCCGGGCTCGATCCGACGACCGAAAACGCCGTCCCACCATCGGAATCCGGCGCGTGAAGCAGATACATATAGGGGCTGGGATTGGTGACCCGCAGAATCCGGTACACCTCCAGCGGGTCGACATCGGTCTCCATTTCGAAGCGCATGCTCGGCACCACCTGAAATGCCTCACCTGCCTCGATATCGCCAACCAGCTTGTCGACGATGGCGCTGTACTCCTCCACCGTGCGCTGGCTGCGATACGCGGGTGCCGGACGGTCGAAGTGGGCGACCGTGGAGGGCAGCGGCTGACCGAGCGCAGCCGTCATGACGTCCAGTCGCGCGACCGCACCGTCATAGGCCTCGGCGACACGTTCTGGGGTGTCATCCCAATTCACCGCATTCGCGATGAGCGTGATGGTGCCCTCGTGGTGGTCGACGGCCGCCATATCGGTGGCGAGCAGGAGCAACAGATCCGGCAGCCCCAGATCATCGGTCGTCCGCTGCGGAAGCCGCTCCAGCCGGCGGACGATGTCGTAGGCCAGGAAGCCGACCATGCCGCCGGACAGCGGCGGCAGGTCCGATAGCGCCTCGCCTGCCAGCAGGTCCATCGTGGCCCGCAACGCATCGAGGGGATCGCCCCCTACGGGTGCTCCCTCGGGGGTGGCCCCCAGCCAAGCGGCCTGACCGTCCCGGACGGTCAGTGCAGACGGAGATCCGGCGCCGATGAACGACCAGCGGGACCATGACCGACCGTTCTCCGCCGATTCGAGCAGGAAGGTGCCGGGGCGATTGGCGCCCAACTTACGGTAGGCGGACAGCGGCGTCTCGCTGTCCGCCAGCACTTTTCGAGTCACCGGCACCACCCGGTGCACCGCCGCCAGGGCGTTGAACTCTTCCCTGGTCGTGGTCGCGGCGCCACTGACGGTGCTATGCATGCAAGCTATTCTCCCAGACCCCCGCCAGCCGACTGGGTCGCGTTGCCGACGCGGATGGGCCGGGCCGGATTGGGCTGACCCTGATTGGCCTAGCCCTCGTAGGCCCGCAGGGACTCCACCAGGCGTTCCAGCCCTCCCACCACGGCGTCACGATCGTCGCCGAGTCCGGCGAGAGCCGCGGACTGGATGAGCAACCGCTCAGGGAAGTGCTCATCAACCACTGCGCGCCCGCTATCGGTCATGCTGATGATGACCGCTCGCCGGTCGTTGACGCTGGCCTCCCGAGTCACATATCCACGCTCCTCGAGCTTGCGCAGCGTTCGGCTCACCCACGCCTGCGATACACCAAGCTCTTCGGCGATGTGACGAGCGATGACGGGACCTTTGCGATATCGCAGCACGATCAGAATGTCGTGTTCGGGCTCCGGGATGGAAGCCGATGTGCACAGAGGTTCTATCGCACGCGCGAGCAGACCCGAGGCGCGCTTCAACAAGCCGATGATCTCCATGGAGGCCGTGTCGAGATCGGGCCTGTTCTGCGACCAATCGCGCACGGTGATCGAGCTCTCCTTGACCACCATCGCGTCCCTTCTTGAATCCTCTCGACCGCAGGATGTGCACGTGCCGACCTAAGGCTATCGAACTCTGCCCGTGCTGCCCGCAGGCTCGGCAACATCGGCGACAACCCGTTCGGCGCGGTCTGCGTCACACTCACTAGACACCAATTACTTAACTTATATAGTATTCGTCACGCATCCGTTCAGGACTTTGCCTGCGCTGTGACGACAGATCCGGGAACGAGCGACATGGAACGTCAACGGGTCAACGATGACCGGCGCATTCTTGCAGTAGAACATCGGTATAACTGCGAACACACGCCGCCATGTCCGCATGCCCGAAGGCCATATCTCAGGGACTGAAAGGGTTAGCTATGAGCATCTCCAGGAGCCGTCGCGTGCTGAACAAGACCTGGTTGCCGCTCCTCGCCGTGGCGATACTCCTCACCGCAGGGCTGGCTATCAAGTTCGCGCATGGCGTCTTCGGCTCACAGGACCGCACACGCAGCCCCGGGGGAAATTTCGCCGTCGTCCAGTTCAATCCCAAGAACATCGTCTACGAGGTGTTTGGCGACTACGGCGGCTGGGCGCGGGTGAGCTACTGGGATACCAACAACAGACCCGTCGATGTCCAGCCCACCGCGTTGCCGTGGACACATACAGAGACAACCGTCTTGACGACCGCGACCGGCGACATCACCGCACAGGTGGCGGGCCGAAATGTCGGCTGCCGCATCACCGTTGACGGCTTAGTGCGCTCGGAGCACACCGCAACCGGCGAGCACGCCGGCGTCTGGTGCCAGGTGCTGTCCGCATGAGCGCACATTCCACACAGAAGCCGTGGTTCGCCAGGACGATTCGCAGGTTCGCCATACTTGTGGTGCTGGCCTGGGCCGCATTCACCGTCGTGATCAACACCGTGGTTCCGCAGCTCGAACCCGTCACCGACGCGAACCAGGGCCCGCTGGTTCCGCTCGACGCGCCGTCGTCCAAGGCTCTGATTCACATTGGTGAATCGTTCCAGGAATCGGACAGCAACAGTCTGGCGATGGTCATCCTGGAGGGTGATCACAAGCTCAACGATGCCGACCACGCGTTCTACAACACCGTGGCCAGCAAGCTGGAGAACGACAAGAAGCACGTCCAATACGTGATGAATCTGTGGGGCCAGGGCACGACCGCCGCGGGCGTGCAGAGCTCCGATGGGCAGGCCGCGTACACCCTCGTGCGGGTCGCCGGCGACCAGGGTTCGACGGTCTCCGACGAATCCATCCGTGCCGTCCGCGAGCTGGTCGCCGAGGTCCAGCCCCCCAACGGAGTCAAGGTGTACGTCTCCGGCTCGGCCCCACTATCCACAGACATGCTTCAGGTGGGCAACCAAAGCATGATCCGCCTGATGTACGTGACGATCGCCATCATCACGGTGATGCTGCTCATCGTCTACCGATCCGTCGCTACCGCCCTCCTGACGCTGTTGGTGGTGATGGTCGAGTTGTCCTGCGGGCGTGGCGTTGTCGCGTTCCTCGCCTATCACAAGCTCATCGGCATCTCGGTTTTCGCGTCGAACATCCTGGTGTCGTTGATCCTTGGCGCCGGGACCGACTATGCGATCTTCTTGATCGGCAGGTACCAAGAGGCGCGCCACGCGGGCGAGGATCGGGAGACGGCGTATTACTCCGCGGTGAAAGGCGTCTCGCACGTCATCCTCGGCTCCGGCTTGGCCATCGCGGGTGCCACATTCTGCCTGCAGTTCACACGCCTCAACTACTTCAACACCATGGGCATCCCGTGTGCGGCGGCGACACTCGTCGCGGTCGCGGCATCCCTCACCTTTGGGCCCGCGGTACTGGCGCTGGGCAGCCGCTTCGGGGTCTTCGAGCCGAAAGTCAAGGCGAGTGCGGGTATTTGGCGCAAGGTCGGCGCCGTCACCGTGCGCTGGCCAGGCCGGATTCTCGTGGTGAGCAGTGTTGTGGTGCTGATCGGATCGATCACGCTGCCGTCGTACCGTCCCAACTACAACGACCGGATCTACATCGCCGACGACGTCCCGGCGAATCAGGGATACGCCGCAGCGGACAGGCACTTTCCGGTGAGCAAGCTCAACAGCGACATGCTCATGATCGAATCCGATCACGACATGCGGAACTCGACGGACATGATCGCGCTGGACAAGGTGGCGCGCGAGGTCTTCCACACGCCCGGCGTCGCCATGATCCAGAGCGTCACCAGGCCACTGGGCACGCCGCTGGAGCATTCGTCCTTCACGTACACGATGGGGACGATGGGAACCAAGATCAACGAGATACTCCCGTTTCTTACGGACCTCACCGATCGATTCACCCAAATGGCCGATATCACCGACCGGATGGCCGCCCTGATGCGCCAGCAGCAGGAACTCACCGGACAGCAAGCAGGATCGGCGCATATCTCCCTCAAAGGCGCACAGGAGTTGAAAGACGTCACGGTGAGCATGCGGGACACCCTCGGCAATTTCGACGATCAGTTCCGGCCGCTGCGCAATTACTTCTACTGGGAACCGCACTGCGCCGATATCCCGATGTGCTGGGCGATGAGATCGCTGTTCGATATGACCGACCAGGTCGATTCGATGACCGATGCGGTGGACGACAGCCTCAAGGCGGCCGTGATCCAGGACGCGGTCACTCCGCAACTGGTCGAGGTCATCGGCAGAAGCGCCGCCGAACTGGACAACATGAGAAAGGTGGTGCTCACCGAGCAGAGCACCATGCGGCCGATGCTCACCCAGATGAATGAGCTGGGTCGCCAGATGATGGACCTCGGATACGCATTCGACAGTTCCAAGAACGACGAGTTCTTCTACCTGCCCCCGGATGCCTTCGACAATCCGTATTTCCAGATCGATCTGAAGTACTTCGTTTCACCGGACGGGAAATCCGCCCGCTACATGATCTACCACGACGGCGAGGCGCTGAGCGAGGAAGGCATCGACCACGCGCAGGCCTATCTGCCAGCGGCCAAGGAGGCTCTCAAAGGAACGACGCTGGCCGGATCACGGGTCTATCTGGGCGGTGCGGCGGCGACGTACTGGGACATCCAGGACGCCACCAAGACCGACCTCCTGATTGCGGCCATCGCGGCGTTCGCGCTGATCTTCCTGGTCATGCTGTTGATCACCAGGAGTGTGGTGGCGGCACTGGTCATCATTGGCACGGTGGCGTTCTCCTACTCGGGCGCCTTCGGCCTCTCGGTACTGGTCTGGCAGCACTTCCTGGGCATACCGCTGAGCTGGCTGAATCTGCCCATCACCTTCATCATCCTGGTGGCCGTGGGGTCGGACTACAACCTGTTGCTCATCGCCCGCTATCTGGAGGAAAGCAAGGCGGGGCTCAATACGGGTCTGATTCGCGCGGTGGCCAACTCCGGCAAGGTCGTCACCACCGCGGGCATCGTGTTCGCGACCACGATGATGGCCATGCTGTCCAGCGATCTGCTGTCGGTGGGCCAGCTCGGTTCCATCATCGGCCTTGGCCTGCTGTTGGACACCCTCATCGTGCGGTCGTTCATCACCCCCGCCATTGCCCAGTTGCTCGGGCCGTTGTTCTGGTGGCCACGGGTGATCCGGTCACGCCCGCTGTCCGCCCGCTGATGTGACGGCACGCCTGGGACCGCATGTGCGGCCCGGGCGTGCCGGTGGGGGCACTCGGGTGCTCGCACGGAGTCCTCGGCACACCATGCCGAGAGTGCCGAGGAAACCTGGCGCGCCAGCGCAATTCCCAGTGAAACTCCCATACCGCGCCGCCCGGCAGGAACACCGTCACGTTCGTCGATGGCACGTCGCACCTCATCACGTCGAGCCGATACGCGGGCCCGTCCGGCCGCGTCTCCCGGGCCTTCATGTTATCGAACACCCGTTCGATAACGCAACGCCTCTACCGTGAAGCGGTGGCTGAGGAGTGCTTGTTCTGCGGGATCGTCTCCGGTGTCGTACCCGGCGTGCGCGTCGCAGAGGACGCGAAAACCTATGCGTTCATGGACATCAACCCCGGTGCGGACGGACATCTCCTGGTGGTTCCGAAGCGGCACAGCAAGGATCTCCTTGAGATACCGGCCGATGATCTGAGCGCTGTCGCGTTAACTGCCCAGCGGATAGCCAAAGCGGTCGTCACCGAACTCGGGGCCGACGGGGTGAACCTCCTGAATTGCTGCGGCGCGCACGCATGGCAGACGGAGTTTCATTTTCACCTCCACGTGATCCCCCGGTACATCGACAAGTCCAAAGACCGGCTGGGACTGCCCTGGGCGCCCGGTGTCCGTGGTGACATGCGCACAATCACCGCCCTGGGAAACCGGCTGTCCGACGCGCTGGCGTAGCGTTCGACTCATGAAACCTGGTGATCGTGTCGCCGACTTCGAACTTCCGGACCAGACCGGAACAACCCGCAGCCTCTCCTCACTCCTGGCCGACGGACCCGTCGTGCTGTTCTTCTATCCCGCCGCGAATACGCCCGGCTGCACCGCCGAGGCCTGCCATTTCCGGGACTTAGCAAGCGAATTCAAAGAAGTGGGCGCCTCGCGCGTCGGCATCAGCGTCGACTCGGTCGAAAAGCAGGCCGACTTCGCCGACAAGCGCAAGTTCGACTACCCACTGCTCTCGGACAAGGGCGGGGCGGTCTCCACCGCATTCGGCGTCAAGCGCGGACTGCTGGGCAAGCTGGCGCCCGTGAAGCGGACCACGTTCATCATCGACACCGACAAGACGGTGCTTGAGGTGTTCGCCAGCGAGCTCAACATGAACGCGCACGCGGATAAGGCCCTAGAGTTCCTCCGCGCACGCAGCTAGCACGCGCAACCTAGAGCTCTTCACCCAAGAGCTCGTCGGCGTCAAAGCAGCTGTGCGCGCCGGTGTGGCACGCCGGCCCGGTCTGATCGACTTCGAGCACCAGTGTGTCGCCGTCACAGTCGAGCCGCACCGCGTGCACGTACTGGGTGTGACCCGATGTCTCGCCCTTGACCCACAGGCGCTGTCGCGACCGCGAGAAGTAGGTGCCGCGCCGCGTCGCAAGCGTCTGTGCCAGGGCCTCGTCATTCATCCAGGCGACCATCAACACCGTGCCTGTGCCGTGCTCCTGCACCACCGCCGTCACCAGACCGGCAGAGTCACGCTTCAAGCGGTCGGCTATGGCCGGATCGAGGTCGCTCATCGCACGGTGATCCCTTCTGCGGCCATGGCCGCTTTCACCTCGCCGATGGTCAGCTCGCGGAAATGGAAGACGCTGGCCGCCAGCACCGCGTCGGCACCGGCTTTGACCGCGGGCGCGAAATGCTGAACCGCGCCAGCCCCACCACTGGCGATCACCGGAACGTCGACCGCCGCACGCGCGGCCGTGATCATCGCAAGATCGAACCCCGCCTTGGTGCCGTCAGCATCCATGGAGTTGAGCAGGATTTCTCCCACTCCCAATTCGGCTCCGCGCGTTGTCCATTCGATGGCGTCGATCCCGGTGCCCGTGCGGCCGCCATGAGTGGTGACTTCCCATCCCGACGGCATCGGCGGGTCACCCTCGCGGACCCGGCGTGCGTCCACACTCAGCACGATGCACTGCGATCCGAACCGCTGCGCCAGCTCGGCCAGCAGTTCCGGGCGCGCGATCGCCGCGGTGTTGACGCCTACCTTGTCCGCACCGGCGCGCAGCAGCACGTTGACGTCTTCCACCGATCGCACACCGCCGCCCACCGTCAGCGGAATGAACACCTGCTCAGCGGTGCGCCGCACCACATCCAGCATCGTCGCCCGACCCGAGGACGAGGCCGTGACGTCGAGGAAGGTGAGTTCGTCCACACCCTCGGCGTCATAGGCGGCGGCTAGCTCCACCGGATCTCCTGCATCACGCAGGTTTTCAAAGTTCACACCCTTGACCACTCGACCGTCGTCGACGTCGAGGCAGGCGATGACACGGGTAGCAACACTCATCGGTAGTCCTCCGGATCCCCGACCTCGGCCAGTACTTCCAGAATCTGTTGGTGCACGCCGGGCGCGGCCACCAGCACCGACGGCGATTCGGGGGTCCAGGGATTGCCACCGAGGTCCGTCGCGTGACCGCCCGCGGCCTGAACCAATGCGATACCGGCGGCGTGATCCCACACATGTGCGCCGAAACTCACCGCACCACCCAGGATTCCGCCCGCGGTGAACGCCAAATCGATACCGGTGCTGCCATGCATACGCAGTCGTGACGTGATGCGGCTCAGCTTCTCCAGCACCGTCAGCCGATAGCGCCCCGGCACCCGGCCCTTCCAGTCCACATTGAAGGTGCCCAGCCCCACCGCCACATCTGCGAGATCGACACGGGGCAACGGCGGCATCGGCACGCCATTGCGCACCAAGGGGCCACCCGCGAAGCCGGTGTACTTGTCCCCCATGAACGGCAACCAGGTCAGGCCCGCGACCGGTTCTCCGTCGGAGAGCAGCCCCAGCAGAATTGCCGCCATCGGCGAACCCGCCGCGTAGTTCACCGTGCCGTCGATCGGGTCGACCACCCAGACCAGCCCGGAATCCACGGCCGGACCCCCGAATTCCTCACCGTGCACACCGATTCCGGTGCGCTCGGTGAGTGCCTGCACCACCATTCGCTCGATGGCCAGATCCTCCTCGGTGGCGAAGTCCTTACCGCCCTTGAAGACGACACCATCGGCCCCGTGCCCGGCCACGAAACGCTGCGCCGCCACGTCCAAAATCACGGACGCCTCGGAGATCAGCGCAGTCAGCTCCGCAGTAGTAGGCATGTCAGGAAACGGCAGCCAATGCGTCGGGCAGGGTGAAACGGCCGGCGTAAAGCGCCTTTCCGACGATCGCACCCTCGATACCGGCGCCGGTCAGTTCTGCGATGGCACGCAGGTCGTCCAGGCTCGAAACCCCGCCCGATGCGATGACGGGTGCGTTCGCGACACCCGCGACCTGTGCCAGCAGTTCGAGGTTCGGCCCGGTCAGGGTGCCATCCTTGGTGACGTCGGTAACCACGTAACGCGAGCATCCCTGCGCCCGAAGACGTTCCAGCACCTCCCAGAGGTCACCACCGTCACTGACCCAGCCACGGCCGCGCAGCCGGTGCTCGCCGTCCACAATTTGGACATCGAGCCCCACCGCGACCCGTTCACCGTGCCGGGCGATCGCCGAAGCGCACCATTCCGGGTCCTCGAGCGCGGCAGTACCGAGATTGACTCGGGCACAACCGGTTGCGAGCGCTGCCGTCAACGATTCGTCGTCCCGGATGCCGCCGGAGAGCTCCACCTTCACATCGAGCTCGCCCACCACCTGTGCCAACAACTCGCGGTTGGAACCGCGTCCGAAGGCGGCGTCCAGGTCCACCAGGTGCACCCACTCGGCACCGTCGTTCTGCCACGCCAGCGCCGCATCACGCGGTGAGCCGTAGGTGGTTTCGCTGCCCGCCTTGCCCTGCACCAGGCGTACGGCCTGGCCGTCGGCGACATCGACCGCTGGTAATAGAACGAGACTCAAGAGATTCCCTTCACCCAATTGCTCAACAACACGGCCCCCGCGTCACCACTCTTCTCCGGATGGAACTGTGTGGCCGCGAGTGCCCCATTCTCCACCGCCGCGATAAACGGCACGTGATGGGTCGCCCATGTCACCAGCGGCTTCGCGATGGGTGACTCGGCGGGCGTTTCCAGCTCCCATTTCTGCACCGCGTAGGAATGCACGAAGTAAAAGCGCGTGTCGGCATCCAGCCCGGCGAACAGGTCCGACCCGGCCGGCGCATCGACGGTGTTCCAGCCCATGTGCGGGATCACCGGTGCGTCCAGACGGCTGACCACTCCGGGCCACTGCCCGCATCCCGCGGTGTCGACACCGAATTCAATGCCGTGACTGAACAGGATCTGCATGCCGACGCAAATACCCAGCACCGGGCGGCCACCGGAGAGCCGAACGTCGATGATGCGCTCGCCGTCGATGCCGCGCAGCCCGTCCATACACGCCGCAAAGGCGCCTACCCCGGGGACGACCAGACCATCGGCATTGAGCGCCGCGTTGGCATCGGCGGTCACCGTGACGTCGGCGCCAACCCTTTCCAGCGCACGCTGCGCGGATCTGAGATTGCCCGAACCGTAGTCGAGGACAACGACTTTGGGTCCAGCACCGGTCACAGGCTGCCCTTGGTCGACGGCACACCGGTGACCCGCGGATCGGGCTCGACAGCCTGGCGCAGCGCTCTGGCCACGGCCTTGTACTGTGCCTCGGTGATGTGGTGCGGGTCGCGCCCGTACAAGGTGCGCACATGCAGCGCGATGCGCGCGTTGAGCGCCAACGACTCGAACACGTGCGCATTGATGACGGTGTGGTACGGAACCGAAGAGCCCGCGATCGTGGTGTGCAGCAGGTGGTCCGGCTCGCCGGTGTGCACACAGTACGGGCGGCCCGATACGTCCACCGCGGCGTGGGCCAGGGTTTCGTCCATCGGGATAAAGGCGTCCCCGAACCTGCGGATTCCCTTCTTGTCCCCCAGCGCCTCGGCGAGTGCCTGCCCGAGCGTGATGGCGGTGTCCTCCACCGTGTGATGCGCCTCGATCTCGGTATCACCCTTGGCGGTGATCGTGAGATCGAAACTGGCGTGCGTCCCCAGCGCGGTGAGCATGTGGTCGAAGAACGGTACCCCGGTATCGATGTGCACCTGGCCAGTGCCATCCAGATTCAGTTCCACCACGATGTCCGACTCGCGGGTGGCCCGGGCCACTCGTGCCACCCGGTTCCACGCGGATGCTGTCATGAGGGCGCACCTTTCTCTAGGTCCGTCGCGGCCAGTGTGTCGCTGACCTTCAAGAACACGTCATTCTCGCTCGCCAGCCCGATGGTGACGCGCAAATACCCCGGAATGCCGACATCCCGGATAAGAACGCCCGCATCGAGATACCGCTGCCAGCTCGCCGCCGAATCGACAAACCTGCCGAACAGCACAAAGTTCGCGTCACTGGGAACAACCCGGAATCCGCTGGCCGACAGCGCCGCCGACACCCTGATGCGTTCGGCGACCAACGTCGCGACGCTACCGAGGGTCTCCGCGCGGTGTTTCACCGCCGCGCGAGCGGCGGCCTGGGTGAGCACCGACAGGTGGTACGGCAGCCGCACCAAGAGCAGAGCGTCGATAACAGCGGGCGCCGCCACCAGGTATCCCAGCCGTCCGCCCGCGAAGGCGAAGGCCTTGCTCATAGTGCGGCTCACGATCAGCTTCGCGGGATACTCGTCCACGAGGGTGATTCCACTAGGCGCCGCCGAAAATTCGCCGTATGCCTCGTCCAGGATCACAACTCCCGGAGCCGCGTCGAGGATCTGGCGCAGGTCCTCCAACGGAACAGACTGTCCCGTCGGGTTGTTGGGGCTTGTCACGAAGACGACGTCGGGCTGGCGCTCCCTGATCGCCGCGACCGCCGTGCGGAGATCCAGCGAGAAATCCTCCGAGCGCTGAGCCTGCAGCCATTCGGTCTGGGTTCCATCGGAAATGATCGGGTGCATCGAGTAGGACGGCGTGAATCCCAGCGCGCTACGGCCCGGCCCACCGAATGCCTGCAGCAGCTGCTGCAGTATCTCGTTGGAACCGTTTGCCGCCCAGACATTCTCGGCGCCTACGGGTACACCGGTCTGCTCAGCCAAGTAGGCCGCGAGATCAGTACGCAAGGCCACCGCATCGCGGTCCGGGTAGCGATGCAGTTCCGCCGCCACCCATCGGACCGAGTCCGCCACATCGTTGATGAGACCGGCCGACGGTTCGTGCGGGTTCTCGTTGGTGTTCAGCCGCACCGGCACGGTCAGCTGCGGTGCGCCATACGGACTCTTGCCGCGCAGGCTGTCGCGCAGCGGCAGGTCCTCGAGTCGGGCCGCGCCGCCGATCAGACCGCTCATGACCGCTCGAACCTGCGACGAACCGCCTCACCGTGCGCGGGCAGATTCTCTGCGTTGGCCAGCGTGATCACGTGCCCGGACACCTCTTTGAGAGCGGCCTCGGTGTAATCCACGATGTGGATACCGCGCAGGAAGGTCTGCACGGACAGCCCACTGGAATGCCGGGCACATCCGGCGGTGGGCAGCACGTGATTGGATCCCGCGCAGTAGTCGCCGAGGCTCACCGGTGACCATGGCCCCAGGAAGATCGCACCGGCATTGCGAACGCGCGCGGCCACCGGCACCGGATCGGCCGTCTGGATTTCCAAGTGCTCGGCCGCGTAGGCATTCACAACCTTGATTCCCGCGCTGAGGTCGTCGACGAGAACGATTCCGGATTGAGCACCGGTCAGCGCCGCGGTGACGCGTTCGGCGTGCACCGTCGTCTCCAGCTGTGCGGCAGTCTCCTTCACCACGGCGTCGGCTAGCTTCTCGCTCGTGGTGACGAGCACGCTCGCTGCCAGCACATCGTGTTCGGCCTGGCTGATCAGGTCGGCGGCCACGTGTACCGGATCGGCTGTCTCATCGGCGAGGACTGCGATTTCCGTGGGGCCGGCCTCGGCATCGATGCCTACCAGCGATCGGCACAGCCGCTTGGCCGCGGTCACGTAGATATTGCCGGGCCCGGTGATCATGTCGACCGATGCGAGCTCGGCACCGTCGGTATCGGTACCACCGTGCGCCAACAGCGCGACACCCTGTGCACCACCCACCGCCCAGATCTCTTCGACGCCGAGCAGCTGTGCGGCCGCGAGAATCGTCGGGTGAGGCAGTCCACCGAACTGGGCCTGCGGTGGTGACGCGATGACGAGCGATCCCACCCCAGCGGTCTGTGCCGGGACGACGTTCATCACGACGCTCGACGGGTACACGGCGTTACCGCCCGGAACGTACAAGCCCACGCGCTCGACGGCTACCCAACGTTCGGTCACGGTGGCGCCGTCCGCAACGGTGGTCACCGTGTCCTGGCGGCGCTGATCGGCGTGCACCGCACGCGCTCGCAGAATGGCCACTTCGAGCGCGTCGCGCACCGCCGGGTCCAGCTCCGCGAGGGCGCGCTGCAGCTCGGCAGCCGGAACACGGACGGTCGCCGGGCGCACGCCATCGAACTGGGCGCTGAATTCCAGCGCGGCCTCGGCGCCGCGGTCCCTGACCGCCTCCACAACAGGCCGTACCGTCGGCAGCACGGCATCGACGTCGGTCCCGCCCCGCGGAAGGGCAGAGCGCAGATGGGACGGGGACAGGTTCGCACCACGCATGTCGATACGGCGCAGCAGCGATGAGCCGCTCGCGCGAAGAGCATCTGATGAGGTGGGTCCGTCGCTCACTCCACCATTCTCCCAGAGCTGCTCAACACCATTTACCACGCAGTCACCGGTTGTGTGTGACGCACGTCTAACTAGACTCGTCGGCAGGAAGACCGTACCGACCCACAACGATCGGATCATCGATGTCAGCAAACAATCAGCCCGGCGTGCCCATGCTTATGCCCGACTGGCTTGAGCGAGCTCAGATCAAGTTCATGAACCCATTCATGGCCCGTATCGCGCGCTTTTTACCGTCGTTCGCTACCGTTACGCACTTCGGCCGCACGTCAGGCACCAAGTACGAAACCACCGTGAACGCATTCCGCAAAGGCGATGTCATCTCCATCGGGCTGATTCACGGTAAAACCAACTGGACCAAGAACGTGATCGCCGCCGGCGGTGCCGACATCAAGCTCTTTCGCGGCAAGCAGATCCATGTGATCAACCCGCGCATCGTGGAGCAAGGCCAGGGAGATCCGGCACTGACCCGCTCGACCCGGCAAGTCAACAAGCTCGCAGGGGTCTTCGTCGCCGATATCGTGAAGTGACTCCCGTGTTGGATGCCCCGGGCTTCGATCGTCTGGTCCGGGGGCGATCGGCGATACAGCTCCAGCGGCGCGCGTGGGGCGCCCAGGTGTACGGATCGATGGGAATCGAGCGGTGAATTCGGTGCGCTCGCCCCGCAATCCGGTCTCCGGGAACGTCACGTTCCTGGAATGAGGAACTCCTGTTCGGGGCGCCCCGCCGTGCCGTAGCGCAACCGCATCTCCACATCCGAGGCACCCACCAGCGAGGCGAGATAACGTTGCGCGGTCGCGCGTGAGATCCCCACCACCACGGCAACTTCCGCCGACGACATCGGTGAGGGCGCATCCCGGATGGCCTGCAGCACGATCTGCTTGGTGGGCGACGACGGTATCGCCGAACGTGGCGCGCCCGCGCTCGGGCGTAAGGCGTCCAACGCGGCGTCTACCTCTGCGGTGCTGAGTTCGTCGCTGTGCAGGATCCTGCGGTAACGCGCGTAGGCGGTGAGCCGGGCCACCAGCGCGGCATGAGCGAACGGCTTCACCAGGTAGCTGACCGCGCCGGCGATCAGTGCCTGCCGGATTGTGTCGCCCTCGGCCGCCGCCGACAGAACCATGGCATCGCAACGCAACGCGCGCACGAAATCGACACCGGACCCGTCAGGCAGGTACACGTCGACCAGAGCGAGATCGATCGAGGCGGCGCTGACCGCGTCGTGTGCCGCAGTGATGCTGTTTACGGTTGCCACCACCGTGAAACCGGGAACGGCATCGACAATACCGGCGTGCAAGTTGGCCACCCGGAAGTCATCGTCGACTATCAGCACGTTGATCGTGGATTCATTCATTCCGGTTCCTTCCTTTCGATGTCCGCCATGACCGACGGCATCCGCGCGATGAACTCCGCACCAGCGAGCCCGGGCCCCGCACCCGCTGCCGTAGCCAGCCACACGTCGCCGCCGAGCCCCCGCGCGATCTGTCGCGCCAGCGCCAGACCGACTCCGCGGCCGCCCGGAACCGCCGCGTCCTTCTTGGTCGAGATCCCTTCTGCGAAAAGACCATCCGTCATGGATTCGGCTACCCCGTCACCACTGTCGGCCACGGTGATGTGCAGTGTTGAACCGTCCTGTACCACCCCCACCTCGACCCGCCGGCGTGGATCCGAGCCGGCCCGCGCCGCGTCGATCGCGTTATCGATCAGGTTGCCCAACACGGTGGTGACATCCACCAGATGCAGGAGGGTGCCCGATACCCAGGTGTTGTCTCCCAGCGTCAGGGTGACGCCCGCCTCTCGCGCGTTCGCGCTCTTCGCGGCGATGAAGGCCTGAAGATAGGGATCTCCCAGTGTTTCGATATCCGGGAGTGCCGCACCCAGCGGGCCGCTGCCGAGGAGCTCGTCCAGGAAATGCGCGGCCTCCTGAGCCCGGTTGGCGTGCACCAGCCCGCTCAGTAGATGCAAGCGGTTCGCGAACTCATGACGCTGCGCCCGCAGCACGGAGCTCATCGACTGCACCGCGTCCAATTGCCGAGTCAGCGATTCGACATCCGTTCGATCGCGCACGGTCAGCACCGCTCCTAGCGCGCGGCCTTCCCGACTGACCGGACGCGCCGTGATCACCACAACTCGCTCGCCCACTGTCGCCATCACCGGCACCGCGGACATATCCCGCAGTACCGACAGAACCCTTGGCGTCAAACCGATATCGCTGACCTGCCGCCCCGCCACATCGCCCAGCCCCAGCAGCCGCACAGCCTCGTCGTTGACCACGGTGGTTCTTCCGTCGACATCAACGCCCAGCACCCCCTCCCCGATGCCGTGCAGCACCGCGGCCTGTTCGCGCACCAACTCGGCCAGCTCGGCGGGCTCCAGTCCGAGCGTGAGCCCACGCCACCGGCGGGCCAACAACACCGAGCCCGCGATACCGAACAGAAATGCCGCGCCCACGATCCATCCCGCAATTCGCAGGTCGGACATCAAACGATCGCGTACCGCGGCCGTCGACACTCCCACACTCACCTCCCCCACCACGGTCGATGAATCAGGCTGCCGTACCGGAACTTTGGCTCTGACTGAGCCGCCCAACGTACCGATTTCCTCTACGACGACATCGCGTCCGGCGAGGGCGCCGGAGGGGTCGGTGCTGACGGGGTGGCCCAGTCGCTCCTGTGTGGGATGGGCCAACCGGATCCCATGCTCATCGGTGATCACCACAAACAAGGCGTCGTTGCGCACCTGCACCGCGGTCGCGATGCGTTGCAACTGCCCGTCTGAAAGCTCGTTCGTGAGACCTGAACCCGGAGTGAGCGTGCCCCGCGCGTAGTCGGTGACCCGGGCACGCACCTCTGGCATGGCCGCGACAGTGCCCGCGATCGCCAGCGCCCGCTGTCCGTACTCGGAGGAAAGCCGCCTATCGCCCACCACAGCGAGGATCGCGAACGCCAATCCCAGGGCCAGGAAAACCACCGCAACCTGCAGAAGAAGCACTTGCGTGCGCAATCGCAGCACTGTGCGCTTCCTGGAATCCATGTGCCAGAGCGTAAGCAGGCCGTGCGCAGAATGCGCAAAACTAACGAAATCCGCGATTTGCGCGGGTAGTGCGCACAAGCAGAGAACTGTGACACCCACCACTTATCTTCAGTCTCCAGCAGCTAGTGAAGGAGACGTGCAATGGCGCATCCACTCATCCAACTTCGGGGAGCAACCAAACGGTTCCCCTCGAATCGAGGCGTCGGTATCCACACCGCGGTCCGCGATCTGGATATCAACATCAACCCCGGGGAATTCGTCGCGGTTGTCGGCCCCACCGGATGCGGCAAGTCCACCACCTTGTCCTTGGTATCCGGGCTCGAACCGCCGTCCGCCGGACGTGTCCTGGTTCGCGGCGAGGATGTGAACGGCATTCCGGCAGGTATCGGATACATGTTCCAGCAGGACGCGGTGCTGCCCTGGAAGAGCGTCATTGACAACGTCGCCCTGGGTCCGATCTACCGAGGAGCGAGTAAGACCGAGGCCCACGAGAAGGCTGCCCACTGGGTGCGAACCGTCGGCCTCGCGGGATTCGAGAAGTACTACCCGCATCAGCTCTCCGGCGGTATGCGCAAGCGTGTGGCACTGGCGCAGACGCTGGTCAACGAGCCCGAGATTCTGCTCATGGACGAACCGTTCAGCGCACTCGATGTGCAGACCCGCCAGCTCATGCAGGACGAACTGCTGCGGGTGTGGTCCGGTACAGGGGCGGCGGTCATCTTTGTCACCCACGATCTGGAGGAAGCGATCGCGCTGGCGGACCGCGTCGTGGTGATGACAGCCAGCCCTGCCACCGTATGCGGGGACTTTCCGGTCACCCTGCCCCGCCCCCGCGATGTCGAGGAGGTACGGCTCACCGACGAATTCCGCACCATTTACCGCGAAATCTGGGAAACACTGCGCGATCAGGTCGAGGCCGCCCGCGCGAAGGGAGAGTCTCGTGTCGCATGATCTGTTGATTCAGCCGATTCCACCGGTCGCCGAAACCGACGAAGAGATCCTGCAACGCGCGCGCAAAAGCAAGCGCCGCACCATGACCCGAATCTGGGGGCTAAGAACCGCTCTTGTGGTGATCTGGCTGGCCTCGTGGGAGGTCGCGGCCACCGTCTGGCTGGATCCGTTTTTTTACTCGAAGCCCTCGCTGATCTGGGCACGGTTGGCCGAATGGTTCACCATCGGAACCCAATTCGGATCGATATGGCTGCAGATCTTCACCACCGTCGAAGAGGCCGTACTGGGCTTCCTGATCGGCACCGTCGCCGGAGTGACCTTGGGTGTGCTCCTCGGTCGCAGCCGTTACTGGTCGGAAGTGCTGGCCCCGTTCATCAAGGCGCTCAACGCCGTTCCGCGCATCGTGCTCGCCTCATTGTTCATCATCTGGTTCGGCCTGGGGCTCAGCTCCAAGGTCGCCACCGTGGTGGTCCTGGTGTTCTTCGCGGTGTTCTTCAACGCGTTCACCGGCGCGCGTGAGGTGGATGGGAACGTGATCAACAACGCCCGGATTCTCGGCGCCAGCCCTACCCGCATCCTCACCTCGATTGTGCTGCCCAGCGCGACAAGCTGGATCCTGTCGAGCTTGCACACCGCATTCGGGTTCGCGCTGATCGGCGCCGTCGTCGGTGAATACGCCGGTGCGAGCAAGGGTTTGGGACTATTGATCAGCAACGCCCAGGGCACGTTCGATTCCGCGGGCATCTATGCCGGAATGATCATCATCACGGTGGTGGCCCTGCTCGCCGAATGGCTCATCGGTATCGCCGAATCCCGGCTGCTCACATGGCGGCCGTCACAGTCGAGCTCGGGCCACGGGATCTAACGATGAAAAGACTCCCGCTCGCCGTCATTCTCGTCATCGCCGTCTTCCTCGGCGCCGGATGCCGTGACTCCCGGCATATCCCCATGGCCAACGGCAGACCGCAGGTCACCATCATGGTCGGCGGCCTGGAAAAGATCATCTACCTGCCGGCGATGCTCACCCAGCAGCTTGGCCACTTCGCGAACAACGACATCGATGTCACGCTGCTCAGCGAGCAGTCCGGCGCTACCGCGGAGACCGCGCTGCTCACCGGCGATGTGCAGGCGGTTGTTGGGTTCTACGACCACACCATCGACCTGCAGGCCAAGGAACAGTGCACTACCTCTGTAGTCCAGATGGCGGACGTTCCGGGTGAGGTGGAGCTGGTGTCGGCCAAGGACACCGCGACCATCGCCTCCCCCGCCGACTTCCGCGGCAAGAACCTCGGAGTCACCTCGCTGGGGTCATCCACAGACTTCCTGACACAGGCGCTGGCCGGCCAGGCCGGACTGCGGACTGCGGACTACAACCGTGTGAAGGTCGGTGCCGGCCAAACATTCATCGCCGGAATGAACCACGACGGCATCGATGCGGGCATGACCACCGATCCAACGGTGGCGCAGATGGTGAACTCGGGCCAGGCCAAGGTTCTCGTCGACCTGCGCACCGAATCCGGAACGCGCCAGGCGCTAGGCGGGCTGTACCCGTCGACCTCGCTCTACATGCGCTGTGACACCGTGAAGGCGCATCCCGACATCGTCCAAAAGCTTGTCACGTCGTTCGTCCAAACGCTGCGCTGGATCAAGCTGCATTCGCCCGCCCAGATCGCCGACAAGATGCCACCTCAATACGCGGGCGCAAACAAAGACCTCTACTTGCAGTCGATTGCCGACTCCATCGGAATGTTCAACGGAGACGGGATCATGAAATCCGATGGCGCACAGAACGCATTGCGCATCCTTGGCATGTACTCGAAGAACGTGGCACCCGTAAAGCAACGGATCGACATCAACGCGACGTACACAACGGAGTTCGCGCGGGCCGCGTTGCGCGACTGAGGTTACATATCCAAACCGATGTCGAGCACCCGGGCGGAATGCGTCAGCGCACCGACCGCAAAGTAGTCGACACCCGTCTTGGCGTACGCCGCGGCCGTTTCGAGCGTAAGTCCTCCCGAGGACTCCAGCTTGAGCTGGGGAGCCTGAGCATCGCGGCGCTGCACGGCAACCTGGGTCTGCCAGACGGGGAAGTTGTCCAGAAGTACCAGCTCGGCACCCTCGGCCATGACCTCGTCGAGCTGTTCGAGCGAGTCGACCTCGACCTCACATTCGATGTTCGGTGCCGCCGCCCGGACCGCGCGCAGCGCGGCCACCACCGAACCGGCGGCCACCACGTGATTGTCTTTGATCAGTGCGGCATCGCCAAGGCCGAGGCGGTGGTTCACGCCGCCTCCGGCACGAACCGCATACTTCTGCAGGAGTCGTAGTCCCGGCAGGGTTTTGCGGGTGTCGCGGATCTGCACGTGAGTACCGTCGACCGCGTCCACCCAGGCAGCCGTCGTGGTCGCGATGCCCGAGAGATGACACACGAGGTTCAGCATGGTGCGCTCGGCGGTCAGCAGATCGCGTGTGGGGGCGGTCACCGTGAGCAGCGCCGTCCCGGTACCGACCCGAGTGCCATCAGTGAGACGATTCTCCACGCGGTAATTCCCGGCGCCCACCACCGCGTCGAGAACGATGAGGGCGATATCAACTCCAGCGATCACACCGCCGGATCGCGTCACCATCGCGGCGGTGCATTCGGCGTCGCCGGGCACGGTGGCCTGACTCGTGAGATCGGGGCCATAGCGCAGGTCTTCTTCGAGAGCACGCTGGACCACCGAACGTGCCTCGGCGAGTTCGGTTTCCGTCAGGTTCGTGGTCAACATGGCACCCCAGACGGTAGCGCAACCTCGCATCCGTCGGCGTCCCGGCGCACCGGAAGACTGATGGCAAAATCGGGATCGGTGCCGGGCCAATCCGAGCGGGCATGGCAGCCGCGGGATTCGGTGCGCGCTGCCGCCGCGGCGACCACGGCGGCAGCGGTGAGGGTCAGCGCGGCGTCTTCCACCTCGAGCGGAGTCGATGTCGGCACCGCGGCACACGAACGCAGCTCGTCATCAAGCTTTGCGAGCCCCTCGGCATCACGCAGTACGGATGCCCAACGGCTCATCGCGGCCTGAAGCCTCCGACGGTCGAGACGCGGTTGCGCATCATGATGCTCCCCGCCCATGGCCGACCGCCCAGTCACCTGCGCGGCAGCCTCGCCCGCACGCCTGCCCACTACGAGGCCTTCCAATAAACTATTGGAAGCCAGCCGGTTTGCCCCGTGCATCCCGGTACGCGCGACCTCGCCCGCGGCGAACAAACCAGCGATCTCCGTCCGGCCATAGGGATCGGTGACGACCCCGCCACAGCTGTAATGCGCCCCCGGTACCACGGGGATGAGCTGAGCCGTCGGATCGATACCCGCCGCCGCACAGGCGGCGGTGATGGTGGGGAATCGGCCCGCGAAATTGTCGATCGTGCGCGCGTCGAGATAGACGCACTGATCTCCGGTCTCGCGCAGCCTGCGGGCGATCGCTCCGGCCACGATGTCGCGCGGCGCCAGATCGCCCATGGGATGTACTCCGGAAGTGACCGAATCCCCACGGGCGTCAACAAGAGTGGCTCCCTCGCCGCGGACCGCCTCACTGATGAGGGGCCGGCACCCGCTGGCCTGCGCGGCATGCAGCATGGTCGGATGAAACTGGATGAACTCGATATCGGCTACCGGCACACCCGCGCGCAAGGCCAGTGCGATTCCGTCTCCGGTTGAGCCCTCTGGATTGGTGGTGGCCGAATACAGATGCCCGAGGCCGCCGGTAGCCAGAATCACGGCCCCGGTACGGATCACGCCCAAGCCGTCAGCGTTTCGGACGACCACACCGCCTACGCCGTCCGGCCCGATGAGGACGTCGTGCACCACATGACTCCGACGGATATCGAGCATCGCCGCGGCGTGATCGAGTGCCCGCTGCACTTCCGCACCGGTCGCATCGCCGCCGGCATGGATTATCCGGCGGGTGCTGTGTCCGCCCTCCCGTGTCAATGCCCATTGTCCGGAATGTGTTTCGTCGAATCGGGCGCCGTCGGCCACCAGATCGCGCACCGCGCGATAACCATCCGACACGATGGAGACCACCGCATCGACATCGCACAGACCGGCCCCGGCGCTCAGCGTGTCACGGACATGAGCCTGTACCGAATCGTCCGTGTCGGGCAGTACGACCGCGATACCGCCCTGGGCGAAATGCGTCGCGGTAGAGCCGATCTTACTGAGTACCAAGACCTTTCGCCCGCGTCGATGCGCGGCGAGCGCAGCCGCCAATCCGGCGACACCCGCACCGACGACAACCACATCTGCATCAGTGCTCCAGGTGGCTCCCGCGGGCAGCGTCATTCTCCGCCGCCGGGCTGTCCGATCTCGATCATCCGCTGCACACTTCGCCGCGCCAACCGCGCGGTTTCCGGGTCCACATGCACCTCATCGCGACCCTCCACGAGGCAGCGCAGCATCGCCGCAGGGGTGATCATCTTCATGTATGTGCACGAGGCTCGGTCGTTGACCGCCAGGAAGTTCACGTCGGGCGCCGCCTTACGCAGCTGGTGCAGCATGCCGACCTCAGTGGCCACCAGCACCTCCCGCGCGCGCGTTTCGCGAGCCGCGTCGAGCATTCCGCCCGTCGAGAGGATCTTCACCCGATCGTCGGGCACAGCACCCTCGCCGGCGAGGTACAGAGCCGATGTCGCGCACCCGCATTCGGGGTGCACGAACAGCTCGGCATCCGGGTGTGAACGTGCCTGCCCGGCAAGTTCCTCACCGTTGATTCCGGCGTGCACGTGGCACTCGCCCGCCCAGATCTGCAGATTCTGGCGACCCGTCACCCGCTTGACGTGTGCGCCGAGGAACTGATCCGGGCAAAACAGCACCTCACGGTCCGGGTCGATCGACGCGACGACGTCGACGGCATTCGAGGAGGTGCAGCAGATGTCGGTGAGCGCCTTCACGGCCGCGGTGGTGTTGACGTACGAGACCACGACCGCGTCGGGAAATTCGGCCTTCCATTCCCGCAGATCGTCGGCGGTAATGGAATCGGCGAGCGAGCATCCGGCGCGCTGATCCGGGATGAGCACCGTCTTGTCCGGACTGAGGATCTTGGCCGTCTCGGCCATGAAATGAACACCGCAGAACACGATGGTGTCCTCGGGCGCCTCGGCGGCAATGCGCGAGAGCGCCAGCGAGTCGCCAACGTGGTCCGCCACGTCCTGGATCGCCGGAAGCTGATAGTTATGCGCGAGCAGTGTGGCGCCGCGCTGATCGGCCAACCGGCGCACCTGCTCGGCCCAACGGGCGTCGCCCTCCACACCGGTGTACCCACCGGGGCCGTCGATCACGCCGTCAAGTAACACGTCAGCTGCCGTCATGGCCGCCTCCTCGCGCCCTCGGGTCTCGGTCGGCTTTCGGGCTGCGTTTGGCCAACCGAGGTTTTCGACTTATGATCGAAAACATGGTCCATACTAGCACCGAGCACGAGGTGTTAGCCGTGGTGTTCCAAGTGCGTCACTTCAGCGACACCACAACCAGCACTAATAGCCCTGCGCGCGCGCCTGAGCTCGCCGTGCTGCTGTGGCAGCGCGCACTCGAACCGCACCACGGCGCGTGGGCTCTCCCCGGTGGCCAAGTCCGGGCCGACGAGGACCTCCCCTCCTCCATCCGCCGGCAGCTCGCCGAGAAGGTGGACGTGCGTGAGTTGGCACACCTTGAACAGCTGGCCGTATTTTCCGCGCCGAACCGCGTACCTGGCCCACGCACCATCGCCTCGACGTTTCTCGGGCTCGTCCCCTTCCCCGCCACCCCCGAGCTGCCCGCCGACACCCAGTGGCACCGCGTGAGCGACCTACCCGCGATGGCCTTCGATCACCACGTGATGGTCGCGCACGCACACACCCGCCTGGTTGCCAAGATGTCCTACACAAACATCGGATTTGCTTTGGCACCACAGCAATTCACACTCTCAACGCTCCGTGACATCTACTGCGCGACGCTGGGATATCCCGTCGACGCCACCAACCTGCAACGTGTGCTGGTGCGGCGCGGAGTGCTCACACCGACCGGGACCACCGTGCGATCCGGCCGCAGCGGTGGCCGACCCGCGGCGCTCTACCGATTCACCGACGACCGGTACCGGGTCACCGACGAGTTTGCCGCACTGCGCCCTCCGGGATGAGAGGACTAGCCTCTTAGAGTCTCCTTAGGGTATGAATGCCGGGGACCTTGAAGGGAGCGCAGGCATGGCACCCCACGACCTGGCTATATCCGATGACGTCAAGTGGATCGGCGAACCGGCTCATCAGGACATTGAGCGCGGCGCTCGCCCGCTGCTGCCCACCGAGGATCCGTTCTACCTCCCGCCTCTCGGCTTCGAACACGCCGCGCCGGGCACCGTACTGCGCACCCGGGATGTCGAAATGGCGTTCCTGGGCGTGATCCCCCAGCGTTTTACCGCGACACAGCTGCTGTACCGCAGCAATGACCTCCATCAGCGCGCCGACGCCGCGGTCACCACGGTGCTCACGCCCACCGGCACCGACCCGGCGGCAGCGGTTCCGATCGTGTCGTATCAATGCGCCATCGACGCCGTCACGGATCGCTGCTTTCCCTCATACGCCCTGCGGCGGGGCGCACACGCGCTCGGCTCCTTCGCGCAGTTCGAACTGCTGCTGATCGCGGCGCTCCTTGCCCAGGGCTGGGCCGTGTCCATACCCGATCACGAAGGCGTCGACGGAATCTGGGGAGCCCCGGAGGAGCCGGGATACCGGACGCTCGACGGACTTCGGGCAGCCCTGAACTGCGACAGGCTGGGACTGTCGCGGCATGCGCCTATCGGGCTATGGGGTTACTCCGGCGGAGGTCTCGCCACCGCGTGGACGGCGGAGGTCAGCGCGGACTACGCACCCGAGCTCACCATCGCCGGCGCGGTGCTCGGATCCCCCGTGGGCGACCTGGGACACACCTTCCGGCGACTCAACGGCGGACTGTTCGCCGCCCTGCCCGGCCTGGTTGTTGCCGCCCTATCGCATGTGTACCCCGGCCTTGAGCGCGTCATCGAGGAGCACGCGACACCCCAGGGCAAGGAATTTCTGGGACGGCTCGAAGACATGCCGACCTTGCGCGCCATTGTCGCCATGGCCTTCAAGGACATGGATGATCTGGTGGACCAGCCACTGGACCAACTCCTCGAGACACCAGAGGTGCAGCACGTCTTCGACAGCATCAAACTCGGCAAGACGGTCCCCACCCCGCCCGTCCTGATCGTTCAGGCCGTGCACGACCAGATCATCTCGACCTCATGCATCGACGAACTGGCCGACAACTACCGCGGCGGTGGCGCCCATGTCACCTATCACCGCGATCTGCTCAACGAGCACCTGCTGCTGCATCCCATGTCCGCACCGATGTCGATGGCATGGCTGGGCGCACGTTTCAGCGGCCAGGCACTGCCGACGGCGCCGCGCCGTACGAGCTGGCCGCTGGCGTTCAAGCCCTCGACCTATCTCGGACTGCTCAAGCTCGGCTGGGTGAGCGCCAAGGTCGTGGGCGGACGTCCCCTCTAAGGACGCTCAGCTGTTCAGCGCGGCGATGGCGGCGTCCACCGCAGCCCTTTTTACCTGTCGATGCGACCGATCCGCGTATTCGATGGTGCAGTCCGACAAGCCGCCCAGGGCCACGGTTGCCCGGATCATCTGCACCCCTGACGGTTTCGCGCCCGCGAGCAAAGCGATCAGCTTGCGCCGCCATTCGATCATCCATTCACCCAGCTCGAACTGCCCCATGGTGGCCAGATCGCGCACGATGATCCCCATGACAACGCGGTGCGACCACAACACGTCGAAGTAGTCCTCGAGTAGTTGGCGGGTATCCCGAGAGCCGCTGGTAGCCAGAAACGCCTCCAGATCGTCCACCATCGGCTGCACGATGCTGCGCACCAGATCATCTCGCGACGAAAAATGGTAGTAGAGAGCGGGCTTCGTGATCTCCAGCTGGGCGGCGATGTCCTGCAGGCTGGTATTGCGCAGCCCATGTTCGGCGAAGAGATCCCGTGCTACCGCCTGGATGCGCTCCCTGGTGTTCGTCGCGCCGGGCGCCTCGGTGGCCATCGCCCGATAGTAGTCCCTGACTTTCCGGTCGGTAAGCAGTAAGCTCAATCTACTTACCGACCGTTAAGTAAGGAGATGGCATGCGAGTGCTCGTTTCGGGGGCAAGTGTCGCGGGCCCCACACTGGCCTACTGGCTCGCGCGCTATGGATTTGACGTCACGGTGGTCGAACGCTCCCCGGCTCCGCGCAAATCGGGGGGTCATGCCGTCGACCTGTTCAAGCCCGCGATGGACATCGTCGAGAAGATGGGGGTTCTCGACGAGATCGAGGCGCACAAGGTGGGCACCGACCTCCTATCGATCCGCCGCGAGGGCAAGCCCGGCCTGGTGGACCTCCCGGAGGCGCTGATCTTCTCGGCCGTGTCGCAGCGCCATGTCGAGATCATGCGCGACGATCTCAGCGAGATCCTCTATGACGCCAGCTCCCCCACCGCGGAGTACATCTTCGGAGACTCCATCACGGCGCTCACCGAAGACGACACGGGGGTGCATGCGACCTTCGAGCATGGCTCCGAGCGCCGGTTCGACCTCGTTGTCGGCGCCGATGGCTTGCACTCGAATGTTCGTGGGCTGGTGTTCGGTCCCGAGTCTGGCTATTCACACTGGCTGGGCGAGTACCTCGCGGTCGCATCGATACCCAACTACCTCGATCTGGCCGACCGCGCGGTGATGTTCCCGAGGGTCGACCGAATGGCCGGCATGTACAGCGCCGCTCAGCTCCCGGATGCGCGGGCGTTCTTCCTTTTCCGTACTCCCGAGCCACTGGACTATCACCACCGCGACATACCACGGCAAAAAGAACTCTTGCGGGACGTATACGCCGACTTCGGCTGGGAGGTGCCCCGCATGCTCGCGGAGGTCGACGCGACCGACACCTTCTACATGGACTCCATTACCCAGCTGCGGATGACCACCTGGTCGAAGGGCCGCATCACGCTCGTCGGTGACGCCGGATACTGCCCCGGCCCGGCCGTGGGCGGAAGTACCAGCCTCGCCGTCGTGGGGGCGTACGTGCTCGCCGGGGAAATCGCGACCGCCGCAGGTGATCACACCCGCGCCTACCGCGCCTGCGAAGCGGCCCTGGGCGAGTACGTGCGCCGCAGCCGCAGCCTGGCTCTCACCGCGTCGGACACTCTGGTGCCCAAGAGCCGTGTCGGTTTGTGGACTCTTGTTCACGGCGCACGAATCCTTGGCTATTTGCCATCACCACTGGCTCGCGTTGTCTCCCGGATGGTCGCGGCGCGCGCACTCAATATCCACGACACCTTCGCCATCCGCGACTACCAGGGACTCGTCTGCCCCTAACTCATTAGCCAGGGTCCGGATCGGAAAGCGCGAGAACGTCTTTGGAGACGACGATTGCCGCGTTGCTGGACGGCACCGCCTCGTTGGAGTGGCCCGTTCACGCGTGAGCACCCCGTACGCTGACGTCCGGGTCGCTTCGAATCAGACAGAGGAGTGAGATGGACCGAACCGTCAGTCCCTTGTTCAAGACGGGTATGGCCGCTATCACCGCGACCGCCTTGGTCGTCGCTCCTACGGTGGTTCCGCGCACACCGCAGGCCCTCTCATTACCCGATATCCGAACTGCCTCAGTTCGCCTGAGCTCGTTCGCATTCACGCCAGCGGCCAGCAACGCTCCGCTGAGCACGTTGCCTGCATTGAAGTTCCCGCTGCCAGCGGCGGCACCGGGGGCGTCGAGCGTAACGCTCAGTCCGCTTCGAATCGCGCCGATCGCCCGCCCCGGTCTCTCCGTGCAGCCGCGCTCGGCAACCGCCGAACCCCTCGCACCCACCGCCGCGCCGTCTCGGTCCAGCGCTCCCGCTGCGGCGGCCGCCGGACCCGCCGCGGCGAACTCCATCACCAACGGCATCGACCAGGCCTACCAATTCATCCAGTACTGGGTGGATTACGGCGTGGACCTCGCGCAGTGGGGCGCCGGATTCGTTCCCGTGATCGGCGGACTTGTCAGCGCGCAGATCGGCATCGTCTACGACAATCTCATTCGTCCGATAGCCAACAGCTTTGTCTACAACCTCGTCGACCCAATCATCAACGACCCCAGCTTCTCCAACATCGTCAACTCCTTCGGGCGATTCGGCGGCGACATTGTCAACTCCGTCATCAATTTCGCCTGGGCAGAAGCACGCTACTTCCTGCCGCCGTTGCCTCCCCTTCCTGGCGTGGCCCTACTAGCGGCGCCGGATGCCACCGGCGCGCTACCCACCTCCGCCCACGAGGCATTGGCGCCCCTCACCAAGGCGTTCAAGGATGCGGAAGCACACTTCGCGGAGGCACTGGGCCTGACGAAAGTCGATCAGAAGCTGACGAGCCTCGAAAAGACCGGCACCGCAGTGGAAACCACCGCGGGTACCGCGAAGGAGACCGTCCCGGGCACCGCTGTCGATACCCGGGAAACCAAGGACGCCAAGGGTCCTCAGGTACCGGGTCCGCAGGAAACTGCCGAGAGCACGACGCCCGCCAAGGACAACGCCGTCGTCGACAAGGAAAAGAAGACCGACGCGAAGGCCGCGACTGATACCCAGGAGACCGCGACGGCAGGCAGCAAGGAATCGCCCAGGGATTCTCTCAAAGATTCCGTACCCATCGGTACGGTGACCGACACTCAGGGAACTTCTGGCGAAGCAGCCAAGGAGACCACGCAGGCGAAAGACACCGAGAGTCTCAAGGATTCGGCGAAGAACGACAAGTCGCCCACCGCGGCGACGACCAAGGATCAGGCGGACAAGCCGGTCAAGCAGAAGGTTCCCACGGCGAGCACCACCGAACACGGCACCATTAGCGCACAAGGCACCGTCCGCGGTCCCATTTCGCAGTCGACCACCGGACAAGCGGGGGCGTCCACGTCGGGCGCCAAGAGCCCAGACAACAAGACATCCGCTACCACGTCGACGGACGCCAAGGCCCCCGATACCAAGACAAAGGCTGCGGAGACTCAAGCGTCGGGCACCAAGGGTTCGGAGACGAAGACCTCCGGCACGAAGTCATCCGAATCCCAGAGTTCCGGATCCAAGTCGCCGAGCGCCTCTTCGACACACGACTCAACGAGCAAGTCCTCGGGATCGGGGAACGGCCCGTCGTCATCCGGCGGCGGGAATTCGAAATCGGGCGGCGGCAGCCACGATTAGGCGTCGCGCGTCTCGCCACTGTTGACAGCGGTCGGCGAGAAGTGCTGGAGCAAGAAATCGTTGAGGCGACGGGTGGGCGCCGCGCGGGTCGTGGTGCCCCAGGCGAGGGCAATGGAACGGTGGTGGCCTCTGCCCGCGAGCGGAATTTCGCGGATACCGGGCGGCCTGCGGTCATCATGAGGCAGGAGCGCGATGCCAAGACCGCGGCTGATGAGTTCGCGGATCGTGCCGAACTCGGTGACTTCAATGGCGATGTTTGGGCTGTATCCCGCTTCGCGGCACCACGTCTCGGTGAGCTGCCGGAGGTTGTAGCTGGGCGGGTTGGCGATGAACGTCTCGCCGGCCAGCTCGTCCAGATGTAGTTCGGCCGCCGCGGCGAGCCGGTGGTGCGCGGGTACTGCGACCTGAATCTGTTGGATACCGATCGTGGTGTGGTGCAGGCGCTCTGGCGCTGGGATTACGACAGCGAGGTCGAGATGGCCGGTCATCAGCTCGGCGCCCAGTTGGGATCCGTGCGCCTGCTTGAGGAGCACCCGGATGCCCGGATTCCGATGCCGGAAGGCGGCGAGCAGATCTGGGATATGGCCCGAGCCCATGGTGAGCGGGAATCCGAAACGCACCGTGCCGTGCTCTGGGTCCGCGTCGCCGGTGAGCTCGGCGAGTGTGCGATCGAGCTCGGCGAGAGGTTCACGCGCGCGGGCAGCCAGTCGTCGCGCCTCAGGAGTCAGCCGCACCGTCCTGCCGTCGTGAATGAGCAGTGGCACCCCGAGCGCCGACTGCAGCGCGTGAATCCGCCGACTCATCGATGACTGTGGAATGTCCAGCGCAAGAGCGGCCTGCGTCATGTGCCCGTCGTGGGCGGACAGTTCCACCAGCGCCCGCAGTTGGGGAGCCAGCTGGGATGTCCATCGATCCATTATCGGATGATACTCCCGCAATCATTCATTGGACGGAATGAATGATTGCGGCGGATGGTGGACGATATGAGCACATTCTCGAAGACGCCAGGCCCCTCTCCTGACGATGCCGACGTGGTGTTGATCGGCGGCGGCATCATGTCCGCCACCTTGGGTTCGATGCTGTCGGTGCTGGAACCCGAGTGGCGAATTGTGCTGCTGGAGAGGGCCGATGCGCTCGCCACCGAGAGCAGCGATGCGTGGAACAACGCCGGTACCGGGCACAGCGGATTCTGCGAGCTCAACTACATGCCAGACCCCGGGGACGCCACGAAGCCCGCGGCGATAGCTCGCCAGTTCCACCTGAGCCGTCAGTGGTGGTCCTACCTCGCCGACAAGGGGCTGCTGCAACCCGATGCGTTCATTCACGCCGCCGCGCACATGGATGTCGTGTTCGGTCAGCGCGATGTCGACTATCTACGGCGTCGCTACGACACGCTGTCCACAGAGCCGATGTTCGCCGGAATGCGGTTCAGCGATGCCCCGGGCACCATCGAGTGCTGGGCGCCGCTGGTGATGCGCGGCCGCACGCCCGATGAGCCCGTCGCCGCTACCCTGCACCCTGACGGAACAGATATCGACTTCGGCGCCCTCACTCATGCGCTGACGCGCATCGTCACCGAGCGCGGCGGTCAGGTCCGCCTCGGCCATGAGGTGCACGCACTCAACCGGACCAGCGACGGATCATGGGTAGTGCGCGGGACAAATCCTCAGGGCCACTTCACCATACGAGCGCGCAGCGTGTTCGTCGGCGCCGGCGGGCACGCACTGCGGCTGCTGCAACGGGCGCACCTCCCCGAGGTGCGTGGTTACGCCGTCCTGCCCGTCGGCGCCGCCTTCTTGCGCTGCGAGGATCCCGGCGTGGCCGATCAGCACGCGACCAAGGTGTATGGCCAAGCGCCCGTGGGTGCGCCACCGATGTCGGTACCGCACTTGGACAAACGCCTGGTTCGCGGCCGGCCGTACCTGATGTTCGGACCGTATGCGACCTTCAGCACCAAGCTGCTCAAACACGGCCGATGGGTGGACTTCTTCACCACGGTGCGGTGGCACAACGTACACGTGATCGCGGCCGCGCTCATCCAGAACCTCGCGCTCATCAGATACCTGATCGGCCAGGTAATAGCGGGTCCGCGACAACGCTTTTCACAGCTGCGCCGGTACTACCCCGCCGCCAGGCCCGGCGATTGGGAACTTGTCCCCGCGGGTCAACGGGCGCAGCTCATTACGCCCGACCCTCGACGCGTGGGCGTGCTTCAGCAAGGCACCGAACTCGTGATCAGTGCCGACGGCACCATCGCGGGGCTACTCGGCGCCTCCCCGGGCGCGTCCACCGCAGTCCCGATCATGCTCGACGCCCTCCAACGCTGCTTTCCCGAGCGATGGCACACCTCGTGGCAGACAACGATGGTCGGCGCGATTCCCGGCGCCGGGAACGTCAGCTGGGATCACGCGGCGGTGGCGAGCTCCGTGCGGGTGACCGCGTGCTCGCTGGGGCTCGAGGAGGCTACGCCGTCGAACTAGCGCCTTCCACAGGCGGAACGGTCGCGGGCGCCCGGTAGACGGGGACCTTCACCGGCGGCCAGGCATCGAGATCATCACGGGCACAGGCGACTACACAGAACATGTACGTGACCGCCGCCAGACACGGCGCCAGCGCAAGCGTGACCGCGATCTGGGCCGGCGTGTGACCGTAGAACACCGCGGGCGCCTCCACGACATACTTGATGCGATGCCCCTCATCGAGCTGGGCACCCGCGATATCCAGTACGCCATAACGGATCCGGACCAGTACCGCTCCGACAGCCGCCGCTATTGCCGAACCCGCCAGGGCACCTAAGGTGAGCGCGCCCACCATCATCGGGCCACGGTGCGACCGCCATTGCCAGGCTGCGGCAGACACGATCACCGCAACCACCGTGACCATCCCGATCAGCATGGTGGTCGCGATGAAGTAGTTGTCGGCCTCATTACCCAGGTGCACAAACACCCGGCCGTTATCGCGCGTATCGGCGATGGCTCCGTGCACACCCGGCGCGATGACGCCCCACAACGCTCCCACCAACGCCCCGGCGGCAGCGAGCCCGCCAAGCACGATCGCGGCCGCGCGAAGATGGGAAAAGCGCGGCGGTGCAACCTGATCCACGACATCCGAGGTCGCGCTG
>NZ_MAEY01000019.1:0-158182 GCF_002013745.1 Mycobacterium sp. D16Q16
TCATCGCTGCTCAAGCTGCTTGGAATCCGCCTCGCCATGTCGCGAGCATTTTGCGTGCCAGCCGTCCGGGCGCACCTGCACGATCATCCGCCGCCCACATGCCGCACAAAACCGCGGCGGCTCCAAGCCCAGTTGTGCCGCTGTCGGCACAAACAGTCCAGTCGACCCGTCCATCGATTCGCCGGTGTACACGTTGTACTTACCGGCGGCTACCGGTTCTGTACCCATCACGTACAGGCTATTGGTCACAGGCTGCTGTTGAGTGCCTTGATCGGCATCTGCAGATCGACTAGCAGTTCCAGGTCCGCCTCGGCCGGACGGCCTAGTGTCGTGAGGTAGTTGCCGACGATGACGGCATTGATACCGCCCAGAATGCCCTGCTTGGCCCCCAGATCACCCAGGGTGATCTCGCGTCCGCCGGCGAAGCGCAGCATCGTGCGCGGCAGCGCGAGACGGAATGCCGCCACGGCACGCAGTGCGTCCGCGGCGGGGAGCACCTCGAGGTCGCCGAATGGCGTTCCGGGGCGGGGGTTCAGGAAGTTCAGCGGAACCTCATCGGGTTCGAGCTCGGCCAGGTTCGCGGCGAATTCTGCGCGCTGCTCCAGCGTCTCGCCCATGCCGAGGATGCCGCCGCAGCAGACCTCCATGCCCGCCTCGCGAACCATCCTGAGGGTGTCCCAACGCTCCTCCCAGCTGTGGGTGGTCACCACATTGGGGAAATGCGACTTGGCGGTTTCGAGGTTGTGGTTGTACCGGTGCACACCCATCGCCGAGAGGCGGTCGACCTGCTCCTGGGTCAGCATGCCCAGCGAGCAGGCGATCTGAATGTCGACCTCATTGCGGATGGCCTCGATACCGGCCGCGACCTGAGCAAGCAGGCGCTCGTCGGGACCGCGCACGGCCGCCACGATGCAGAACTCGGTGGCACCGGACTTCGCGGTCTGTTTAGCGGCCTCGACCAGGCTCGGGATATCGAGCCAGGCGCTGCGCACAGGGGACGCGAACAGACCGGACTGTGAACAGAAATGGCAGTCCTCGGGGCAGCCACCGGTCTTGAGGCTGATGATGCCCTCGACCTCGACCTCCGGGCCGCACCACTGCATCCGAACCTCGTGCGCGAGCGCCAGCAGCTCTTCCAGGCGGTCGTCGGGGAGCTGTAGCACCCGCAGCACCTGATCCTGGGTGAGGCCTACCCCCTGCTCGAGCACCTGCTCACGGGCGATGGCCAGTACGTCGCGATCCATGTCGCCCGCGGTGGTTGCTTCGGCTGCCTGAGTCACGCAGCACTCCTCACAGTGTCTTGTCTTTATGTCTTGTCTCTGACGGTCCCAATCCTGAACGGTGTTCAGGTTAGAGTATTGCCATCACCGAGCCAAACAAGGGGCGCACTGCCCCGCTTAACCGACACGACCTGGTGCGCCGGGCCACCGCGATTCTGGACGACTACGGAATCGCGGATCTGACGATGCGCCGGCTCGCCCGCGAACTCGATATCGCACCGAGCGCGCTGTACTGGCACTTCGCGAACAAACAGCAGCTGCTCGGCGCGGTGGCCGATCATGTGTTGGCGCCGTTGGCGGAAACCGATTGTCGTGATGTGCCGTGGCAGCAGCGCGTCGATTTCCTGTGCTCCGCGCTGCGCGACGCACTGCTCTCCCACAAGGACGGCGCGGAGTTGGTGTCGGCGAGCTTCGCCTCGGGCCAAACCTCCCACATGATCACGGTGCTCAATCGCCTGGCCGAGGCCGCTGTCACCTCGGGATTAGGTGCGGTACCCGCCGCACTGGCCGCCCGCAGCATCGTCTATTACGTGCTGGGTTATGTGGCCGACGAACAGTCTCGGCTGCAGTGGGACTCTGCCGGCGCACTGGAAGATGGCCAGTCATACCTCGCCGACGGCGCGGCGCTGGCCGATCCCACCGCGCAGTTCGGCTTCGGAGTGCGCCTGCTTGTGGACGGGATCGACCATTTGGCCCGCCAGTCCAGCCCCATCAGCTAGCGGCCACCAGCTCAGACACCCACTGCGGGTCGAAAAGCGCCACGCTCAGCTCGGCGAACGCCGCGGGCATCAGCCGCGGCGCCCCCTCGGGAATCACCGCGCGCACCGGCGTCTTGAACTGATTCGCCAGTTCCTCACGGTTGAGTCGCTGCGGCAGGTCCGGCTCTGCCGGGAAACTCCCCACCACCAACCCGGCACAGGGAACTGACTGCGCCGCAAGGGCTTCCAGCGTGAGGGCGGTGTGATTCAGGGTGCCCAGGTCGGCGGTCGTCACCACCAGCACCGGCGCGTCGAGAACAATCGCCAGATCACGCAGCGTCTTACCACCCGCGGCCAGCTCCACCAGCAGACCTCCGGCTCCCTCAACCAGTGTCAATGCCCCGGGGCGATCGAGGGCGAAGATCGACGTGGCCATCTGGACGTGGTCGAGCAAGGCCAGACCGGCCCGCGACGCCGCCGCCACGGGAGCCAGCGGTTCGGGATAACGCGCCAAGGTCTCGACGCGTGTCACTCCGGACAGGCGGGCAACCTCATCGGCGTCACGGTCCTCACCGGTCTGCACCGGTTTGCATACCGTCACGTCGATGCCCTGACTCACCGCGGCCGCGGCCAGCGCCGCCGTTGCCACCGTCTTACCCACTCCCGTCGATGTTCCGGTGACCAGGAGGATCGTCACCGGCGGGCCAGCGCCAATACTCCGGCGAGCACCTCACGCACGCGATCCATATCGGCGCCGGTAAGCGAGGCCCGGGCCGTTAGGCGTAGCAGTGACTGCCCCTCGGGGACCGACGGCGGACGGAAACAGCCCACCCGCACCCCCTGATCCAGGCATGCCTTGGCAGCGTTGAACGCGATCGTCGGGTCACCGAGTACCACCGGCACCACCGCGGACTCGGGCGTGTCCGCCACACCACACCACTGACCCAGCGTCGCCGCGTGGTCGAGCACCGCGCGGACCCGTTCCGGTTCGTCGGCCATGAGCCGCAGCGCCGCCAACGCCGACCCGACCGCGGCAGGAGCGAGCCCGGTGTCGAAGATGAACGGCCGGGCGGCATCGATGAGGTGTGCCCGGACCGCCTCTGATCCCAGCACCGCCCCACCCTGGCTGCCCAGAGCCTTGGACAGTGTGACGGTGACGACGAGATCGTCGAAGCCGGCGAGACCGACTTCGGAGACCAGACCGCGCCCCCCGACCCCGCGTACGCCGAGTCCATGCGCCTCGTCGACAAGTAACACAGCTCCATGACTACGGCAGACCCGGTGCAGCTCGGTCAGCGGCGCGAGCGCACCATCGGCGCTGAAAACCGCGTCGGTGAGAACCAGTGCGCGTTCTTCGGGACGCTGCGCCAGAGCCGCCGCCACCGCCTGGGTGTCGCGATACGGAGTCACGACCACCCGTGCCCGCGATAGGCGGCACGCGTCGATCAGCGAGGCATGGGTGCGCGCATCGGAGACGATGAGCGTTCCGGGACCGGAAAGCGCGACGACCGCTCCGAGATTGGCGGTATAGCCCGAGGAGAACACCAGCGCCGAGGGCGCGCCCATAAAGGTCGCCAGCTCGCGCTCCAGCTCTTCATGCAGCTCGGTATTGCCGGTGACCAGGCGTGAACCGGTGGATCCGGCACCCCACATCCGCAGCGCCTCGACGCCGGCCTCGATGACCTGCGGATGGCACGCGAGGCCCAGATAGTCGTTGGACGCCAGATCGATCTCGGGCTCGGCGGCGCTGCGGGTACGAAGCCGCCGGCGCAGTCCGGCAGCCTCCCGTTGACGCTCGACCTCACCCAACCAGGCAAGCGGTGATGATGCCTCGCCCACCGGCGCCTCCTCTCCTGAACGGTGTTCAGGTTAGCGCACCGCCGATGCGGCTCCTACCGCCGTCGCAGCGCTCACCATCGCGCGCGTGATTCGATGGATCTCACCCTGATCGCAGATGTACGGCGGCATGGTGTAAATCAAGGTCCGGAAGGGGCGCAGCCATACGCCTTCGTCCAATGCCGCGTTGGTAGCGACGCGCATACCGTCCGTGCCCAACGGGTGTTCCATGTCGATGACTCCAATGGCACCACACACGCGCACGTCGGCGACCCCGTCGAGGTCTGCGGCGGGTGCCAGGCCCGCGCGTAATCCCCCGGATATCTCCGCGATCCGTGACTTCCAGTCCCCGGAGAGCAGTAGTTCGATCGAGGCGACCGCTACCGCACATGCCAACGGATTGGCCATGAAGGTCGGGCCGTGCATGAGTGCGCCCGCCGCGCCATCACTGATGGTGCGCGCGATCTTGGCGGTACACAGGGTGGCGGCCAAAGTGAGATAACCGCCGGTCATGGCCTTGCCGACGCACATGATGTCGGGGCTCACCCCGGCATGATCGGCGGCGAACAGCTCACCGGTGCGTCCGAAGCCCGTCGCGATCTCATCGAAGATCAGCAGCACACCGTGCCTGTCACACATGGCGCGCAGCTCTGCCAGGTAGCGCGGATCGTGGAACCGCATGCCCCCGGCACCCTGCACCACCGGTTCCACAATGACGGCCGCGAGTTCGGCGGCATGCTCCGACAGCTCTGCCTCGAAACGCTGGGTGTACTCCTCGTCGTACGCGCTGGGGACCCGCTCGGCGAAGACCTGTTTGGCCAGCACATCGGTCCATAACGAGTGCATGCCGCCCTCGGGGTCACACACACTCATCGGGGTGAAGGTGTCCCCGTGGTAGCCGCCACGCCAGGTCATCAGTCGATGTTTGGCGGGCAGTCCCAGGCTGCGCCAGTACTGCAGCGCCATCTTGATCGCCACCTCTACCGATACGGACCCCGAATCGGAGAAGAACACCGTTTCCAGACCGGGCGGGGTCAGCTCCACCAGCAGCTGCGCGAGCCGCGCCGCAGGCTCGTGGGTTAGCCCTCCGAACATGACGTGGCTCATCGACGCCACCTGCTCGGTCACCGCGCGATCCAGTTCGGGGTGACCGTGGCCGTGAATGCACGACCACCACGAGCTCATCGCGTCGAGCACCTCCGCGGGACGGCCATCGCGCACCACGGTGATGTTCGGACCACTGGCACTGGTCACCACCAGTGGCCGCTGGGTTGTGTCGGGATCGCCGATGCCGCTGTACGGATGCCACACATGCGCGGCATCGACTGCTTCGATCTCATCCGGTGTCAACCTCGGCACAGTCGTCGAGCCTGTCACAGACCCTCGATACGGAGCCATTCGCCTCACGCGCACACGCCGTTGGCGCGCACCTGCGGAGACTCTCGGCAACCATGGGTACATTGGGGGCGAAAATGTTCTTCGTCTCAGCAACCAAGCCTATGACCGATCCCGAGGTGCCACCCGCCCCGGCGGTCGACGCCACCCCAAAACTGAAGAGCGACAAGGGGTTTTACCGCCATGACCTCGATGGTTTGCGCGGTATCGCCATTTTTCTGGTCGCGGTGTTTCACGTGTGGTTCGGCCGGGTGTCGGGCGGAGTTGATGTCTTCTTAACCCTTTCGGGCTTTTTTTACGGCAGCAAGCTACTTCGCACAGCGACCACACAGGGAGCATCCCTCAACCCGATACCGGTACTGAAACGACTGGTTCGACGGTTGCTCCCCGCGCTGGTTCTCGTCTTGGCGGCCTGCGCCGTCCTCACTGTCCTGGTGCAGCCGGAAACTCGGTGGGAAACGTTCGCCGAGCAGAGCCTGGCCAGCCTGGGCTATTACCAGAACTGGGAGCTCGCCAATACCGCCGCCGACTATCTGGCGGCCAGCGAGTCGGTGAGCCCGCTGCAGCATCTCTGGTCGATGTCGGTGCAGGGGCAGTTCTACGTCGGCTTCCTGGCCTTGGTGTACCTACTGGCCGTTCTTCTGCGCAAACCACTCGGCCGGTACATGCGCCCCCTTCTCATCGCCGTCATCGCTGGCCTGACCGCCACATCCTTCGGATACGCGATCTACGCCCACCTCGACTTCCAGTCGATCGCCTACTACAACACGTTCGCGCGTGCCTGGGAGCTGCTGCTCGGTGTGCTGGTGGGCGCGTTGGTGGCGGGGACGCGCTGGCCGATGTGGCTTCGCCAGGTGCTCGGCCTCATCGCCGTGGCGGCGATTCTGTCCTGCGGTGCGCTCATCAACGGTGTGCGCGAGTTCCCAGGCCCGCTGGCGCTGGTGCCCGTCGTCGCCACCCTCGTCCTCATCTTGTCGGCGGCAAACCTGCCCACCGACACCCCACAACCGATCGCCAACCGATTCCTCGCCACCAGGCCGCTGGTTGAGCTGGGGTCGCTGGCCTACTCGCTGTATCTGTGGCACTGGCCGCTGCTGGTCTATTGGTTGGTCTACAGCGGACAACCCAAGGTCTCGTTGTGGGAGGGTGCCGCCATTCTGGGCATCTCCCTGGCGCTGGCCTACCTGACCAACAAATACGTTGAGACTCCCCTGCGGTACCCCCGGCTACTCCCAGAATCCTCCACGCTGTGGACCAGGCTGCGGCGCCCCACCCTGGCGCTGGGCACAGCGATCGTGGTGACGGCGGTCGCGCTGACCGCCACCTCGTTCACCTGGCTCGAACACGTCACCGTGCAGCGATCCAACGGCAAGGAGCTGTCCGGCCTGCGTCCACGGGACTACCCGGGCGCGGGAGCCCTGCTGTACGGCGACCGCGTGCCCGATCTGCCGATGCGGCCCACCACGCTGGAGGCCTCCGACGATCTACCGATGACCACTGAACAGGACTGCATCAGTGATTTCCGGAATCGGGCGGTCATCTCCTGTACCTACGGCAATCCGCACGCGACGCGCACCATCGCGCTGGCCGGTGGGTCACACGCCGAGCACTGGATCACCGCGCTCGACATCCTGGGCCGCCAGCACAACTTCAAGATCACCACATACCTCAAGATGGGCTGCCCGCTCAGCACCGAAGAGGTCCCTCGTATCGCCGGGTCGAACGACCCCTACCCCGATTGCAAGAAGTGGGTCGACGAGGTGATGTCACGGTTGATCAAGGAACACCCCGATTACGTGTTCACCACCACCACCCGCCCCCGCTCGGCCCTGGGCACTGGTGATGTGATGCCCGATAGCTATATGGGCATCTGGACGGCGTTCGATGAGGCTGGAATCCCTGTTCTCGGCATGCGCGATACCCCGTGGCTGATCGACAAGGACGGCACCACCTACACCGCGGCCGACTGCATCTCCGCAGGCGGAAACTCCGACTCATGCGCCATGGATCGCAATCGCGCGCTCGACGACGCCAATCCCACACTCGCCATCGCGAACCAGTTCCCGCTACTGAAGATCCTCGACATGACCAAGGCCGTGTGCCGTCCCGACAAATGCCGCGTGGTGGAAGGAAACGTGTTGGTGTATCACGATTCTCACCACATCTCGGCGACCTATATGCGGACCATGGCCAAGGAACTGGGACGGCAGATCGCGCTCGCGACCGGGTGGTGGCGGACGGCCCCGCCGGGCAAGTGAGCCGCGCGGTCCCGACCCCGGACCGATAGGGTCTATCAGCATGACCCTGCCACCACTTCAGGTATGGCCGGGCAACCCATATCCACTGGGTGCCACCTACGACGGAGCCGGTACCAACTTCTCACTGTTCTCCGAGGTGGCCACGGCCGTCGAGCTGTGCCTCATCGCCAAGGACGGCACGGAAAGCCGAGTGCCACTCGATGAGGTCGACGGGTACGTGTGGCACTGCTATCTGCCGACCATCTCCCCCGGCCAGCGTTACGGATTCCGGGTACACGGTCCCTGGGAGCCTGAGGCCGGGCACCGCTGCGACCCCAACAAGCTGCTCCTCGACCCGTACGGCAAGGCCTTTCACGGCGAGTTCGGCTACACCCCCGAGGCGGATCCGCCGCTGCTGTCCTACCAGACCGATCCACTGGACACCGAGGCACTAGTCGCGCGAGACTCGCTGGGCCACACCATGACCTCCGTCGTCATCAACCCGTACTTTGACTGGGGTTCGGATCGTCGCCCGCGCACCCCGTACCACGAGACGGTCATCTACGAAGCCCATGTCAAGGGCATGACACAGACTCATCCAGGGGTTCCCGAGGAGCTCAGAGGCACCTACGCCGGTCTGGCGCATCCGGTCGTCATCGAGCACCTGCGTTCCCTCGGTGTCACCGCCATTGAACTGATGCCCGTGCACCAGTTCTTCCACGACAGCCGGCTGATTGCCCTCGGGTTGCGAAACTATTGGGGGTACAACACCTTCGGATTCCTGGCTCCGCATGCGGGGTACGCGTCGTCGCCGCACGCGGGCGGCGCCGTCGCCGAATTCAAGGCAATGGTTCGCGCTCTGCACGAGGCGGGTATCGAGGTCATCCTCGACGTCGTCTACAACCACACGGCCGAGGGCGATCACATCGGCCCAACCCTGAGTTTCCGCGGCATCGATAATCGCGCCTACTACAAACTCAACGACGACAACCTCGCGCGCTACACCGACTACACCGGGACGGGAAACAGTCTCAACGCTCGCCACCCGCACACGTTGCAGCTCATCATGGACTCGCTGCGCTACTGGGTCACCGAAATGCATGTCGACGGATTCCGGTTCGACCTGGCCTCAACCCTGGCCCGCGAGTTGCATGACGTCGATCGCCTGTCCGCCTTTTTCGACCTGGTGCAGCAAGACCCGATCGTCAGTCAGGTCAAACTGATCGCCGAGCCCTGGGATATCGGCGAGGGCGGATACCAGGTGGGCAACTTCCCCGGCTTGTGGACCGAATGGAACGGCAAGTTCCGCGATACCGTCCGCGATTACTGGCGTGGACAGCCCGCGACGCTCGGAGAGTTCGCCTCTCGGCTCACTGGCTCCTCCGACCTGTACGAGGCCACCGGGCGCCGTCCCAGTGCGAGCATCAACTTCGTCACCGCGCACGACGGCTTCACCCTGAGAGATCTGGTCTCGTACAACGAAAAGCACAACGAGGCCAACGGCGAGAACAATCAGGATGGGGAAACCTACAACCGCTCGTGGAACTGCGGTGTGGAGGGTCCCACCGACGACCCGGCGATTATCGCGCTGCGCGCGCGCCAGATGCGCAACATCTTCGCGACCCTGGTGCTGAGTCAGGGCACGCCGATGCTCTCGCATGGCGATGAGATCGGCCGCACCCAGCTGGGCAATAACAATGTGTACTGCCAGGATTCGACGCTGTCCTGGATGGACTGGGAGCTGGCTGCGACGAATTCTGACCTGCTGCAATTCGCCAGAACGGTAATCGCGCTGCGTAAACAGCACCCTGTGTTCCGCCGCCGCCGCTTCTTCGCCGGACGACCGATTCGCGAGGGCGAGGAAGTACGGGATATCGCGTGGCTGACACCCGCGGGCGAGGAAATGACCACCGCCGACTGGGACAGCGGTTTCGGCAAGAGTCTGGCCGTCTTCCTCAACGGCGATGCGATTCCGGAACCCAACGCACGCGGGGAACGCGTCTCCGGAGACTCATTCCTGCTGTGCTTCAACGCCTATGACGAGCCACTGGATTTCGTGACGCCCGACGGCGACTACGCGACGCAATGGACTGCGGTGCTCGACACCGGAGAACCGGACGGCCAGTGCTCGGCCGTGGTTGACGCCGGCAAGGCCGTGCGCGTACAGGACCGCGCCCTGGTCGTCCTGCGCAAGAGCGGATAGCCGGCGCTACGTCAGATAGCGGAACGCCGCCGAATCCGGTTCCAGCCGTTCGATATCGAGGTCCGACGCGTACATCCGATCCAGCAAGCCCGCGAGATCGTCGGCATTGCTGAGCTCGATGCCCACCAGGGCCGCACCCATCTCGCGGTTATTCCGCTTGACGTACTCGAACAGCGTGATGTCGTCGTTGGGCCCGAGTATGTCCCCCAGGAATCGGCGCAACGCACCCGGCTCCTGCGGGAAGTCGACGAGGAAGTAGTGCTTGAGTCCCAGGTGCACCAACGAGCGCTCCAGGATCTCGCCGTACCGCGAAACATCGTTGTTCCCACCGGAAATCAGGCAGACAACCGTCTCCCCCGGAGTCAGGTCCAGTTCTGGCAACGCGGCGACCGACAGGGCACCTGCGGGCTCGGCGATGATGCCCTCGTTCTGATAAAGCTCGAGCATCGCCGTGCAGGCCGCGCCTTCGTCAACGGTCATCAAGGTGAGCGCTTCACCTGCCGCGGCCAGTAGTCCGTATGGAACCGCTCCGGCAACCTGTACAGCGCAGCCGTCCACAAAGGGGTCAACATGGTCGAGTGGGACCGGCCCACCCGCCCGCATGGCGGCGGCCATACATGCGGCGCCCGCCGGCTCAACACCGACGACCCGTACCTGCGGCGCCCGCTCCCGCAGGTACGTCACGATTCCGGAGATACACCCACCGCCGCCGACAGGGACCACCACGACGTCCGGATGAACGTCAAGCTGGTCCAAGATCTCGGCGGCAATGGTGCCCTGCCCGGCGATGGTCCGGGGATCGTCGAATGCCGGGACCAGGGTGGCACCGGTACGTTCGGCATCGGCCTTGGCCGCCGCAGCCGCCTCGTCGTAACCATGTCCCACCGCGATGAGCTCCACGAATCCGTTGCCGTGGTAGATGATTCGCTGACGCTTCTGCTTAGGAGTCTTACTGGGGATGTACACACGACCATGCACGCCCATCGACTTGCACGCCAGCGCGAATCCCTGCGCGTGGTTACCCGCGCTGGAGCACACCACACCGGCGGCCTTCTCCTCGTCGCTGAGCTGCATCAAGAGGTTGAAGGCGCCGCGCAGTTTGTACGACCGAACCGACTGCAGATCTTCGCGTTTGAGATACACGTTGGCCCCGGTGAGCGCGGAAAGCCGATCGGCGTGCTGGACGGGAGTCGGGTGCACCACCTCGTCGATGCGTTTGGCCGCCGCATCGATATCGCTGGCAGTGACGGCCTGGGCCGTGCTCAAGAGACTGGCGTCAGCACGAAAACCGGGATCTGACGGTCGGTCTTGGTCTGGTATTCCGCATACGGCGGGTACGCCTCCACGGCACGGTCCCACCATGGCGCCTTCTCGTCGCCGAAGACCTCGCGGGCTTGGTAGTCCTTGGTGATACTGCCGTCCTGCAGCTCGACGAGCGGGTTCTCTTTCACGTTGTAGTACCACACGGGGTTCTTGGGTGCGCCGCCCAGCGAGGCGACGATGGCGTACTCGCCGTCGTGCTCCACCCGCATGAGTGCGATCTTGCGCAGCTTGCCGGACTTGGCACCCAGCGTGGTCAGCAAGATGACCGGCATGTCCGCGATGGTGATGCCGTCGGTGGTCCCGCTCTCGATAATCCTGGCCACCTGCTTCTGCGACCAATCGAGTCCACTGGGTTCGTATTCACCGGTTAATGGCATGCCGACAACTGTATCGCTCCATCTACAGGGGAATCACGCCGATAACGAGAACGCCGGGGAGCCCGCCAGCACCCGACTGCCCCCGCGACTTTGTTCTATCACCCATGACCGGAGTGTTCGGTTGACCGAACTTCCCCGTTAGGCATATCCTCTATTTATGACAACCTTCGAGCGCGCGGCACATGGGGTGCGGTCGGTGGATGTCGCGGGCGCGGCATGGGCCCCCTACAAGCTGCTGGCCCTCGGAGCCGGCACGGCAGTCTTCGTGGCAGCGCTCTTGCTGGTGGCGTCAATGTCGACCGCAGCACTCTCCGCCAGTGCCGTGGCCAGCATGGTCTGGCTCGCGGGCTCGCTCATTCACTGAGCGGAACCTCTCCACGGGGTGTAATACATCCCCATGTCTTCGCCAAGTGAATCGGCTGCCGAACGCCCTGTCGGGCAGCGCATGGAACGGCTTGCCCACGAGGTGACCGATGACGTGCTGGCCGCCGAAAAACATCTGCCGTCCTGGCTGCGCCCTGGTGCCCCCGAAAGCCGAATACCGGTTCTCGCCGCTCTCCTGGCGGCGATCGGCCTGCAGCTGGCTATCCCCGCACAGTTCAATCTGACGCCGCGCTGGCCATTGCCCGCTCTTGAGTTCGCGCTGCTGCTCGTTCTGGTGATCCTCAACCCGATAAAGTTCACGCGGTCAACGACTCTCGGGCGTTGGGCGACCTATCTGCTGATCGCTGCCATTACCGCCGACAACACCATCTCGGCGGCACTGCTGGATTACAAGATCGTGACGGGGCAGATGGGTGACAACCCGCGCGTGCTCCTCGGCAGTGGTCTGGCGATCTTCATCACCAACGTCATCGTATTCGGTATGTGGTACTGGGAGTTTGACCGTGGCGGCCCCTTCGCCCGCCGCACCCCCGAACGCCCGCATCCTGACTTCATGTTTCCCCAGATGGCCAATCCCGAACTCGCGCCGCCGGATTGGCGGCCGAAATTCCCCGATTACCTGTACGTGAGCTTCACCAACGTCGTCGCGTTCTCCCCCACCGACACCATGCCGCTCTCGCGGTGGGCCAAGATGCTGATGACGCTGCAATCAATCGTGGCGCTATCCACAGTGGCACTGGTGCTCGCCCGCGCCGTGAACATTCTGGGCTAGCCGTGATCTCACAGGACTCCGTCCCGACATCGGACGACCCCGGCACCCTCAACCGGGTTCTTCACCTGGCCACGATGATCGCGGTGAACGCGATTCCACTTACCGGCTGGTTCGTGGGCGGCTGGTCGGCTGGCACGACGCTCGCGGTCTACTGGTTCGAGACCGTGGTGGCATCGATGTTCGTCGCACTCCGGGCCCTGCTGCACAAGCGGTGGAGTCCGCGCCGCGGACACTTCCGGTACGAGGCACCCGGGCCGGACCGGAGCTACTCACGCACCTCTTTCGTCAAGGGATTCCTGTTCACGACGCTCGTGTTCTCGGCGGCGCATGGGTTCTTTCTCGCGGTCATCATTTTTCTGCTCACCCACAACGGCAAGGCCGCACTGATCGGTATCGACTGGCGCAGTGTGGGATTCGGGTGCCTCCAGGTGCTCATCGCGCTGGCCGTCGACTTTCTGGTGGATCTCCCCTCCCTGCGCCGATGGTCCTTCTGGCAGCTGGAAGTGATGGCGAGTCGCGGATTCATGCGAGTTGCCGTCGTGCATCTCACTCTGATCTTCGGGATGTTCGCGGTCGCTGTCACCGACGCACCGTCAGCACTGTTCGGGGTGTTCGTCGTCCTGAAGACCATGTATTCGCTCAGCGTCACCTTCCCGCAATGGGAGCCCGCTACCCCGCCCCGCTGGCTCAGTGGTGCGATGAATCGGATCCCGAGCGCACGTCCAGGACTGACTTTCGAGCAGCAATGGGTCAAAGACCGCAAGGACGAGACCGCACGCCGAAAGAAGAACGAAGAGCCGTGGACGGGGAAGCGGCGCTAACCGCTGGTCAGATCGGGTCGCTGCTGGAGTAGGTGTCGTTCGACTCCGGGCGCGCACCATAGCGCTGGGCATAGGTCTCGTGCTTGCGCGCGTGCTTCTCGCGGTTCCCGATGTCGGCGAGCTTGGGATCCAGATCGTGCTGGGCCAACCGGTAACGGCGCCAAATCTTGTTGAGAGCGTGCGTCATCAGGATCGCCCAGACGTAGATGGGCAGGGTGATCGCGACGTGCAGGAGCAATCCACCCGGTAGGAGCCAAAACGGAGCCAAGATGAAATGCGGCGGGATCACGTATCGGATCATGTGCCGCCGAATGGCCCCGGGACCGGACAGATCGTTGGCCACCCAGTCCCGCATCGAGTCGGGCAATCGCCTTCCGTAGGCGTAGGTGATGTACTGCCCTGCGGTGGGCCGATCGGTCGTCATACCAACTCCTGCGCGTCTGAGGCAGCGCTTCGCTGAAGGGGCCGGTAATACAGCCCCTGCTGAATACCGCTAGGGCCCCGACGAGCGCCGTCAGGAACTATAGACGCGCCCCTGTCCCGCGGTGTTGTCGGGTTGCTAATCTATGCAAGTTGTTGTGTGGTGAGGTGGACTTGAGATGGATGCACGTCAGCCGCTGTATCGGATGAAGGCGGATTTCTTCAAGACGTTGGGACATCCCGTGCGGATACGTGTGCTGGAACTGCTCAGCGAACGCGATCGGGCCGTCTCGGAGATGTTGCCCGAAGTAGGTATCGAGGCAGCGAATCTGTCGCAGCAGTTGGCCGTGCTCCGGCGTGCCGGCCTGGTGACAGCCCGTCGCGAAGGACTCTCCGTGCTGTACACGTTGACATCACCACGAGTGGCGGAGCTGCTGGCCACCGCGCGCAAGATCTTGACCGGCGTGGTCGCCGATCAAGCCGAATGGCTCGATCCCGTCTCCGCGGAGGTCGCGCAGAGCCGCCGTGGAGAACTAGCCGCCCAGGCAGCCCGGCCCGAGTAACGCCTTGAGATCCCCCATCAGGGCCGACGACGGCGTCACCCGAAGCGACTGATCGAGCTCCAGCGTGGTGACGCGCTCCCCACTGATCAAACGCAGATGGACCTGGTTGGTACCGGGATGCCGCGCCAGCACTTGCTTGAGTGCGGTGACCTTGTCGATGGTGCACTGCCTGGTCGGCAACGTGACGGCGACCGGACGGTCGTCCGATGCTTGCGAGAAGTCGGGCACCACAAGGTCATTGGCGATCAGGGAGATTCTGTCATCGCGTATCGCCACCTTCGCGTTCACCAGAACCACCGCGTCGTCGGCTATCTCGGCGCCGTAGACCGAGTAGGCCTGCGGGAAGAAGAGCACCTCGATACCACCCGTGAGGTCCTCCAGCTGCGCGGACGCCCAGGGCATGCCGTTCTTGTTCACGCGACGATTGACCGAGGCGAGAATCCCGCCCACACGCACCTGGGTGTCGTTGGCGATATCGCCTTCGAGGATCGTGGGAATCTGGGTGTCCGTTTGGCGACCCAGCAGGTGTGCCACCCCATTGAGTGGATGCCCGGATACGTACAGGCCCAGCATTTCTCGCTCGAGGGCGAGCTTGTGCTTCTCTTCCCATTCGTCGTCCGGCACCTTGATGGCGAAGACGTTGGCCGCGTCGGCGTCGTCGTCGCCCGCACCGCCGAAGAGATCGAACTGCCCCATCGCTTCGGCCTTCTTGGTGCCCAGCACCGAGTCGACGGCATCGGACTGGACGAGGAACAGCCCCTTGCGGGAATGCCCTAGCGAGTCAAAGGCCCCCGCCTTCACCAGCGATTCCGTGACCTTCTTATTGCAGGCCGCGATGTCAATCTTGTGCAGGTAGTCGGAGAAGTCGGTGAAGGCACCCTTCGATTCTCGGGTCGCGATGAGCGACTGCACCACATTGGCGCCGACATTGCGGACACCGCCGAGGCCGTAGCGGATGTCCGCGCCCACCGATGCGAAGTTGTGCACCGACTCGTTGACGTCTGGGGGCAGCACCGTGATGCCCAGACGACGGCAGTCGGCGAGGTAGACGGCGGCCTTGTCCTTGTCGTCGCCGACGGAGGTGAGCAGGCCGGCCATGTATTCGCCCGGGTAATTGGCCTTGAGATAGGCGGTCCAGAACGACACCAATCCGTACCCGGCGGCATGCGATTTGTTGAATGCGTACCCGGCGAACGGAAGAATGGTGTCCCACAACGCCTTAACGGCCTTTTCGGAGAAGCCGTTGTTGGTCATGCCTTCGTAGAAGCCCTTGTACTCAGCCTCCAGGACCTCGAGCTTCTTCTTACCCATGGCCTTGCGCAGCGCATCGGCCTTACCCATCGAGTACGAGGCGACCTTCTGGGCGATGAACATGATCTGCTCTTGGTAGACGATCAGACCGTAGGTCTCCGAGAGGATGTCCTTGAGGGGCTCTTCCAGCTCGGGGTGAATCGGCTTGATCGGCTGGCGACCATTCTTGCGGTCGGCGTAGTCGTTGTGCGCGTTCATGCCCATCGGGCCGGGGCGGTATAGCGCCAGCACGGCCACGATGTCGTTGAAACCGGTGGGCTGCATGCGGCGCAGCAGATCCCGCATGGGCCCGCCGTCGAGCTGGAACACACCGAGGGTGTCACCGCGGGACAGTAATTCGTAGGTGGCCGGATCTTCCAGCGGCAGATGATCCAGGTCCAGGTCGATGCCCCGGTTGGCCTTGATGTTGTCCAGCGCATCACCAATGACGGTGAGGTTGCGCAACCCCAGGAAGTCCATCTTCAGCAGGCCAATGGCCTCACACGACGGGTAGTCCCAGCCGGTGATGATGGCGCCGTCCTGCGCGCGCCGCCACAGCGGAATCGCCTCGGTGAGTGGCTCCGAGCTCATGATGACCGCGCACGCGTGCACACCGGCGTTACGGATCAGCCCTTCCAGGCCGCGTGCGGTCTGGAAGATGGTGCGCACGTCCGGATCGGTGTCGATCAAGGTGCGAACCTCGGCGGCTTCCTTGTACCGCTCATGTTCCGGGTCGGTGATACCCCACACCGGGATGTCCTTGGCCATGATCGGCGGTGGCAGCGCCTTGGTGATGCGGTCGGCGATGGCGAAACCTGGCTGCCCGTAGTGGATACGTGCCGAGTCCTTCAGCGCCGCCTTGGTCTTGATCGTGCCGAAGGTGATGACCTGTGCCACCCGGTCACTGCCCCATTTATCGGTGGCATACCGAACCATCTCGCCGCGGCGACGGTCGTCGAAGTCGATATCGATATCGGGTGCCGACGGCCGCTCCGGATTGAGGAAGCGCTCGAACAGCAGCCCGTGCGGGATCGGGTCGATATTGGTGATGCCGAGCGCGTAGGCGACCAGCGATCCGGCCGCCGATCCACGGCCCGGGCCAACCCTGATACCGACTTCCTTGGCATGTGTGACGAGGTCGCCGACGACGAGAAAGTATGCGGGAAAGCCCTTTTGCTTGATGACGTCGAGCTCGTAGTGCGCACGGGTGAAATACTCGTCGGGCACTCCGCCGGCAATGCCATGGAAGCGACGCTCCAGCCCGCGGTCGACTTCCTTACGCAGCCAGGAGTCTTGGTCTTCACCTTCCGGCACCGGAAACACCGGCATGCGGTCCTTGAAGCTCCAGACATCCTCATACGACTGCACCCGCTCCGCAATCAGCAGGGTGTTGTCACACGCGCCCGGGACGGAGTCGTCCCACAAGTCACGCATCTCGGAGGCCGGCTTCAGGAAGTAGCCGTCACCGTCGAACTTGAAACGCGTGGGGTCCGACATCGTCTTGCCGGTCTGCACGCACAGCAACGCCTCGTGATTATGCGCATGGTCCTTGGTGACGTAGTGACAGTCGTTGGTGGCCAAGGGCGGTATGCCGAGCTTCTTGCCCACCTCCAGCAGGCCCTCGCGCACCCGGCGCTCGATGGACAGCCCGTGATCCATCAGCTCCAGGAAGAAGTTGTCCTTACCGAAGATCTCCTGCCACTTAGCCGCAGCAGCAAGCGCCTCGTCTTCTTGTCCCAGCCGTAGCCGGGTCTGCACTTCACCCGAGGGACATCCGGTGGTGGCGATGATGCCGCTCGCGTGTTCGGCGATGAGCTCGGCGTCCATCCGGGCCCACTTGCCGAGCTGACCCTCGAACGAGGCCAGGGAGGACAGCTTGAACAGGTTGCGCAGGCCCGTCGCATTCTCGGCGACCATCGTCATATGGGTGTACGAACCCGAACCGGACACGTCATCGGACTTCTGTCCCGGATCGCCCCAGAAGACGCGCTTGGTGTCGAACCGCGAGGCGGGTGCGATGTAGGCCTCGATGCCGATGATGGGCTTGACCCCGGTGGCCGTGGCCACGTTGTAGAACTCGCTCGCGCCGTACATGTTTCCGTGGTCGGTCATGCCGACCGCCGACATGCCCAGGCGCTCCACCTCCGCGAGCATCGGCTTGATCTTCGCGGCACCATCGAGCATCGAGTACTCGGTGTGGTTGTGCAGGTGCACGAACGAAGAATTCGAGGAGCTCACACGTGCCTTTCGTACCGACCCACGATGGGGGCGTCAATCGCTAGAGGGGTCAGTTTATGGCGAGGGTCCGACAGTCTCGGGCGTGTCGGGGGTGTGTCGCCTGGCTCATCCAGCTACCCGAATCACAACGGTCACAAAAGCCCCGCCAGCAACGGTGAGAACCTACGACAACACCATAGCTGGAAGCGCGGCTCGGCCCGCGCGGTGTCGCCGCGCACCCCGCACATCACCTCAACGGATTTGTCGACGAGCCCCGGGGCGGTGGTGGCACCCACCGCAGCACTCGGTCCATCTGTCGTAGGGACATACCCCGCGTGGTCCGCATCGCCACATCACGCAGTGGAGTTAACAACGGATGCGACACGAGCCCCATGGCGCCGAGCCGGCGAGAATCGCGTGCGATCCGCTGCGTTCGGCGTCGGCGCAGCCTGTCGTATGCCCGCATGTCTGGGTAGACCCGGGCCAGGGTGACGGCATCCTCCAGCGCCTGGCACGCTCCCTGCCCGATGTTGGGCGTCATCGCGTGCGCCGCATCGCCCAAAAGCGCAACCTTGCCTTTTACGAAGGTTTCGAGGTTGGGCAGGTCATAACTGTCATGCTGCAGAACGCCTTCAGGACCGACCGAATCCAGGAGGTGGGCCACCGGCGCCGGGAATTGCCGAAAGGGGTCGAGGGACAGGTTCGGATTGCCCGACTCGGCCGGTTGGAATCCGTAGCAATAGGCACGCCCACCGGACATCGGGAAGTAGCCGAAACGGGCCCGGTCGCCCCATAGCTCAAGTTGGGACCGCGGCTGCTGGTCACCGAGCGGAACCGTGACGAATCGGGTGATGGAGTAGCCGGTGTATCGCGGCGGCCGCGCCTCCGGCCAGAGCGCTCGGCGCGTGACGCTGTGGAGCCCGTCGGCGCCAATCACCAGGTCGAAGAGGTGGCGTTCGCCGTCGGCGACGACCTCGCCGTCGAGTCCGACTCCGGTCACCTTGGTGCCCAACGCCGTTTTCTCGGGTGGCACAGCCCGCGCCAGGATCCCGACGAGTTCCTTGCGATGGACCACGCAGGTATCCCCGAACGCCTCGAAGTACCGCGCGCCGGGCTCGAACAGCCGTTCCCCGGCCCGGGTGAGAAATGCTCCGCTGCAGTGGTGGACCCCATGTGCGCGCACTTCCGCGCCAAGACCGAGCTCGTCGAGCGCACGCATCGCGTTGGGCCACACACTAATACCGCAGCCGACCTCGGTGAACCGCTCACGCTGCTCAAAGAGCGTCACCTCGTGGCCCGCCTGGCTCAGACTGATCGTCGCGGTCAGTCCCCCGAGCCCGCCCCCGATGACCGCAATGCGCACAACGCGACGCTAGCCCGCTGCGCCGCGATTGTGCCCCGACGATGTTCGGTGTGTGTCAGGTCGTGGCGAGCTGTGTCCGGTGCGCCCTGAGCACGGTGTCGACCGTGAAGATCGTCAGCGCCGCCCAGATCAGCGCGAAGCCCACCCAGCGTTCCGGCGGCATCGCCTCATGCTTGACCAGCACACCCCACAGCATCTGCAGCGTTGGCGTTAGGTACTGCAGGAGTCCGAGAGTCACCAGCGGAATGCGTTGTGCCGCAGTACCAAACAACAGCAACGGCAGCGCCGTCACCACACCGCTGAGCACCATCAGCGCGGTGTGGCCGTGGGTGTAGCCGAGGAAATGCTGCTGACCGTTGACACCGAGGAACACCAGGTAGACGAGGGCGAATGGCGCCGCGACGATGCCCTCGGCGGTCAGGCTCACGCGTGGATCGACGGTCACCGTCTTTTTGATGGCTCCGTATCCGGCGAACGAAACGGCCAGTATCAATGTGATGACCGGCAGCTGCCCGTAGTTCACCGTGAGCACCGCTACCGCGATGAACGCCAGCACCAGCGCCAGGAGCTGCCATCTACTGAGCGGTTCCCGAAAGATCAGGACACCCAACAGCACCGTCACCAACGGATTGATGAAGTATCCGAGTGCGGCGTCGAGCACGTGCCCGGAGTTGACGGCATAGATGTAGACACCCCAGTTGAGGGCGATGAGAACTGAGGCGCCGACAAGGAGGCCCCAGTTGTGCCTTCCCATCGTGATGAGGTCACGTAACCGCCGGGAGACGGCGACGACGATCACCATCAGCAGCAGTGTCCAGATCATCCGGTGCGCCAGGATCTCCAGCGCGCTCGCCGGCTCCAGCAGGGGGAAGAATGCCGAAAACAATCCCCACATCACATAGGCGCCCGCACCGAACAGGTATCCGGACTTCAGGCGGTTCTGGTCAGGCGTCGTGACGGCCCCACTCATCGCAGGATGTCGAGTGCGTGCGCCAGATCCTCCGGGTACTCGCTGGTGATCTCCATCCAGCGGCCGTCTCCCGGGTGGGTGAAGGCCAGCGATTTGGCATGCAGCCATTGACGTTCCAGCCCAAGCTTGGCGGCCAGCGTCGGATCCGCGCCATAGGTCAGATCGCCACAGCAGGGGTGTTTGATGGCCGAGAAATGCACCCGGATCTGGTGGGTGCGACCGGTCTCCAGGTGCACGTCCAGCAGGCTGGCCGCCACAAACGCCTCAAGGGTGTCGTAGTGGGTGATGGAATGGCGTCCGTCTTCGACGACGGCGAATTTCCAGTCGTGACCCCGATGCCGCCCGATCGGGGCGTCGATGGTGCCGCTGGACGGGTCCGGGTGTCCTTGGACAAGAGCGTGATAACGCTTTTCGACGCGCCGGTACTTGAAGGCGCGTTTGAGCTCGGTATAGGCCTTCTCCGACAGCGCCACGACCATGACCCCGGATGTCCCGACGTCCAGGCGGTGCACGATTCCCTTGCGTTCGGGCACACCGGATGTGGTCATCCGGAAACCGGCGGCCGCGAGCCCGCCGAGCACGGTGGGACCAGACCAGCCGACAGAGGCGTGGGCCGCGACGCCCGCGGGTTTGTCGACGGCCACCAAATCGTCATCGGCGTACAGGATCTTCATGCCCTCGATGGCCTCGACCCGATTCTCCGGCGGGGCCTTGGGCTCGGGGAGCGTCACTTCCAGCCAGGTACCTGCGGTGAGTTTCTCGGACTTGGCGACCACGACACCATCCAGAAGCACGGCACCCTCTTCGGCGAGGGTGGCCGCAGCCGTGCGGGACAAGCCGAGCAGGCGCGCCAGCCCGGCGTCCACGCGCATACCGGCGAGGCCGTCGGGCACCGGCAGGGAACGCGAGGTCATGACGGCTTGGTCTGGGAAGTTTGCGCGTCGGCGTTCTCGGTGTCCACCTGGTCGCTCTGATCCTCGGCCGGGCGCTCGCCCGCCGCGCTCACCTCGCTCGATGCTCCGCGCGTCGAGCGCTCGTCGCTGTCGTAGTCGTATCCGAACAGCGAGAGCGCGACCAGCAGAATCGCTCCACCCACCACCGCGGGGTCGGCGACGTTGAAGACCGGCCACCACCCCACCGACAGGAAGTCGACCACATGGCCGCGTAGTGGTCCGGGGCCCCGGAAAAACCTGTCGATGAGATTGCCCAGCGCACCGCCGAGAATCATGCCCAGACCGATGGCCCACCATGTGGAGACCAACCGGCGGCCGATCAGCAGGATTCCCACGACGACCGACATCGCGATGAGGGTCAGCACCCAGGTGTAGCCGGTGGCAAAGGAGAACGCGGCACCGGAGTTGCGTACCAGCGTCCAGGTGACGGTGTCGCCAATGATCGGTACCGGCTTGCCCGGCTGCAGCAGTTTGACGGCAAGGACCTTGGTGACGACATCCACCGCGAGCACCACCGCCGCCACGATGAGCAGCAGTTTTATCCGCCGCTTGGGCTTCGGGGCGGTCTCGGGCTCGTCACTCACGTCACCCATCATCCCCTACTCAGGGGGGCACGCCGCGCACCCTGTCTGCGATGATCGCCGCTGTGCCCGATGTTGTTCGCCCCAGAGGCTCGTCACCGACCCTTGTGCTGTTGACCACCGGCGGAACCATCGCGACCGCGGTAGGCAGTGATGGCATCGCCCGCCACCGCAGTTCGGGAGACGACCTGCTCGCCGCCGCGGGACACGGCAATGTCGCCGTCCACGATCTGATGGCCGTCGACAGCGCGGAAATGACCCCGCAGCGCTGGCAACAGATCGCCGCCGCGATCCGCGGACATATCGCAAGCGGGGCCACCGGGGTTGTCCTCGCGCACGGCACGGACACGTTGGAAGAGACCGCGCTCTGGCTCGCGCTGACGTGCGCGGTGCCGGTACCCGTCGTTCTCACCGGGGCGCAGCGCAGTGGCGACCACCCAGAATCCGACGGGCCGGGCAATCTGCGGGATGCGTTGACGGTGGCCGCGAGCGGTGAGGATCTGGGTGTGGTGGTGTGTTTCGCCGGACAGGTGTATCCGGCGCTGGGCATCCGCAAGGTCGATCTGGCAGCGCCCGCCGGCTTCGCCGGTGTCGCCCCCATCGGTCATGTGCGCGACGGCGTGTTCGTACAGAGCGGCGATGCACCCTCACCGTTCCTCGGCACCGTGACCCGCGCCGCGTTACCCCGCGTCGACATCGTGAGCCTCTACCCCGGGGCCGACGGGGCGGCCGTCGACTCCTACGTGCGCGCCGGCGCACAGGGCCTGGTACTGGAATCGATGGGCGCCGGTAACGCCAATGACGTTGTCATCGAATCTGTTTCGCGTCAGATTGAGAATGGAATCCGGGTCCTTGTCACCACCCGGGTACCGGGTGGTGCGCTGGCGCCCGGCTACGCGCCGGGGCAGAAACTGGTAGATGCCGGTGGGGTGATGGTGCCCCGGCTTCGATCCGGGCAAGCCCGCGTGCTGTTGATGGCGGCCCTGGCCACCGGATCAGATCTCGTCTCCGTCGTGGAGCGGCTCGGCTGACTCACCCGGCCAGTCCAGACTCGCCACCGGGTCAGCGCGGGTGACACCCGGGTCGTCGACGCCGAAGGTGCGCGCGATGCCGGGTCCGCTGCTTCGCGTCTCGAATCTCACGGTCATGACGCCATGTCCGGTGCCCTGAATCCAGCCGTGGCCATACTCGGGATGGAGGACGTCGTCACCGATACCCCAGCTCGTGGCGCTCGGCTCGGGCGCCGCGGCGGACGGGGCCTCGTCGGTCTCGGCCACCGATTCGGTCTGGTCCAGATCCGGAAACAGTGAGGTCTGCTGAACGTCGGAGAATCCCGAGAATCCCACGCCGACCAGGCGAATGGGGCCAATCTCGACGGGGTCCAGGAGCAACCGGCGTGCCGCCGACATCAGCACGGCACGTTCGGTGGTGGCATAGGGCAGCGTCGCCGACCTGGTCAGGATGCTCATGTCCGAGCGGCGCAGCTTCACGGTGACGGTGCGTACGCCGCGACCGTGCTTGATGAGCCGCCGATGTGCGTGCGCTCCGATCGGTTCGATGGCCTCACGTAGTTGATCGAGAGTGGTCAGGTCATCGGCAAAGGTGGATTCCGCGCTGATCTGTTTCGTTTCGGCACGTTCGGCCACGGGGCGTTCATCGACACCACGTGCGAGCTGGTGCAGGGCGGGGCCGATCGTGCCGCCCAGCACCGAGGCCACCTCGCTGGTCTGCAACGCCGCTAGCTGACCAATGGTATTGATTCCCAAACGATTCAGACGTTCCTCCGCCACGGGCCCGATCCCCCACAATTTGCGCACCGGGAGATCGGCGAGCAACGAGCCTTGTTCCTCGGGCGGGATGATCCGCACCCCGTCGGGTTTGGCCAATCCCGATGCGATCTTGGCAAGCTGCTTCCCAGACCCTGCCCCGACCGACGCGGTGAGCCCGGTTTCGGCGAGCACCCGTGAACGAAGCTCGCCGATGTACTCCGCCACGGTTTCGGTTGTGGCCCCGGACAGTTCAACGGGCTCGCCGAAGGCCTCGTCGAAGGACAGCTGTTCGAGTACCGGGATCATCGAACGCACCGTCGCGAACACCCGCCGGCTGGCGACGCCGTACACCGCGCCACGAGGCGGCAGAACCACGACGTTGATGCCGACCAGTCGTCGCGCCTGATGCATGGGCATCGCCGAGCGGGCACCGAAAACGCGGGCCTCATAGCTCGCCCCGGCCACCACTCCCCGGCCTCCGGTACCGCCCACGAGGACCGGACGATCCCGCAGGGTTGGCCGGGTCAGCTGCTCGACCGAGGCGAAGAAGGCGTCCATGTCGAGGTGCAGAACCCATCGACCGGCAGCACACACGCGATCATCGTATGGCGCAGGTCGGACGCCACCCTGCGGGGCGACACCGATCGAGCTCAGCATGCCGAGTGGACACCATGACCTGGGTGCGTGGCCGAACCCCGACAAGAGATGGCCGAATCACGCTACTCGGACAGCCGTATCGTCCCTAGCCTGGTCTCATGGCAATGAATTTGGTGCACCGTTGGTGTTGTAGCTCGGAGATGTGGGCACGTAAGACCGAGTCGCAGCTCCTCCCGTGGGCGCTGCAGGGGGTCGAGCTTGGCGAGGACACCCTGGAAATCGGTCCTGGCTATGGCGCGAATCTGCGGGTGCTGACCACACGCACCCCCCGGCTCACCGCGGTGGAGATCGACGAGACCATGGCGTCGCGGCTGCAACGGCTCTACGGCGATCAAGCAACGGTGATCCAGGGTGACGGCACCCAGCTCGGTTTCGACAACGACCGCTTCAGCTCCGTGGTGTGCTTCACCATGCTGCACCACGTCCCGACACCCGATCTTCAGGATGAGCTGTTCGCACAGGCACATCGGGTGCTGGCCCCGGGCGGTGTTTTCGCCGGCAGCGACGGTGTGCATTCCGCGTTCTTCCGGCTGCTGCACATTGGCGACACCTACAACCCGGTGCCCACCACGTCGCTACCGGATCGCCTGCGCGCAGTGGGTTTCACCGACATCGAGCATCACCTCGACGGGGGTAACCAGCGCTGGCGCGCGGTGAAGGCCGCGTAGGCCCGGCGCTAACCCACCGCCTTTTTCAAGGACACCCGGACCCCGTCGCCGATATCGGTGGCGGGCGTCTGGGCGTTCTGGCCGGCTTCGCCGATTTCCAGTGTCGTGGCCAGGATTTCGCCGGCAATGAGGTCGCGGTGACGTTCCGCCCAGGGACGACGGTCCTCGGGTACATCGAGGATGACCTCGATACGGTCGGACACCTCCAGACCTGTCGACTTGCGAAGATCCTGAAGCTCTCGGATGAGATCGCGCGCCCATCCCTCGGCCTCCAGCTCCTCGGTGACGGTGTCATCCAGGATGACCAGTCCCCCGCCCTCGGGAAGCGCCGCCGTGGAATCCGGCTCCGCGGCCACCAGTTTCGAATCGAACTCGCCCTCCCGCAGGGTGATCCCGGCAGCGACAACGGTGCCATCTGCCTGCTGAGCCCAGTCGCCGGCCTTGACCGCACGGATGACCGTTTGCACCTCCTTGCCCAGCCTCGGGCCCGCGGCACGTGCGTTGACGGTCAATTCGAACTTGCCGTAGCCAGCGATATCATCAGTCAGTTCCACAGATTTCACGTTCAGCTCATCGGCGACAAGGGCCGCGTAGGGCTCCAACCGCTTCGGGTCGGGCACCGCGACCGTCAGTTTGAGCAGCGGCAGGCGCACCCGCAGCTTCTTGGCCTTACGCAACGACGAGCCCGTCGATGCGACCTTGCGCACCTCATCCATGGCGGCCACCAGATCGGGATCCGCAGGCAGCGCCGATTCGGGCACCCAATCCGTGAGGTGCACGGACCGCTCCCCCGTCAGTCCCTTCCAAATCACCTCGGTGGTCATCGGCAACAGCGGTGCGGCCAGGCGGCACGTCGTCTCCAGCACGGTGTGCAAGGTGTCGATAGCATCCGCGTCCTCGTCCCAGAACCGCGAACGTGACCGGCGCACATACCAATTGGTCAGTGCATCGGTGAATTGACGCAGCTGTTCACACGCTCCCGAAACGTCGCAGATATCCATCGACGCGGTGAGGTCATCGCGAAGCTGCGCCAGTTTGGCCAGGATGTACTTGTCGAGCACCTGCGTCGAATCGGTGCGCCACGTGCCAGGTCTGGACGCATACAGCTGCAGGAAGCTCCATGCGTTCCACAGCGGCAGGATCACCTGCCGGACGCCCTCGCGAATGCCCTGCTCGGTGACGATCAGGTTGCCGCCGCGCAGGATCGGCGACGCCATGAGGAACCACCGCATCGCATCGGAGCCGTCACGATCGAATACCTCGTTGACATCCGGGTAGTTACGCAACGACTTGCTCATCTTCTGGCCGTCGTTGCCCAGCACGATGCCGTGCGACACACAGGTTCTGAACGCGGGCCGGTCGAAGATCGCGGTCGCCAGCACGTGCATGACGTAGAACCAGCCGCGAGTCTGACCGATGTACTCGACGATGAAATCGGCCGGGAAATGGTTTTCGAACCACTCAGCGTTCTCGAACGGATAGTGCACCTGCGCGTATGGCATGGAGCCCGAGTCGAACCAGACATCGAAGATGTCCGAGATGCGCCGCATGGTGGACTTGCCGGTCGGGTCGTCCGGATTGGGCCGGGTCAGCTCATCGATATACGGCCGGTGCAGGTTCGTCGGACGAACCCCGAAGTCGCGTTCCAGCTCGTCCAGACTTCCGTACACGTCGATGCGCGGATATGCCGGATCGTCGGACTTCCACACCGGGATCGGAGTGCCCCAGTATCGGTTTCGAGACACCGACCAATCGCGTGCACCTTCCAGCCACTTGCCGAACTGACCGTGCTTGACGTGCTCGGGGTACCAGGTGATCTGCTCGTTGAGCTCCACCATCCGGTCCCGGAACTCGGTCACCTTGATGAACCAGGACGACACCGCACGGTAGATCAACGGGTTTCGGCAGCGCCAGCAGTGCGGGTACGAGTGGTCGTAGGTTTCGTGCCGCAACAGCACGGCGCCGTTGGCGGCAGCGGAACCGGTGCCGTTCTTGAGGTCCTTGATGATCTGCGCGTTGGCATCGAACACCTGCTGACCCACGTAATCAGGCACGGTGGCGTCGAATCGGCCCTTCGAATCGACAGGGGTGACGGGGGTGATCCCTGCCTTGTCGGTGACGTTCTTGTCTTCTTCACCGTAGGCCGGGGCCATGTGCACGATGCCGGTGCCGTCCTCGGTAGTGACGTAGTCACCCGAGAGCACCGTGAAGGCGTTCGGCGACGCGTCCTGCTGGAAGTACGGGAACGGCGGCAGGTACCGCATGCCCAACAACTCGGCGCCGGTGTAGGTGTCCAGCACTGTGGGCTCTTCACCAAGCTCACGGGCGTAGGACCCGACCCGCGCCTGCGCGAGCAGGTAACGGTCGGCGGTGCCGTCGCGGCCTTCGGCCGCAACCACCGCATAAGTCACCTCGGGGTTGACCGCGACCGCCAGGTTCGACGGTAGCGTCCAGGGGGTTGTGGTCCAGATCAGCAGGCGGGCACCGTCGAGCACCGCCCACCGGCTGTCCGCATTGCCGGCGATCCGGTATCCCACGGTGACCGCGGGATCCTGACGGCTCTGATACACGTCGTCGTCCATGCGCAGTTCGTGATTGGACAGCGGTGTCTCGTCGCGCCAGCAGTACGGCAGTACGCGGTATCCCTCGTACGCCAATCCCTTGTCCCACAACTGCTTGAACGCCCAGATGACCGACTCCATAAAGGTCGGGTCGAGCGTCTTGTAGTCGTTGTCAAAGTCCACCCAGCGCGCCTGCCGGGTGACGTAGTCGCGCCATTCCTTGGTGTAGCGCAGCACCGACTCGCGGCAGGCATCGTTGAACTCGGCGATGCCCATGTCGTCGATCTGCGATTTGTCGGTGATACCAAGCTGACGCTCAACCTCCAGCTCGGCGGGCAAACCGTGTGTGTCCCAGCCAAATCGGCGGTCCACCTGGTACCCGCGCATGGTCTGATAGCGCGGCACGATGTCCTTGACGTACCCGGTGAGCAAGTGCCCGTAGTGCGGCAGCCCGTTGGCGAACGGAGGACCGTCGTAGAAGACGTATTCCGGAGACCCCGCACGGTTGGCGATGCTGGCACGGAAGGTGTTGTCCGAGTCCCAATAGCGCAGCACCTGCTCCTCGAGCGCAGGGAGATTCGGCGATCCGGTGCGCTGATCGGCGCCGAGATCGGTGCGCGGGTACGCGTCCGGTCGCTCGCCCTGATGCTCTTCGCCCGAGGGGCTCATCGCGGTCTCCCTGTGCTCGCTGGCACGGGGACGATGGGACGCCGTCGGCGTACCTCCGCGGTACCACCCCGCTTGCCCCACGCTGTCGGGGCCTCTCGCAACGGCTGTAACGGGCCTGCCCGTCCGGTTCTACTGGGTTATCCGCGCTGGGCACGGAGCTTTTCTTCCGGAGACTCCCCGGTGATGGCCGGATCGGTGTCTATGACGCCAATTCTATTCGGGTGCGTTGATATGGCCAAACCGGTTTCGGAGCACCATCACTGCGGCCAGTACCAGGGCAATCGTCAACAACGCGCCCACAAAGAGCACCGTCAATCCCCAGCCACCTGCTTGGTAAGCCAGACCGCCTGCGGCCCCGGCCACCGAACTGCCGAGGTAGTAAGTGAACAGGTACAGCGCGGACGCCTCGGCGCGGTCGCGCTGCACGACGGCGCCCACCCACCCGCTCGCGACGGTATGGGCGGCAAAGAAGCCCGCGGTGAACACACCCACGCCGATGATCACCGCGCCGAGTGAATCCGGGATGGTCAGCGCGAGTCCGATGGCCGTGACGGCGACCGCCCCGATGAGAACCAGCCCCCGACCGCGGCGGTCCGCCAGCCGTCCGGCCACTGCCGAGGACACCGTCCCCGCGAGATACAGCAGGAACAGCAGTCCGGCGATAGCCGTCGGAAGCCCGAACGGAGGCGCCACCAGGCGGTAGCCCAGATAGTTGTACACGGTGACGAACCCGCCCATGAGCAGGAAAGCAAGCCCGAACATGATGAGCAGAACCGGGTTACGCAGGTGCGTGCCGAGAATCCTCATCGTGGTGCCGACCCTGACCCGCTTGGGCACGAAGAACTGCGACCGCGGAAGCAGCATCGCGAAAAGCACCGTGCACACCAACGTCATCGCACCACTGCCCAGTAGCGCTATCCGCCAATTGCTTACATCGAGCACCGAGGACGCCACCAGCCGTCCGGCGAGTCCACCGACCGTGGTGCCCGCGATGTATCTGCCCATCGCCGAACCCAGGGAGCCCGGGTGCACCTCTTCAGCCAGAAATGCCATTGCCACTGCCGGAATTCCAGCCAGCGCGACACCTTCCGCCGCGCGGCCGATCAACAACACCGCGAAGGTGGGGCTGGCCGGTAGCAGCAGCCCGATGATCGTCGTCGCTATCGCCGAGACCAGCATGACCCGGGTGCGCCCGTACCGTTCCGAGAGTGCGCTCGCCGGAATGATCGACAACGCAAGCATTCCCGTGGTCACGGAGACAGTCAGCGCGGCGGCGGCGGGGCTCACCCCGAAATCCGCGGAGAGCGCCGGAAGCACCGCCTGCGTGCCATAGAGAGCGGCGAAGGTCGCGAGCCCGGCGGCGAACAGCGCGCCGGTCAGACGCCTATATCCGGCAGTGCCCGTTTCATGGGGCACCGGATCTGCGGCGCAGATAGCCGGACTGCTCTGGGTGCGCGGAGCCATCGTCATGGATCTAGATGCTCCCCCCGACCCGGCATATCGCGGAAATGAGTGATTCAGCGATCTATAATTTATTTCTGACATATAGCGAGGTGGAAGCATGGCGGATGGTGATTACGAGTGGTACATCACACTCGCTGAGCGGCAGAACGTCACCGCGGCCGCCGAGCAGCTCCAACTCGCCCAGCCCACGCTCACCCGGATGCTGGCCAGATTGGAGCGTCGCCTTGGCGTGCAACTGTTCGACCGGCACGGTAAGCGGCTCACACTGAACCCGTCCGGACGGATCTTCTACCAGCACGCCCGGCGCGCTCAGATGGAACTGGACTCTGCTCGTCGCACCATCAACGACCTCGCCAATCCCGCCGAAGGTGAGATCCGCCTCGGATTCCTGCACACCTTCGGCCCCACACTCGTCGCCCGCCTGATCGCAGGCTTCGCCGCGGCGTCGCCGCACGTACGGTTCGTGCTCGAGCAGGGCGCCGCCGGCAGCCTCGACGACCTCGTCGCCAACGGCGATCTTGACGTCGCAATCGTCTCTCCGCGCCCTCGCCGCGCAAATCTCGGGTGGCGCAACCTCTTCCGGCAGCGTCTCGGTGTCGCCGTACCCACAAACCATCGGCTCACACAGGCCGAAGACGTGTCGATGGCCGACCTTGCCGATGAACCCTTCATCGGGATGCATCCGGGATTCGGCATGCGCCGACTCCTCGAAGAGTTGTGCGCCGCCGCGCAATTCCAGCCACGCATCGTGCTCGAATCGAGCGATCTGACGACGGTGGCGGGCTTGGTAGCCGCGGGTCTGGGCATCGCGGTGCTCCCCGTGGACGCCACCACCTACCCGCCCGACCTCAGGATGTTGCGCCTCGTCGACGCCGACGCGCACCGGGACGTCGGCATCATCTGGAGCTCCGGGCAGCCACTTTCGCGCCCGGTCCGGGATTTCATATCCCACGCCATTGCCTCGACGTAGGCCACAATCATCCTCATGTCTGCCGATGTGCCGCCCGCGCACGGGATCGCCCAGGCGATAGCGCAGATCGACACCGCCGGCGACGAGGCCGAGTTCTGCACCGCAGTGGGTGCGGCGCGGATGGTGATAGCCCTCGAGGTGCGGGTGCGCACACCGGAGGCGGTCCTCGCCGCTGCCTGGTCCGAAGCGTTGCGGCACAGCATCCGCACGGCCGCACGACTCGTCACCGGTGGGGTGGATCCGGGCTGGACCTGGTTTGTTTCGGGAAGCGTGGCCCGAGGCGAGGCCGCACCCGGTTCCGATATCGAGACGCTGCTCGCCATCGACGACGCGGTCGATGCCGACGGTAAGACTCACCTGATGGAGCTGGCCGCGCAGGTGCACGCGATGCTCGAACGCGGCGGCATCGGGAGCGATTCCAATGGCGTGCTGGCGAGCCGCGGCCGATTCTGCCGCCGTACCTCCAACTGGTTCGAAGGAATCGAACGCTGGTGCGCCAACCCGCCCGAAGATCGCGGCGTTGTGATGGCGGGTCTGATGGCCGACTCGCACGGGGTAGGCGCGGGATCGTTGTTGTCTGACAACGCTCTTCGCACCAAGAATGCCCGCTGCGCACAGCGCCACTACCCCATCCGGCTTGCCATGCTTCAGGATGCGGTGGCCGTGCGCGCCGGATTCCCTTCGCGGTTGAGGATATTCGCGACACAATCAGACACCGTCGATCTCAAGATCGCGGCGATCGATCCAGTGGTAAAGATCGCGCGCTGGGCAGCACTGTCCGCCGGAGCCGATGCACTCTCGACACCCGAGCGCCTCGACGCCGCCACGGCAGCCAACATCCTGGACGCCGACGACGCCACGACACTGCGGGATTGCTTCGCGTGGCTTCTTCGATTTCGGTGGCGGTCTCGGGCCACCGCGTGGCAGGACGGAGAGCACATGTCCGACACCGTCTCGCTGTCTGCCCTTGCCCCGCAGGAACGTGCGACGCTGCGCTCCGTCGCGCGCGAGATCGCCGGCATCCGCCGCAAGCTGATCTACCTGTCGTCGACATCCTCATTCAGATAGTCGGTCGTACCAGCGCATGGCCCAGCGAGCATCTCCCAGGGCCGTGTGCCGCTGCCCGGCACTGGGGGTCTTCACCCCGAATTGCAGCGAAAGGTTCGAGTAATCGGCATCCGGTATCAACCCGCGTTCACGGATCCGTGCCGCCGTGACGGCGACCACGTCGACCAGAGCCGGATTCCACGCTGGGCTGACTCCGTGGGCAAGGAACATCCGCGTCAGGCACTCGGCGTCGAATTGAGGTATGACCCCGACGATGGTGGCTCCCGCCGTCCATTCCTCAACGAGCGAAACAGCTTCCGCCGCGCGAAGAACGCGAGGGAACTGCAGCGGCCTCAAGCGCACTTGCGGGTGCCGCTTGTGGAAACCGCTAATCTCAAGGCCCGCGGGATCCGCCGATTCCAGGTCCAAGTCCTGGACGTCCACGCACAAGTGCAGCTGACGCTGACCGGCCTCGGTGCGTCGGATGATCGCCACTTCCCACGGCTGGCGCTCACGGTGCAGCCCTGTGGTCTCCGTATCGAGAAAGACCAACGGAGTTGAAGGTCTGTCGGATTCACCAGCATCGCCACCCATGCGAGGCGCCTACGAGCTCAGGTTGAGTAGCCGCTCGGCCGCCAGCGCAGGCGTCAGGGTGCCCTCACGCACCTGCTGCTCGATATCCGCGCGCGCGGACTTCACATCCGGTGCGTTGAGCACCCGATCCAGTACCGCGTCACGCACCATTGCCCACATCCAGTCCACTTGCTGGCGGCGGCGTTTGGCCTCAAACTCCCCCGCCTCGGTCAGCACCGCGCGATGCTTCAGCACCGTGTCCCACATCTCGGAGACCCCGCTATTCTCCAGCGCACTCATGGTGAGAACCGGTGGGCGCCATAGGGTGTCGTGCGGGTAGATCAGGCGCAGCGCACTCGACAACTCCCGCGCCGCCTTCTGCGCCTCGATGGCATGCGCACCATCGGCCTTGTTCACCACCACGATGTCGGCGAGCTCAAGCACACCCTTCTTGATGCCCTGCAGCTGATCTCCGGTGCGCGCCAGCGTCAGGAAGACAAAGGTGTCGACCATGTTTGCGACGGTGACCTCGGACTGCCCCACGCCGACGGTCTCGATCAGAATGACTTCGAACCCGGCCGATTCCAGCAGCACCACCGTCTCCCGGGTCGCCCGGGCGACCCCGCCCAGCGTGCCCGAGGTCGGCGACGGCCGGATGTAGGCATCGGGATGTACCGACAGCCGGCCCATCCGGGTCTTATCGCCCAGAATCGATCCGCCGGTACGCGTCGACGACGGATCGACCGCCAGCACGGCCACCCGATGCCCCTGCTCAATGAGGTACATACCGAGGGCCTCGATGGTGGTGGACTTTCCCACCCCGGGCACACCGGTAATACCCACACGCAGGGCGTTCCCGCCGTCGGGAGACAGGTCCAACAGCAGCTGCTGGGCCCGTGCACGGTGATCCCCGCGCGTCGACTCGACCAGCGTGATCGCTCTGGCGAGCGCCGAACGATCCCCTGATCGGATCAGAGCCGCCAGATCATCAGGTGACTGTTTTTCCGGCATCAGACGAGGTCGTAACCGAGCCGCTCAGCCAGCTTGTGCAACAAGCCAATCGCGGCCTCGGAGATGACTGTTCCCGGAGGGAAGATGGCCGCCGCTCCCGCCTCGTACAGTTCGTCGAAATCTCCGGGCGGGATGACACCGCCGACGACGATCATGATGTCGGGACGCCCGACATCCGCCAACGCCTGTCGCAACGCGGGCACCAACGTCAGGTGACCCGCGGCCAGCGAGGACACCCCGACAACATGCACGTCATTGTCGGCCGCCTGGCGTGCGACCTCTTCCGGTGTCTGGAACAGCGGACCCACGTCGACGTCGAAACCGATATCGGCGAAGGCCGTTGCGATCACCTTCTGCCCGCGGTCGTGGCCATCCTGGCCCATCTTGGCGACCAGCACACGCGGCCGGCGGCCATCGGCGTCGGCGAACTTCTGCACCAGCTCTGTCGCTTGCGTCACGCTGCTAACGGCGCCGTCCCTTCCCACCTCGTCGCGGTATACCCCGCTGATGGTACGGATTTCGGCCTGATGCCGACCATAGACCTTCTCCAGCGCGTCGGAGATCTCCCCGACGGTTGCCTTGTGGCGAGCGGCATTGATGGCCAGCGCCATCAGGTTGTTACCCAACCCGTCTTCCCCGGCACGGCTGGAATCGGCTGCCGCCCTCGTCAGTTCTTCGAGTGCACGTTGCACTGCGTCGTTATCGCGCTCGGCACGCAACTGCTGCAACTTGGCGAGCTGTTCGGTGCGCACCCGCGAGTTCTCGACCTTGAGGACCTCGATCTCCTGGTCCTCGGTCACCTGGTACTTGTTGACGCCGATCACCGGCTGACGGCCCGAGTCGATACGTGCCTGGGTACGTGCGGCGGCCTCTTCGATGCGAAGCTTCGGAATGCCCTGATCGATGGCCTGCGCCATTCCGCCGGCCTCGGTGACCTCCCGAATGTGCTCGCGGGCACGGGATGCGAGCTGATGCGTCAGCCATTCGACGTAGTACGAGCCACCCCACGGGTCTATCGGCCGACAGGTACCCGACTCCTGCTGGATCAGCAGCTGAGTGTTGCGCGCGATACGCGCCGAGAAGTCGGTGGGCAACGCCAGCGCCTCGTCCAGGGCGTTGGTGTGCAACGACTGGGTGTGTCCCTGGGTTGCGGCCATCGCCTCGATACAGGTGCGCGCCACATTGTTGAATACATCTTGCGCGGTCAGCGACCAGCCGGAAGTCTGCGAATGCGTACGCAGGGACTGCGATTTGGCGCTCTTCGGATCGAACTGCGCGACCAGCTCGCTCCACAGCAGACGCCCGGCCCTCAGCTTGGCAACCTCCATGAAGAAGTTCATGCCGATGGCCCAGAAGAATGACAGGCGCGGAGCGAAGACGTCGATATCCAGGCCGCCCTCCAGCCCTGCCTTGATGTACTCGACACCATCGGCGAGGGTGTATGCCAGCTCGAGATCGGCTGTGGCACCGGCCTCTTGGATGTGATAGCCCGAGATTGAAATCGAGTTGAACTTGGGCATCTTGGCACTGGTGTAGGAGAAGATGTCCGAGATGATCCGCATCGACGGCTTCGGCGGGTAGATGTAGGTGTTGCGGACCATGAACTCTTTGAGGATGTCGTTCTGGATGGTCCCGGCCAACTGTTGTGGCGACACACCCTGTTCTTCGGCGGCCACCACATAGAGCGCCAGAATCGGGAGCACCGCGCCGTTCATCGTCATCGACACCGACACCGAGCCCAGATCGATGCCGTCGAAGAGCTGACGCATATCGAGAATGGAATCGATGGCCACACCAGCCATTCCGACGTCGCCCTGCACCCGCGGATGATCCGAGTCGTATCCGCGGTGGGTCGCCAGGTCGAAGGCCACTGACAGGCCCTTCTGACCCGCGGCGAGGTTACGACGATAGAAGGCGTTGGATTCGGCGGCCGTGGAGAAGCCCGCGTACTGGCGGATGGTCCACGGCTGATTGACGTACATCGTCGGGTAGGGCCCGCGCAGGAATGGCACCTGGCCCGGGAACGTATCCAGCGGATATCCCTCGGCCCGCACGGCTTCTCGGTCCGCAGCGGTGTAGACCGGCTTGACGGTGATCGCCTCGGGTGTCTCCCAGTCGAGCTGCTCGCGGGTGTATCCGTGCGCGCCCGCAGCCTCTGCCACGGCGGCCTCTACGGCCGCGGCATCTGGGGCGATCGACACGCGCTCACCGTGTAGCGGCACGTCGGCGAAACTGCCCAGGGTGCCGGCAGATACCGAACGATCCGTGAGGTCAGTCATGTCACGCCCCCAACTTCGTCAAGATGGCCGAAAGAGCTTCGACAGCATTGATTTTCATGGTCAGGTAGCCATCAGGGCGCGACGTCTCCGCGACCTCCCCTACTGACTTCTCGGGCCCCGCGAGATAGACGTCGGTGACCCCCGCTGCCCTCACCGCGTCGACAACGGCACCGACCTCGGCCGCGTACCGGGCATCCGTTCCACACATGACGACGACACGCGCTCCCGAATCCGCGACCGCAGCGGCGACCGTTCCGGCATCGAGCACGCCGGGGTTGACGGCCTCGATGCCGCCAGAGGCCAGCAGGTTCGAGGCGAATGTGGTGCGCACGTTGTGCTCGGCCAGCGGACCGAGCGGAATCAGTAATGCGGCCGGACGCGCACCCGATGCGGCCAGTGCGGCATCCGAGCGGTCCCGCAGCGCCTCGAAATCGGCCGCGTACCGGTAACCCTCTGCAGGCTGTGGCGGCAGCGGTACCTCTGCCAGGTTCGGGAACTCGTTGACTCCCGTCACCGAGGTACGCCGATGCGCGATGTCCTCGGCACGCTGTGCGCGCGTCGCGGCGATACGCTCCCGAATCAGATCGGCGGACGCCTCGAATCCTCCTGCGCCCTCGATCTCGGTGAACAGCGACCACGCCTGCTGGGCAAGGGTTTCCGTGAGATCCTCGATGTACCAGGAGCCGCCGCCCGGGTCGAGCACCCGACCGACATGAGACTCCTCGATGAGCAGCAGCTGCGTGTTCCGGGCGATCCGCGCGGAGAACGCCGGCGATACCGCATCCAGTCCGCAGGCAATCGCGTCATCGAACCTGCGTACCCGCACGCTGTCCGCACCACCTACTCCGGCACCGAAGGCGGCCAGCGTAGTGCGCAGCATGTTTACCCACGGATCGCGCTGGGCCATCATCGGTTCGGAAGTCACCGCATGCATGAGGGCGCCGCCACTTTCTGGCGCGCCCGCGACCTCGGCCACGCGTGCCCAGAGCACCCTGGCGGCGCGGAACTTGGCGATCGACAGGAACTGATCGTCGGTGGCGGCGAAGCGGAAACTGATCTGCCGCAGCGCTTCCGCGATACCCAGACCCGCATTCTGCAGCAGCCGCAGGTAGGCGACCCCGGCGGCTACCGCGACCGCGAGTTCCTGGCTGTCGCTGGAACCCAGCTCGTGCGCAATCGTGCCGTCGACGGTGATCGCGTGGATCTGCTCGGCCCGTGCGCTCCCACGCTCCGCCAACACCACCGTCTCATCGGTCGATACGCCCGACCGGCCCGCGAACGCATCACCGAGCGGATCAGCACCGAGATCGACGACAACCCCGGCGGTGTTTCCCTCGTAACTATCCAGGACGGCGAAAATCGCCTGTGCCACCCCGGTCAACTCGGCGCCGGCTTCCACCTGGAGGGGAGCTAGGTCGAGATACACCCCCTGCAGTGCGCGTCCCACCGCCTCTGGTGTCAGACCTGCCAGCACGATGGCGCTGGTCCCCTGCTCGAGCGCATCGAGAATGGCCTCGTTCACGAGGGCAGCATCGGTGCCGATCGCGCCATCGAAACGCTCAGCGACCTTCCACCCGCTGTTCACATCGCGCCGCGGGTCACCACCGCGCACAAAGGGCCACTGTCCGGGTAGCGACGACTCGGGAAGCTCGTCGAGTGCTGTGTACAGCGGGCGGATCGCTATCCCGTCATATGTCGGCGAATCGAGCAGTCGCTCGGGGTCGGCGGGCAGATCCTCGACCGCCTTACGGGTCGACTTGGCCAAGACTCCGGCGACGTTCTTCTGCCACCGCGCGAAGTCACGTCGAATCTCGGGCACCTCAACAGTCACCAAACTGCTCCCTGCTGCTCGTCGTCGAGCGACATATATGGCACTCCATGCCGAAATGCCTATCACACTTAGTCATCAGGCTAAATGACGCCATCGACTACTGCCCAGTACGGGGGCGTGGCCGCCGCTGCACCCGTGTCCTGTCCCCTTCGTTCATCCGGGCTCCGTAGGCTTGACGATCATGGGATTCCGGCAGGTCTGGGGCGCGGGCGTCGCGATGGCGCGACGGATCCCGCGACGTCAGCTGCTGTGGACCGGTGTGGCCGTTCTCATCGTGGGCGCGGCCCTGCTGTTTCTTCCGCTGCCGACCGCCCTCCAGATGAGGGATTGGGCTGGTGAGCTCGGCCCATGGTTCCCGCTCGCCTTCCTGGCCGCGCACACCATCGTGACGGTGCTGCCCTTCCCGCGCACCGCCTTCACCCTCGCTGCCGGGCTGCTCTTCGGAACGCAGCTCGGTGTCCTGCTGGCGGTCGTCGCAAGCACCGCGAGCGCCGTCTTGGCGCTCTGGGGGGTGCGCGCGCTGGGGTGGAAGCTCAGCACGCTGCATCACCGCCCGGCGGTGAAGAGCGTTGACGAGCAGTTACGCCGTCGCGGATGGATCGCGGTGATGTCGATGCGGCTCATCCCGGCGGTACCGTTCTCGGTCCTCAACTACGCGGCGGGCGCCTCCGCCGTACGCGTGGTGCCCTACACACTGGCCACCTTCGTCGGTCTGCTCCCCGGCACTCTGGCTGTCGTCGTGCTCGGTGACGCACTCACCGGTCACATCAGCGGCACACTTTTCGTGGTCTCGTTGGCGACCTCAGTGGTCGGCATTCTGGGCATCCTCTACGAGATCCGCCGCTACAAGCGCACCCACACCGAGATCGCCAGTCCTGAGACCTCCGACGAACCCGAACGGGTCGGCGGCTAGGCGGTAGGTTTCCGCTCCTCGAATCCCTTGCCCGCGAGGACGGCGAACCACACCAACAGGCTCGCCGCCGGCAGCGCGTGGAGCGCCTTGTCGCGCACCCGTATGTGCGCCCCGACCGCCAGTGTGAAGTAGATGGTGAGCATGAACGTGGTCAATCGGCCCAGCGCCGCCCACCGAATACCGCCGATCAGCCCCGCTGCCGACGCCAACTTGACGGCCGGCAGGACCCACCAGATCCGTTGCGGCAAACCCACTTTCTCCAATGACTCTTTGATGGGCCTGATCGGACGAACGCAGACCGCGGCGTCAGCGGCCTGGATGACCGCTAGGGCGCTCAACACTTTCGGATTAGCCAAAAGCCGCCCTGTCATGACGATTTCGCCGCCAATCCCCTGGCGGCCAAGACGCCGTATGTGGTGAGCAGTGTCGAGGCCGACATCGCGTTCAGACCCATGTCACGTGCCCGCACGTGCGCGCCGACCGCGAGACTGAAGTAGACGGTGAGCATGATCAGTGTGAGCTTCGCCAGCCAGGGGAACCGGATTCCGCCTATCAGTCCCAGCGCGGATGCGGCCTTGATCGGCGCGAAGATCCATCGGTTGTGTTGCGGATAATGCACGTCGTCAAGACATTTAGCCACATAGGGAACCGGCTGGACGCAGAGGACCGCATCCACAGCCTGGAAGGAACCCAGCAAAGCGAGGACTCGGGGAGATATGAAAGCGTCATTGCTCATAGCCTCAGTGAACCACTACTACACCACGTCGTCGATAGGTCTGCCGATTCTGCCTAGTGAGGAGCGTGCGCTCCGAGAGAAGCGGAAATGACCGCCAGCGGCGAGTGGGCCAGTTGCATGTTGGCGCGCTCCTGCGGGGTCAACTGATGGCGCTCCCAGAAACGTCGTAACGCGCGGATACTCATGCATTCATTGGACGCGGTCGCGCCGAGACAGTCCAGCGCGACCGCGTATTCCCAACGATTTCATTACGCATTGCCAAAGGTAGTGTCGCTCAACTCCCGTGCGCGAGTTGAATTGCCTTCACCACCAACAGAATGGCGCCCACAATCAGATACCCCCTAAGCGCGAGCATCCCCAGTTTGGTGCCCGGACTCCAAGAGACCGGTTCGAGCAATGCCAGCGGCGGCATGCGCCAGGTCCGCGGGTCAACGCCCTCGAGGGCCTTGTTCATCGCGGCGACCGCCGGATCAGCGCGTTGTCTCCCCGATGCCCACCACAGACCAATCCCGACCAGCGCCGCGAGTATCGCGACGCCTACGGCCAGGTCACCGGCGACCTGTACGACGTCCAGATCCGGGAACAGCGTCGTAGCCATCAAGATGCCGGAAAGGAACAGCAGCACACCGACGATGAGTCCGGCCACAACGTTGAGCCACCCCTTGTTGACCCACGGCCCCAACACCGCCTTGTCATTGCACAACAACAGCAGGAACACACTCGCGCTGGGCAAGAGCAGGCCGGCCAGTGCTTGCACCGCGGTAGTCATGAGCCCGAGCGGGGCATTCGGGATCAGCACAATGGCCGCTCCCACACCGACCATCACCGTGTACGACAGATAGAACGGTTTGGCGTCCTTGACGTTGCGGTGCAGAGAGTGCTTGAGCCCAAAGGTGTCACCGAACGCGTAACTGGTGGCCAGGGTGACTGCGGCCGCTCCGATGATGGACGCATCCAGCAGGACGATGGCGAAAATCTTGCCCAACAACGGCTGAACCTGCCCCAGCCAGTCGGCGATCATCCCCGCATCGCCAGCGTCGCCCCATTTGTCCGGGCCCGAGTTGCCGGTCGCACGGGCCGCATAATCGGCCGTCATGACCAGGGCGGCGGCGCCGATCACTACGACGAGTGATCCGATGACGGTGTCGGCGCGTTCGTACCCGATGAACCGCGGCGTGATGCGCTTGTCCACGATGTTGGACTGCTGGAAGAACAACTGCCACGGCGCGACGGTGGTGCCCACCATCGCGATGATCAGTAGCACAGCACCCGAGCTGATTCCGCCGTCGATGCCCGGCACCACGAAACCGTGGGCGGCCCTTCCCCACTGCGGATCTGACATCAAGAACATGGGGATCTGCAACAGTGTGATCACAATGAACACGAACATGGCGCGCTCCCACCGGCGGAAGCTACCGGTGGCCATGATGAGAATCAGCGCGATTGCGGCGAGGGGCACCGTGTAGTACTTCGAGACTCCCAGGTACTCCGAAGCCAGTGCGACACCAATGAATTCGGTGACAAGAGTCAGGAAGTTCAAGATGAACAAGTCGCCCACGGAGAACCAGCCCCAACCACGACCGAATCGTTCGTTGATCAGCCGTGCATGTCCGACTCCGGTGACCGCTCCGAGGCGAACCACCATCTCCTGGTTGACGATAAGAACAGGGATGAGCAACAAGAGCACCCACAGCAAGCTGTACCCATAGCTCTGACCGGCCTGCGCGTACGTCGCAACACCACCCGCATCGTTGTCGCCGACCATGACGATGATGCCCGGCCCCAAGATGGCGGCCATCGTCGCCATCCGCGTTTTGAAGGTGCGTGCCTGGCCAGGATCGCTCACACTGATCTTGCCGAACGCACCTTCGATATCACCCAGATGGGCCGAATCAAGGACGGCGCTCCTTGGCTGGGCCGTAACTACTTGTGCCGCAGCACCAACGCGGTTGTCCGGGCTTTCCGTGGAGGCGTCGACGATTCCGTTTTCGCTCATGGCGTGGCTCCGTCCTGGCTCGACGCGACCTGGCGTACCGGACGCGGGGCGGGCTCACGGCGACGCCAGTCTTCCGGGATGAGCGCGGCCAGCACATCGTCATAGGTCACGACGCCGAGCACCTTGTCTCCCTCGTCTACAACGGGAATCAAGGCAAGGTTGTAGTCGGCCATGAGCAGTGCGACGTCGGTCAGGTCAGCCTCCGGGGCGACGCGCACCGGATCGTCGTCCATGATCGATTGCACGGCAGCATCAGGATCGGCCTGCAAAAGCCGGATCACCGACACCACGCCCACCAGTTCGCCGTTATCGGAAATCACGTGCACCTTCAGGAGTGCCTCCGGCTGCAGGGATTTCGCCGCAGAAATCGCACCAAGAGCATCACCGGCGGTGCTACCGAGCACGCAGGAGACAATGTCGACATTCATCAGACCACCGGCCGACTCGGGGCTGAACCCCATCAACGTGATCACCTTGGTACGTTGCGGTCCCGGCATCAGGTCCAAGACCGCACGCCGACGCGACTGCCGCAGATCGAAGATCGCATCGGCAGCGTCGTCGGCGCGCATCCGGCCAAGGAGAGCCGCGACATCGGCATCGGACATGTCTTGGAACAGCTTGCTGGCCTTGTCCGAATCGAGTTCCTCGAACACATCGGCCTCGAGCTCCGGGTTGTCACGGACGCGGTCGAGGATCTCGCCACCCTCCTCCTTGGTGGCCTCCTCGAGCAGGTCGGCGATCTCGGCGGGCTTGAGCGTGTTCACCCTCCCCCCGACGCGGCGTGCCAGCAGCGACCCACCATGGCCGATCATTGGCTCGAATGCCTTCCAATCCCGACCGGCCTGGCCCGCTCCGGCCTTGATCAGGCCGAAAAATCTTGCGGGACGGCGCGTATCGAGCCGGGCAAGTATCCATCCCTCGGCTGTTTCCACGAGCTCGATATCGTAGGCGTGCACCAGCTCGGCATTGTCCACGTCGATGAACCGATGGTCGAGCACGTCCTCGTCGAGCAGGTACTCGCCGTCGCGGCGTTCGAAGCCGCGCAGGTCAACCTTGTTCTTACTCAGTTCAATTCGATGCGGTGCCACGACGGAAATCACATCCGAGGATACGAACACCCTGCGCCCACCCATGTCGACCACGTACCCGGTGACGAGCGGGTACTCATCCGACCCGCGGAACCGAACGATGACATCCTCCAGCCGGCCGATCGTGTCGCCGGAGCGCGCAACAACCGGAGCCTTCAACAGATCCGAGAACTGGATTACTCGCGGCGTCGCCGCCTTATTCGAAGTAGCCATGCCGACTCCTCAGCGTTTGAACCAATACGCTCCGACCGCCCAGCGGGCGGCCGAAGCGTATTGGGCTCGAATGAATTCCGAATGTCCACGCACTGTGAATCGGCTGTGCGTGGCTGCGATGGCAGCACCCTGAGGGCTACCGCGTTGGGTGCGCCCCTAGCGACGCCGAAACAACCGCAAGCGGCGAGTAGGCCAGCTGCAGATTGGCGCGCTCTTGCGGGGTCAGCCGGTGCCGTGTCCACACCCGGCGTACTGCGTTGAATGTTGTGCTCATGATCGGACTCCTTTTTAGGGAAGCCGCATACCCGAACGCAAGCGTCAAAAGTATTGACTAAAGCGAGGTTTCACCCTCGTACGAGCAGCAAGGTATGCGGCAGCTGTTGTCTATGCGGACTGTCTCCGGATATCACGGTTGTGCCTCACCTCCTTGCCGTCGGGGCGCACGCGGGCGCCTGCTGCCGGAACAACGACCACAAGAGAGAAATACCGGACAACGACGCCGCCCGGCACGCACCCCTCTCGTCAGGGCTTCGGCACTACGTGACGTGTCCGCTCGCGGAAGCCACTTCGGGTCATCCCTTAGTCCGGGAAGACCTGTCCTAACCTTGGGCGTCTCTCGACGTCGTCAGATCAGTGGCCTGTATTCACGTAGGAGCCTCACCTAGCAAGGTGCTGAACCGATACCCATGATGGGCCGGAGGAATCTGCTTGTCAAGGCGACTACGCCGGTGCCGACACTGCGGGTGTCATGCCCCCGGTAGTCCGTGACGGCTCGCCGGGTCGATCGCGGGATCCGCGGCACCGATTTCCTGGGCCGCGGATTGCGCAGCGGCCACTGCCGCAGCGACTTCGGGCGTGGTCTTGGTTTCGAACCACCCGGCAACCTCTGCGGAGTCATCCTCGGGACGCTCGGTGGACTCATCGTCCGGGGACGGTTCATAGCGGAACACGCCGTCAGATCCTGGGGCACCCAGCAGCTTGGTGAACCCCTGCAGTGCCGAACCGAAGTCACTGGGTATGAGCCACACCTTGTTGGCTTCACCCTGGGCCATCTTCGGTAACGTCTGTAAATACTGGTACGCCAACAACTCTGGAGTCGGCTTACCCGATTTCACTGCGGCAAAGACCTTTTCGATGGCCTTGGCTTGGCCCTGCGCCTGTAGATATTGGGCGGCACGCTCACCCTCGGCACGGAGGATGCGGGACTGGCGTTCGCCTTCGGCGGCGAGGATCGCCGACTGCCGGGAACCTTCAGCGGCGAGGATCTGGGCCTGCTTCTGCCCCTCTGCCGACAGGATTGCCGCCTGCCTGGCACCTTCGGCCGACAAAATCATGGCGCGCTTCTCACGGTCGGCCTTCATCTGCTTTTCCATCGACTCCTGCACGGAGGGCGGCGGATCGATGGATCGCAGCTCGACGCGGGCGACGCGCAGGCCCCAGCGTCCGGTGGCCTCGTCGAGCACACCGCGCAACTGACCGTTGATCTGATCACGCGAGGTCAGCGTCTGCTCCAGCGTCATACCACCGACCACGTTGCGCAGCGTCGTGGTGGTGAGCTGTTCCACACCGACGATGTAGTTGCTGATCTCGTACACCGCAGCTTGCGGATTGGTGACCTGGAAGTAGACGACGGTGTCGATGTTCACCGTCAGGTTGTCCTCGGTGATCACCGGCTGGGGCGGGAAGGACACCACCCGTTCGCGCAGGTCGACCTTGGCCCGGATACGGTCGACGAAGGGCACCAGGATGGTCAACTGCCCGCTCACGGTCTTCGAATACCGCCCCAGGCGCTCGATCACCGCGGCCTCCGCCTGCGGGACGAGTGCCACGGACTTCAGCACGATGGTGACGCCCAGGATGATCAAGACGATCAGCACAAAGGCTCCGGCAGCTACTCCCATACCCGTACTCCTGTCACTGAGGTTACTGCGCTAGATCTGCTCGACAACCGCCGTCGCACCGTCGATCTGAACAACCGTGACCGTCTCACCCTGTTCGAATCGACCCGACTTCTCCAGGCTGCGGGCGGACCACATCTCTCCGCCGAGCCGAACCAGCCCATGGACGTCATCGACCGGTTCAATCACGATGGCACTCTTGCCCTCCAATGCCCTGGCATTGGTATGCAGGACCGGGCCTGCCGTCAGTCGTTTCCGCAGCGCCGGCCGCACACCGACCAGCAGAATCACCGCGCTGATGACGAAGACCAGCCCCTCGGCCCACAGCGGCATGTCGAACGCCCACCCGGCACCGGCCGTGACCAGCGCCGAACCGCCCAGCATCAACAGGAACATGTCACCTGTCATCAGCTCGGCGGCCGCGAGCAGGATGCCTGCGACGAGCCACACAATCGGCATGGCTCCACATTAGACCGCGTGGGCAACTGGTGGGGGCGGATACGGAGCCTTAGACTGCGAGCACTATGGCGAATCCGAGTGTGTCCCTGGCGGTGTGGGCAAGCGCGTGGCTGGCGGGCCGCGCGGCGCCGGACGACGTCATCGACGCCCTCATCGCATGGGCGCCAAGACATTTAGTCACCGCGTACGACGCGGTGGCCGCCGGGCACACGGGTCTCTCGTGGCCAGATATGGACGATAACGGCCCCATCGGCCTACTGCAGACGGTCCGTACCGCGACCGGTCAGCCGCACGGCTCGCCCGATATCCAGGTGATTCTGCCCGCACCCGGCGACCCTCGGGGTCTGCCCGCCAATACCCAGTTTCAGCGTGATGCGATGGAGGCAAGCGAGGCGATTGTGCTCAGCGACCGCCAAAACAATTCCACCCCAATTGGATTGGTTCCCGCCGTGGAGTACGACGAGGACCGCGGCGAGACGGTCGGCCTGTCCTGGACGGTGTATTCGCTCCCTGCCCGCATCCCCGCACAAGCGGTCCCGGACCTCGGCGAGGCCGAATATCAACTACGCCAGGCAGTCCGAACGGCCACGGCGACACTCAGCCGCGTGGATCGGGTTGTCGGCCCAACGGACGCCGACCCTCGCTCCCTGGTCGAAGATGTGCTGTCCACGCTACGCGGGCACCGCCTGCCGGACTACGCGCCACACCGGGCGGTCCGCGTGCTCGATTCAGCCAACCAGGTTGAGGCCATTGCCACGGCAGCGGCTGAGATCATGGAGTCACCCGGGGCGCTCGACGACGGAACGGTCGCCGACGCGTTACGCCCTCTCGTCATTCTGGTGCGCGAGGCGCGGATGGCCGCCGCGGCCGCCATCATCGGCGCCGCGCCCTAGGCCTCCGGCCGGCCGCAGCACAGGGGCGAACATGGGGCGCCGTTCACGCTGAACCCGTATCCCGGGGCCGGATTCTTGCCCGCCGCACGCAGCGGGGCCTGGCCATCTGCGATCTCAGCGATCAAGTCCACAGCGATGCGCGCGAATCGCTCGTCTGCCCCCGGTGTCCCCGCCCGCGCGAACTCGATGTCGTGCGCGGCCGCGTACTCCTGCGCCTCGTTGTCCAAGTCCCACACCACCTCCAGGTGGTCCGACACGAATCCGATCGGCGCCACAACCACGGATCGGATTCCTCGATCTTTGAGTGCCGCAAGATGATCAACAATGTCCGGCTCCAGCCATGGCACCTGTGGCGGGCCCGAGCGGGACTGCCACACCACGTCGTAATCCTGATATCCGGCGGCATCGGCGACCAACTCGGCGAGGTAGTGCACCTGGCGGCTATAGAGCTCGGGGCCGTGCCGCTGGTCGGCGGCTATCGGGATCGAATGCGCGGTGAACACCAGCCGAGGTGCACCCTGCAGGCCCGAAGCCGCGGCGACGACCGCCTCGGCGTACAGCTGCACCAATGCCGGGTGGTCGAAGTACTGACGAAGCTTCACCAACTCGGGCGCCCCGTCCCCCACCGCGGCGCGGGCCCGGGCGATATCCTCTACGTACTGCGTGCATCCCGAGTAGCCACCCCAGGCAGAAGTCGTGAAGACGGCAGCCCGCTGAATCCCTTTGTCGCGCATATCGGCAACGGTTTCTTCCACCATGGGATGCCAATTGCGGTTACCGAAGAACACCGGCAGCGGGCGCCCGGCCAGTTCTAGTTGACGCGAGATCTCCTCGATCAGCGCTCGATTGATTCCGTTGATCGGCGAGACGCCGCCGAAATGGAAGTAGTGCCCGGCCACTTCGTCGAGACGTTCCGGCGGAACCCCGCGGCCGCGCGTCACGTTCTCCAGGAAGGGCCGAACTTCCTGCGGCCCCTCGGGACCACCGAAGGACAGCAGGAGCACAGCGTCGAATAACACGGCCGAATGTCCGCTGGTCAGAGCAGCTGTGTGTGCGCGCCACCGTCGGCGAAGATGATGTCGCCGGTGGTCGCGGGCAGCCAATCCGAAAGCAGGGCACACACGGTCTTGGCGACCGGTGTGGGGTCCTTCATATCCCAGCCGATCGGGGCACGCTGGTCCCAGCCGTCCTCAAGCACGCTCATCTGCTTGCCGGCCTCATCGCCCAGTGCACCGCCGACGATCGCACTCATGGCGAGCGTCCGAATAGGACCGGCCGCAACAAGATTCGAACGAATGCCAGCAGCGCCCGCCTCGCGCGCGACGAACCGGTTGACCGATTCCAGTGCGCTCTTGGCCACGGTCATCCAGTTGTAGAACGGCATCGCGCGGGTCGGATCGAAGTCCATGCCCACGATGCTGCCGCCGCGGTTCATGATCGGCAACACTGCCTTGGCCAGCGATGCGTAGGAGAACGCCGAGATGTGGAAGCCCTTGGACACGTCCTCAAACGGCGCCTCGAAAAACGGATTCAAGCCCATGCCGGTCTGCGGCATGAAACCGATGGAGTGCACCACGCCATCGAGCTTGTTGCCTTCGCCGATCACCTCGGTGACGCGCTCGGCAAGGCTGTCCAGGTGCTTCTCGTCCTGCACATTGAGCTCCAGCAGCGGCGCCGGCTCTGGAAGGCGCTGAGTGATGCGTTCAATGAGGCGCAACCGGTCGAACCCGGTGAGCACCAGCTGTGCCCCCTGTTCCTGCGCGACCTTTGCGATGTGGAATGCGATCGACGAATCGGTGATGATGCCCGTCACCAGGATCCGCTTGCCCTCAAGTAGCCCTGCCACGATTCTCCTTAGTTGTGTTCTCGCTCGTCGTACTGCTCGTCGCGCATGCGGCGCATCGCCGCGGAATTCCCGTACCTAGTGGCCCATGCCCATGCCGCCATCAACCGGGATGACCGCACCGGAGATGTAACTGGCATCTTCGGACGCCAGGAAGCTGACCACCCCGGCGACCTCGGCCGCAGTGCCCACCCGCTTGGCCGGGATGAACTCGAGTGCGCCCTCCTGGACCCGCTCATCGAGCGCGCGGGTCATCTCGGTGTCGATGAAGCCAGGCGCGACGACATTGGCGGTGACGCCCGCCTTGGAGAGCTCCCGGGCGATCGAGCGTGCCAGGCCAATGACGCCGGCCTTGGAGGCCGCATAGTTGGCCTGATTGCCGATTCCCCAGGTGCCCGAGACCGAACCGATGAAGATCATCCGGCCGAAGCGCTTCCGCTGCATAGTGCGCGAGGCACGCTGCGCGACCCGGAACGCCCCGGTCAAGTTCGCGTTGATGACCTGCTCAAACTTCTCCTCGGTCATCCGCATCAGGAATGCGTCCTGCGCGATACCGGCATTGGACACCAACACCTCGACGGGGCCCTGGTGCTCCTCGACCTCTTTGAAGGCCCGGTCGACGGCGGCGTTGTCGGTGACATCGCACTCCACCCCGAACAGGCCCTCCGGCACACCGGACCCGCGGTGGGTCACCGCCACCTTGTGTCCGTCGTCGGCAAGACGCTGCGCGATCGCCAGGCCGATACCCCGGTTACCACCGGTAATCAGGACAGAACGAGAGACAAAGGCGGGACGGACGACGCTAGCGCCCAGAGCATCAGACATGAGAGTCAATTTATCGTCTTCTTAGACTTTGGCCTAACCGACTGGCCCAACCGAACCGCCGGGCGGACACCGAATCAGTTGGGTAGACGCCGGTTGATCACTAGTCCGACGAAGGCCGCCGCGAGCACCAGCAACGCACCCAGGCGCAACCACCCGACGCTGGCATCGCCGCGGATCGTCTCGTACCCAATCTGCTGCTGCAGGTTGGCGTACACCTCCTTGAGCTGGCCGAGCGTAGACGCCGTGTAGGTTTCCCCACCCGATAGCTTGGCCACCTTCTCCATCATGTCGGGGGCGTACGGGACGTTCTGACGCTGCCCGTTGATCTCGACGTACCCGTCCTTGGTGCCGAACGCGATCGTCGAAATCGGCACCTGCTGATCCTTGGCGGTACGCGCCGCGGTGTAGGCACCCTTCGGATTGTCGGGGTTCGACGGAACCGTTTCCTTACCGTCGGACATCAACACGATGCGCGCCGGAGGCGCCTTGTCACCGCCGCCGATCACAGCACCCACCGTCGCAATGGCCTGCAGTGCCGTGAAGATGCCCTCACCGGTGGCGGTGCGATCCGCGAGCTGCAGGTTATCCAGGGCGTTTACGGTGGCGTCCCGGTTGGTCGTGGGTGAGACGAGCACTGTCGCGGTGCCGGCATAGGCGATGAGGCCCAGGTTGATACCCGGGGTGAGATTGCGGGCGAATTCCTTACCGGCTTCCTTCGCGGCGCCCAGGCGACTGGGAGCGACGTCGGTCGATTCCATGGACCGAGAAACGTCGATAACGAGCATCACCACAGCGCGGTTGCGCGGAATCCTCACGTCATGACTCGGGCCTGCCAGCGCGATGGTCAGCACCAGCAGGCCGACCACCAGGAGCGCTGTCGCCGCGTGCCGCCAGGCGCGAGGCCGAGTCGGGGCCACCGAGTCCAATAGCTCGGTGTTCGCGAAGCGCAGCACGCGCTTCTCCCGCAGATACTGCGCAAACACATACAGCCCGACCAGCGCCGCCACCAGCAGTAGTACCAGGAAGAACCACGGGTGGGTGAAGCCCGTGAGAGTCATCGGCCCGAAGAACGGCAGATCGCTCATCGAGCCCCCGCCCCCGTCCCGGCCACCGCACCACGGCGCTGTTGGGAGACAAATCTCACGATGTCGTTAATCCAGTCACGGTCGGTCCGCAGGCTCAAAAGCGGTGCACCGCAACGGCGCAATGTGCGTGCCACCTCTTCATGATGCCTGGCCGCTGCCTGTTCGAAGTCCCGGCGAAGATTCTCATCGATCCGGTACTCCTTGGTGACTCCGGTCTCGGCGTCCTGCAACAGCACCTCGCCGACGTCTGGGAGCTCCATGTCGCGGGGATCGAGGACCTCGATGCCAAGCACCTCATGGCGGGCACCGATGGCGCGCAGTGGCCGCATCCAGTTGATGGGGCCAAGGAAGTCGCTGATGACGACGGCCATGCCACGGCGGCGCTCCGGCCGTCGCAATGCGTCGATCGCCAGCGACAGGTCGCCCCGGACACCCAATGGCGCCTTGGGCATGGTGGCGATGCTGCGCAGGATGTCCTGCTCGTGAGCGCGTCCGGAGCGCGCCGGTAGCCGAACAATCTTGTCCCCATTGGCAATCAGCGCACCGAGCCTGTTGCCGCCACCACTGTTGAGGAAGATGATGGCCGCGGCCGCCGCGACCGCAAGGTCGCGCTTCTCGCAGTTAGTCGTCCCGAAGTCCAGGCTGGCCGACATGTCGACCACGAGCCACGTCTCCAGCTCGCGGTCCGCGATCATCTGGCGGACGTGCGGGCTGGTAGTCCGCGCGGTCACTGACCAATCCATCCGGCGCACGTCGTCACCGGGTTGATACAGCCTGGACTCCCCCGGCTCCGATCCCGGGCCGGGAATCAGACCGAGGTGGTTACCGTGCAGCACCCCGTCGAGCTTGCGACGGATCTTCAGTTCCAAGGTCCGCAGCGCCGCCGACAACTGCGGATCACGGATCTCGCCCCGACGCAGGGACGGGATGTCTACCGGCCGGGCGTTGCCCGGACTGGGTGTGCTCACCTGGGCGCGGCGTTATGGGTGGCCGGGACCGGGCCGTTTGTCCCCACCATCGCCGGCTGCACCGAATGTCCTTGCTGTGGAACGGCATTCACCTGCGGCAGGCCAACCGTCTGCAAAATCCGGTTGATCGCGGTGTCGGCGGAAACCTCGTCGGCCAGCGCGTCGTAGCTCATCACCAGGCGGTGGCGCAGCACATCCGGGATGACCTCGATGACGTCCTGTGGGATCACGTAGTCACGCCCCCGCACCAAAGCCAGTGCCCGGGAGGCCGCGATGATGCCCAGCGAGGCACGCGGGCTCGCGCCGTAAGAGATCCAGTTGGCGACGTCGCCGAGCCCGAACTGCGCGGGATTGCGGGTGGCCGAGATGACCCGGACCACATAGTCGACCAGGGCGTGGTGCACAAAGTTGTTGGCCGCGAGGTCCTGCAAGCGCAGCAGCGCGTCAGCGGACAGGATCTGCTTGGGCTCCGGCGGCGTGACACCCATCCGGTAGATGATCTCGCGCTCTTCCTCAACGGTCGGGTAGTCGACGTTGATCTTGAACAGGAAACGGTCGCGCTGAGCCTCGGGCAGCGGGTACACGCCCTCGTTCTCGATGGGGTTCTGCGTGGCCATCACCAGGAAGGGCTTGGGCATCGGATAGGTCTTGCCGCCGATGGAGACATGCCGTTCGGCCATGACCTCGAGCAGTGCCGACTGCACCTTGGCGGGCGCACGGTTGATCTCGTCGGCCAGCAGGAAGTTGGCGACCACCGGTCCGAGCTCGGTATCGAACTCCTCCTTGCCCTGGCGGTAGATGCGGGTACCGATGATGTCGGTGGGCACCAGGTCCGGTGTGAACTGGACACGGGAGAACGAGCCGCCCACCACCTTGGCGAAGGTCTCGACCGCCAGCGTCTTGGCAACGCCGGGCACACCCTCGAGCAACACGTGTCCCTTGGCGAGCAGGCCGACGAGAATTCGCTCGACCAGTCGGTCCTGGCCCACGATGACGCGCTTGACCTCAAAGATGGCGCGCTCGAGGTTCTGCACCTCGGCGGCCAGGGCCGGTGATGTCGGACCCTGCGGGGCGTGCGGCGCGGGACCGGCGCTTCCGCCGGAGTACCCGGCACCTCCCCCTGGTGACCCTGGTGATGACATCAACTTCCCTCCGGCTCTGCCTGACGATTCCGTGCTATTTCGGTGGCTTCTTGGTGGCCATGTGCATATGAGCGGCACCCAGCCCTGGGCGGCGCCTCCGGTCCACTATTCCAGCATCCCGGGATTTGGTCCACGTACCCGTTCGCTGGCGCGCCGTTCTAGCTCACCCGAAGGATCAGAAGAGCTACCACGCGATGATGCGCACGGCATAGGGAGTCATGCCTCCGGTGCGCACGGGCGACACCGTCACCTTCTCCGCGCTGCCGCTGGCTTCCAGCATCTGACCGTTGCCGAGGTAGATCACCACGTGCTGTGAACCGCCCGGGCCGTAGAACAGCAGATCGCCGCGCTTCGCCTGCGAGACAGGAATCTTCTGGCCCGCGTTGTACTGATCACCCGAGTATTTGGGCAGCTTCACGCCGGCTGCCGCGTAGGAGAACATGGTGAAGCCGGAGCAGTCATAGCCCACCTTGCCGGCGTCGTAGTCCACGCCCCCGCTGGGCCCGCGCACGGTGCCGCCACCCCACGAGTACGGGACACCAAGCTGCGTACCGCCGCGCTGGATCACCGCTTCCACCGCCTGACGGCCGTACACGAGTGGACGTCCGGCTCCCGCAGACGCGCGGTTACCGCCGATGCCCAACGCACCCAGCGCGGTCTGTCCGACCCCCATCACCCCGTTCATGATCTTCGTGGGGTCGGCGCCCTGACTCGGCCCCGCGAAGGGCAGTGTGTTGTCCCAGTCGCCGCCCGACGGGTTCAGCCCGAGGGCGTTCAGGAAGGCAGTGCCAACATTCGGGCTGATCGGGTTGTCATCGGCTGAGGCCCGCGGGACACCCATGAACAGCACCAGTGCGACAGCGATCCCCACCGCGAGGGCCGCACGCACGACGAAGAGGCCCTGAACTTTGAGCAATCTGGTCGTTTTCGCTGTGTTCACAGGTTCTACCACTCAATCAATCGGGTTACGAAGGGCGTCATGCCGCTGGTGCGAACCGGCGACACCTTGACCACATCGCCGGTGTTCGGCGCTTCGAGCATCTGACCGTTGCCGAGGTACAACGCAACGTGCTGGCTTGCGTTGGGGCCGTAGAAAATCATGTCGCCGCGCTTCATCTGCGCACTGGGCACCTTGCGCCCGGAGTTGTACTGATATCCGGTGTAGTGCCTGAGTCTGATGCCGACCGCGGCGAACCCGTACATCATCAGTCCAGAGCAGTCATAGCCGACAGTATTTGCACCCGAGTCGATTCCGCGGGTCGGACCGTTGTAGGAACCACCACCCCACGAGTACGGCGTGTTCATCGCGCTACCGGCGCGGGCGATCACCCGCTCCACATTCTCCCGGCCGTAGACCTTGGGGAGGTACTCGCCACCCTCGCTGGAAGCCGCCGCCGCCGGGGCAGCTTTGGGGCAGAACATTCCGATCACACCGCACACCGCGGACTGGCCGACGTTGGCTGCGGTGTTGCCGATGCCCAACACCATGTTGATGGTCTGCGTCGGATCGGTCGGCACGTTGGCGCTGGCGATCATCGGAAGCGTGGTATCCCATTGGCCACCGGCTGCGGCAGCAGGAGCCGGCCCCTCGGTCCACTCGTTGCCATTACCCGCGATGGCGGCACTCGGATTGACCACCCGGGCGGTCGCCGTCGACGCCGCGAACTCCGGCCCACGGGCGGCGGCTAGCTGCGCCTCGGCGCTCTTCTTCTTGGCCGCCAACTCCGACGCGGTTCCGCGCTGCGCTTCGAGCTTCTTCTGTACATCCTTCATCGCCGACACCAGGTCGTCCTGCTGCTTCTGTGCGTCAGCGGCGGCCTGGTCGGCCTTCTCCTGGATGGCCCGCGCCTGCGATTCCTTGTTGACCTGCTCTGTACGTGCGCGGCGCAGGTTGTCCATGACGGTCTGCGAGCTCGCCTCGACACTCTTGGTCACCGAGGCCAGACGCACCACGTCGTCGGGGCTGGTAGCGGTCAGGTACGAACCCGAGGGGCCGGCCATGTACGTGGCCGCGGCCATCCGGTCGAACTTGCCCTGCGCTTCGACGATCGCGCCATTGGCGGTGTCGACGGCCTGCTGCCCCTCTGCGACCGCCTGGGCTGCTCCGGCCGCCTTGTCACGCGCGTCCTGAAGATCGACCAATCCCTTGTTGATGGACTCCTGTTGGGTCTGCACGTCAGCGGTGAGCTGTTCGATCTGCTGGTTGGTGTCGGCCAGTTGACTGATCAGCGAGGCCATGTCATTGGGTTCTGCGGACGTGACCGCAAGGGTGTTGGGCCACATCATCAGACTCGCGGCCATCAGCGAGGGCACGACCAGGGCGACTGCCACGGTTCGTTTGCCACGCACCGCGAAACGGTCCGCGAAATGCTGCGGGACTGTCCGTTTCATTCGGTCTGCCGTCTCCTCGATCTTTGGCGCTCGGCGAGCCTTCTCGGTCATAGCGGCCCTTCCCCGACACGCTCCCAGTTGTCACATAAGACGCACTAACCACTTTGGCGCCACTTGCACCGTACGTCACTTTGGCAACTAATGAAACTTTAGTCACAAATTACATATGTGTAATTAATTGGCCACTGACAGGCAATTGCAGAGACGCCTTCGGGCGGTTAATTGACCTGAATTGAATATCGGCAGATCATCCGGGTTCCATACTGCGCGCGGCTATTTCGTGGCGAAACAGGCTGCGCGAATGGTTTGCAAATCGTTACTTAACCGAGTCATTCGCAAATCGGCCGCGCAGGAGTGTAATTCCCGTGCAGACCGCGGCCACGAACAGGACAAGCACAATGGTCAGCGCGGTCCACGAGAAGTGCTCACGCCCGAGCTCGTCTACGAAGTTGTTGGCGGAGAGCACCGGATTGCCGGTCTTGGCGACATCCTGCCCAGCCTCCAACGTCACCCTGTCGAACTTCGCACTGTAGGTACCGGCGTACGACGGGCTAATGACGAGGATCGTCGCGTCCGGATGGTCCTTGCCGATCTCGGTGGCGATATCGCGCAGCGGTGTGTCGATCCAGGGATTACCGGGAAGCGAGATGACCTTCAGGTCGATGTTCTTGGCATGCGCCTTCGCGACGACGTCCTTCAATCCGGGGACATCCGCGGCGGGGGCGGCCACGCCATCCTCGTTGACATCCGCGCGCGCCATCTCCAGGCACTTGGCCGACCAGCCCATCGGATCGGTACCCGCGGTCTGGACGGACACGCCCACCGCCTGGCAGAGCTCGGCGGGGATGATGGTCGGCAAGTGCTGCGGCGTCACGCGATCAATCTAACCCCCACCGTGCGCGGCGTTGCGCGCGCAGACACGCCGCATTTTGCGTGCATATCGGCACCCACTACGAAGATGACGAGTGCCAGCGCGGGAACGGGGTGTGAAATTTGGGCATCCCCCTTATTACGGGACAAGCGTACTGTTAGACTGACGACGGAAGGCAGCCATCTGCGGTGGCGCCTCCGGAACCCCGCCTGGCACAGCCCGCCGGCGGGTGGCCTTCGAGCGAGCTTTGGAGCTGATGTGACTAGCAACGAATCGGTGAATTCCTTCGGCGCACGCGGCACTCTGCAGGTTGGTGACGAGTCGTATGAGATCTTCCGACTGAACGCCGTACCCGGTACCGAGAAACTGCCGTACAGCCTGAAAGTGTTGGCGGAGAACCTGTTACGCACCGAGGACGGCGCGAACATCACCAAGGACCATGTCCTGGCGCTGGCCGACTGGGACCCCTCGGCGGAGCCGAGCGTGGAGATCCAGTTCACCCCGGCCCGGGTGGTCATGCAGGACTTCACCGGCGTGCCCTGTGTCGTCGACCTGGCCACCATGCGTGAGGCCGTCTCCGCACTCGGCGGTGACCCCGACAAGGTCAACCCGCTGTCCCCCGCCGAGATGGTCATCGACCACTCGGTGATCCTCGATGTCTTCGGCACTGCCGACGCCTTCGAGCGCAATGTGGAGCTCGAGTACGAGCGCAACGCCGAGCGCTACCAGTTCTTGCGTTGGGGCCAAGGCGCTTTCGACGATTTCAAGGTCGTCCCCCCGGGCACCGGCATCGTGCACCAGGTCAACATCGAGTACCTGGCCCGGACCATCTTCACGAGGAACGGGCAGGCCTACCCGGACACCTGTGTGGGCACCGACTCGCACACCACGATGGTCAACGGCCTCGGCGTCCTTGGCTGGGGTGTCGGCGGTATCGAGGCAGAGGCCGCCATGCTCGGCCAGCCGGTCTCGATGCTGATCCCGCGCGTCGTCGGCTTCAAGCTCACCGGTGAGATCCAGCCGGGCGTCACCGCCACCGACGTGGTGCTGACCGTCACCGACATGCTGCGCAAGCACGGTGTGGTGGGCAAGTTCGTCGAGTTCTACGGCAAGGGTGTGGCCGAGGTGCCACTGGCCAACCGCGCCACGCTGGGCAACATGAGCCCCGAATTCGGCTCTACCGCAGCGATCTTCCCGATCGACGACGAGACCATCAACTACCTGCGCCTGACCGGCCGCGACGATCAGCAGCTGGCGCTCGTCGAAGCGTACGCCAAGGAACAGGGCATGTGGCACGACGCCGATCACGAGCCCGCCTTCTCGGAGTACCTGGAACTCGACCTCTCCACCGTCGTGCCGTCCATCGCCGGGCCCAAGCGTCCGCAGGACCGCATCGAGCTGTCTGACGCGAAGAACGCCTTCCGCAAGGACATCCACAACTACGTGGAGGAAAACCACCCCGCACCGCACACCCAGCTCGACGAGGCGGTTGAGGAGTCGTTCCCGGCCAGCGACACCGCGGTGCTGTCCTTCGCCGAGGATGACGCGGTCATTCCGTCGGCAGCCAATGGTGGCGAGGGCCGCCCGTCCAAGCCGGTCAAGGTGACCTCCGCCGAGCGCGGCAACTTCGTTCTGGACCATGGCGCGGTCGTGGTCGCGGGCATCACCTCCTGCACCAACACGTCCAACCCGTCGGTGATGCTGGGTGCCGCACTGCTGGCCAAGAAGGCCGTCGAGAAGGGTCTGACCACCAAGCCGTGGGTCAAGACGAACATGGCCCCCGGGTCGCAGGTCGTCACCGACTACTACAACAAGGCTGCGCTGTGGCCATACCTGGAGAAGCTGGGCTACTACCTGGGCGGCTACGGCTGCACCACGTGCATCGGTAACACCGGCCCGCTGCCCGACGAGATCTCCAAGGCCATCAACGACAACGACCTGTCGGTGACCGCGGTGCTCTCCGGTAACCGCAACTTCGAAGGGCGCATCTCCCCCGACGTCAAGATGAACTACCTGGCCTCCCCGCCGCTGGTCATCGCCTACGGCATCGCGGGCACCATGGACTTCGACTTCGACACCGACCCGCTCGGCCAGGACCACGACGGTAACGACGTGTTCCTCAAGGACATCTGGCCGACCGCCTTGGAAATCGAGGAGACCATCGCCTCGTCGATCAACCGCCAGATGTTCACCGACTCCTATGCCGACGTCTTCAAGGGCGACGAGCGCTGGCGCGGACTGCCCACCCCCGAAGGCAACACCTTCGAGTGGGCCGACACGTCCACCTACGTGCGCAAGGCCCCGTACTTCGACGGGATGCCACTGGAGCCCACGCCCGTCACCGACATCACGGGAGCGCGCGTACTCGCCCTGCTCGGCGACTCGGTGACCACCGACCACATCTCACCCGCGGGTTCCATCAAGTCGGGCACCCCGGCCGCGCAGTACCTCGACGAGCATGGCGTGGACCGCAAGGACTACAACTCGCTGGGTTCGCGTCGCGGTAACCATGAGGTGATGGTGCGAGGCACCTTCGCGAACATCCGGCTGCGCAACCAGCTCCTGGACGACGTCTCGGGCGGTTACACGCGCGACTTCACCCAGGAGGGTGGTCCGCAGGCCTTCATCTACGACGCTTCGGTGAACTACCAGAAGGTCGGCATTCCGCTGGTCGTGCTGGGCGGCAAGGAGTACGGCTCCGGATCCTCGCGTGACTGGGCCGCCAAGGGCACCCGCCTGCTGGGCGTCAAGGCCGTCATCACCGAGTCCTTCGAGCGCATCCACCGGTCGAATCTGATTGGTATGGGCGTCATTCCGCTGCAGTTCCCGGCCGGAGAGTCGGCGGCCTCGCTCAAGCTCGATGGCACCGAGACCTACGACATCAGCGGTATCGAGAAGCTCAACGAGGGTTCGACGCCCAAGACCGTGCACGTGACCGCGAAGAGACTTGCAGAAGACGGCACTGTGTCTTTCCAGGTCGAGTTCGACGCGGTGGTCCGAATCGACACCCCCGGTGAAGCCGACTACTACCGCAACGGCGGCATCCTGCAGTACGTGCTGCGGAACATGCTGGCCGGCTAGAAACGGCTGACCAACAGTGCCGCGCGTTAGCGAGGATCACCTCGCGGCTCGTCGCCGCCAGATCCTCGATGGCGCGCGGCGCTGTTTTGCCGAGTATGGGTACGACGGTGCCACCGTGCGCCGCCTGGAGCACACCATCGGCATGTCGCGGGGGGCGATCTTCCACCATTTCCGCGACAAGGACACCTTGTTCTTCGCGCTCGCCCGCGAGGATGCCGAGCGGATGGCGAACGTCGCCAGCCGCGAGGGCCTGGTGCAGGTGATGCGCGATATGCTGGCCGATCCGGATCAATTCGATTGGCTGGCAACGCGTTTAGAGATCGCCCGCAAGTTGCGCAATGATCCCGAATTCCGGCGGGGCTGGAACCAGCGTTCCGAAGAGCTCAACACCGCCACCTTGGCACGGCTACAACGCCAGAAGAAGGCCGGCCGACTGCGTGAGGACGTGTCCAGCGAGGTGATTTTGGGCTATCTGGATCTGGTGCTCGACGGCCTGGTGGCACGCCTGGCCGCCGGTGAATCCACCGAAAGCCTCAGCCGCGTGTTGGATCTCGTCGAGGATTCGGTGCGCCGTGCCGATCACGCCTGACTCCAAGGACTGGACCTGGGTCCTCGAACGCCCCTGCGGTGAATGCGGATTTGATCCCGCCGCAACATCATTCGCGCGGATACCGGATATCGTCCGGGATAACCTGAGGGCCTGGCAGCGGGTGCTGGCCCAGCCCCGGGTGCGGGTACGCCCCGACGAGCAGACCTGGTCGGCGCTGGAGTACGGAGCGCACGTCCGCGACGTGTTCCGCATCTTCCTGACCCGGCTGCAGCTCATGCTCGCCGAGGACAACCCCTTGTTCGAGAACTGGGACCAGGACAAGACGGCCGTCGAGGACCGGTATGCCGAGCAGGATCCACAGGCGGTAGCCGTCGAACTCGCCGCGGCGGGCGAAGCCATCGCCGCCGCCTTCTCCGATGTGCCCGAGTCGACCTTACAGCGACGCGGGAGACGAAGCAACGGTTCGATTTTCACCGTCGCGACACTGGGTCTGTACTTCGTGCACGATCCGGTGCATCACCTGCACGATGTTTCCCGCCTGCCTGCGGATTAGTGCGGAAAGTCGATGACGGCCCGGGCGGGCGTGTCGGCGATGTACACGACTGGGCATTTGGGCGCCTGTGCCGCGACCTTCCACGCCATCACGCCGTTCTTGTTTTTGAAGATGTCCGCGTCCTGCATGAGACGAGCCGATCGGACCACCGCAGAGCCGGGAGGCGCTCCGAGATCATCGGGTTGCGGAAATGACTTCACGTGCCGGTTCTCGGGATGGTCGACGGTCCCCATGATGGTGTCGTGCGCCGCCGCGCCGCGGAATGCCACCGCGTATCCCCCGTCGACCGGTGTGACCGAGAATGGTGGGGCCTGCCAATAGGTCACCGGCCCTACCGGCGGCGCCAGCTTGTCCGCTCCGAAGCTGAACGTCACCCTGTCCAGGTCATCGAGAGTTTCGATGCGCACATCGTGCAGGATATTGGCATAGTTCTCGGCGCCGCCGTCGGTCACTATCGGGCACGCGGGTGCGGCCGCCGCCTGCGGGGCACCCACGAGCGGCCCGACTACCAGTACAAGTGGTACCAGGTATCGATACATGGTTAGCGAATGTACGGCGTTCGACGCCGTACCGCTGGCGTTCGACCGGGGATTGTCCCCCGTGGCTAACCGTGGGCCGGGCGATGGTGCCCGGTCACAAACCCCTTAGTGCGGCAGATCCACCACCAGCCGAGGCGGATTGGTCAGCGTGCTCACCTCGGGGCAGCGCTGTTTATTCAGACCCAGCGCCCACCGAACCTTCCCCTCGAAGTCCTCGCCTTGCTTGGCCTCGGCCAGGATCGGGAAATCCTTCGGCTTGATCTCGCTCGGGCCCGGATACGAACGGATGGGCTTATCAGTCTCATGCGCGGACGCCCCGTCGAACAACACGCCGAGCAATGCGCTACCGGCGACGATGACGTTGTCTCCCTTGGGCCCCGCCGAGACGCTGGCCGGGCTGTCCACCGAGTACTTGGGAACCACCAGCTGATCGAGCGCCACCTTGTTCTTAGGGTCAGCCTTGGCATCCGGCCCGAATTCGAAAGTGACCCTGTCGTAGTCGTCCTGCTTACCCACGCGGACGTCGCGCAGCAGAGTGGCCACATTCTTGCCGCCACCGCCGCTGACCGTCTCGCAGGCCGTGACGCGGAACGTCTCGGGGGCAGGTGTTGAGGTTTGCGGCAGCGCCGTCGTCGTGGCCACGGGCGACACCGAGTCGCCCAGCCGGCGCACCTCACCGGCGCAACCGGATGCCGTCATGGCCGCCAGCACCAGCACACCAATGTTCCGGATACCGCCTTGTCCTCGCATCGCATAACGGTAGCAACAATTGGCACCCGAAAGCTCAACGGGCACACTGCGTGTCGAACGCCAGTTACGCCTTGCGGCCGCGCCGATTCGGGCCACCGCGCCCGCGTAGGGTGGCACCCGATTCCACGAGAGCGCGATGCACGTAACCATACGACCGGCCCGTGCCCGCGGCGAGCGTACGAATGCTCGCGCCCTTCTCGTATGCCGCTTTCAGCTCGGCACGCTCCTCGTCGCGTGTTTTGGCCATCGCGACCTCTCTCCCGACTCCATGCCGCTGCCCCTGTGGACGGCTCGACCCGGTTGCACCATAGCGCAAATGTGATCACGCAGGTGCACGAGACGCGGATGGCGTACGAGAAATGGTCAGGCCAGCTCGATGAGGTCCCGGTACTCGTCCGACCAGTAGTCTTCGGTGCCATCCGGCAACAACACAACGCGTTGTGGATTCAATGCTTCAGCGGCTCCCGGGTCGTGTGTGACGAGAACGACCGCCCCCAGGTAACTGCGTAGCGCGTCCAAAACCTGTTCGCGTGAGGCGGGATCCAGGTTGTTGGTCGGCTCGTCGAGCAGCAGCACATTCGCGGTCGAGGCCACCAGACCCGCCAGGGCCAGACGGGTCTTCTCACCGCCGGACAGCGTCCCAGCCGGCTGCTCCAGCTGCGGGCCACTGAACATGAACGCACCCAAGATTCCGCGCAGCTCCTGCTCCCCCGTATCCGGAGCGGCATGACGGATGTTCTCCCACACCGTCGCGTGATCATCCAGGGTGTCGTGCTCCTGCGCGAAGTATCCGAGCTTGAGACCATGGCCCGGCTCCAGCGCGCCGGCATCCGCGGTCTCCGCGCCCGCCAGCAGGCGCAGCAGCGTCGTCTTCCCCGCGCCGTTGAGCCCGAGAACCACGACGCGCGAACCACGATCGATGGCCAAATCCACCCCGGTGAATATCTCCAGAGACCCGTAGTTCTTGGTCAGCCCCTTGGCCACCAGCGGCACCCGCCCACACGCCGCGGGCGTCGGGAACTTGATACGGGCCACCTTGTCGGCCACCCGCTCTTCGTCGAGTCCTGACAGCATCTTCTCGGCGCGACGCAACATATTCTGCGCGGCAACGGCTTTGGTCGCCTTGGCGCCCATCTTGGCCGCCTGGGTACGCAGAGCCGATGCCTTCTTCTCCGCGTTGGCCCGCTCGCGCCGACGGCGCTGCTCATCCAGCGACCGCGCGTCCAGATACTTCTGCCAACCCATGTTGTAGACATCGACCTCGCCGCGGACGGCATCCAGGAACCACACCTTGTTGACCACATCGGCCAGCAGATCGACGTTGTGACTGATCACCACGAGCCCGCCCTCGTGGTTCTGCAGGAAACCGCGCAACCAACCGATCGAGTCCGCATCGAGGTGGTTGGTCGGCTCGTCGAGCAGCAGCGTCATATTGGACCCAGCGCCACCCTCAGCCGCGCCGAACAGAATCCGGGCCAACTCCACGCGTCGCCGCTGACCGCCCGAAAGCGTGCGCAGCGGCTGGACGAGCACCCGCTCGGGCAACCCGAGGCTTGAACAGATGCGGGCTGCCTCACTCTCCGCGACATACCCACCCAGCGACGAGAAGCGCTCTTCCAGCTGCCCATAACGGCGAATCGCCTTATCGCGCTGATCCTCGTCGGCCAGCTCCGCCATCAGCGTCTGCTGCTTCTCCAACTCGCTGATGATGGTGTCCAGGCCACGCGCCGACAGCACCCGATCGCGCGCCAGCAGGTCCAGGTTCCCTTCCTTGGGATCCTGTGGCAGGTAACCGATTTCACCGGTCCGAGACACCGACCCGGCGTACGGCTCGCCCTCGCCTGCCAGAATTCTCATCGAGGTGGTCTTGCCGGCCCCGTTACGCCCCACCAGCCCGATGCGGTCACCGGGCTGGATGCGTAACGCGGGGCCCGGCGCATAGACGAGTGTGCGGGCGCCGGCGCGGACCTCGAGGTCCGTCGCGGTAATCACTACTTACTCCTTGAATGCTGTGTGCGCGTCTCGCGCCGTCAGCGCTTGTCTCTGAACGCCGCCGCCCGCTTTTCCTTGCGCGCGGCGGTGGCTTCTTCGAAGTTGTCGGTGAGCAGCCGGACATAGAGCTGGCCCAGGCCCTCTTGATGCATGTGACTTTCCAGGCTAGCGGCGTCCAGCCCACTCCAAATGGTGCGCTTGGTCAACTCGATCCCTGGACGGGAGAACCCGGCGATGCGCTCTCCAATCGCGTAACACTCTTCCAGTAGCGATTCGGAGGGCACCTTGCGGGATACCAAACCGATGCGCTCTGCCTCGTCCGCGTCGACATCGCGGCCGGTCAGCATGATGTCCGAAGCGCGGGACGTGCCGATGGCGCGCGGCAACAAGTAGCTCAGCCCCAGCTCGCTGGCTGTCAGTCCGTTGTTGATACCGGCGGCCCGGAAGTAGGCGGCCTCGGATGCCACCCGAACGTCGCAGGCCAGCGCCAGGCACAGACCGCCACCGATGGCGGCGCCGTTGATGGCGGCGATCACCGGCTGGTGCATGCGGCGCAAGGTGAGGATGACGTCGTCCAGCAGCTCCATGGATCGCAGTGCGATCGTCGGCTGGGTCAGCCCTCCGATGTGCGGAATGGGCCCCGCGGATTTCTGATCGGCGCCCGAACAGAACCCCTTACCTGCCCCGGTGATGATGACGGCGCGCACGTCGTTGTCGTGGCTGATGTCGACCAGCATCTGCTTGAAGGGCAGCATCACGTCGAACGCCATGGCATTCATCCGGTCGGGCCGGTTCAGGGTGACCAGGGCAATATCCGGGCGCGGACGATCCACCAGCACGAAACTCATGCGTCCATATAACCGACCCCGCCGGATTGCACCAAATCGTTTCTGTGCGGCGACGCCCTTCGGGTGTTACGCCTCTTGTTCGCGCAGCGCCGCCTCAACGTCCAGCTCGCGAACCTTCTGCACCAGATCGGCCAGCGATGCGGGCGGCAGCGCACCGGGCTGGTTGAACACCAGCTGGCCCTGCTTGAACACCATCAGAGTCGGAATGGAACGGATGTTCGCCGCCGCCGCCAGAGCCTGCTCGGCTTCGGTATCCACCTTCGCGTGGACGACATCAGGGTTCTCCTCCGACGAGGCCTCGAAGACAGGCCCGAACTGGCGGCACGGTCCGCACCAGGAGGCCCAGAAATCGACCAGCACGATGTCGTTGTCGTGGACCAGGTCATTGAACGCGTCAGCGGTGATGTCACGTGTTGCCATGTCGTCCTCAACGTTGCCGGGGTGCGCGATGTTCCGTCGCCACTCAGTACAGGGGTCTGCTCAGTACAGCGCGGCCAGGGCCTTGCCGATGTTGAATCCGACGAACTCCTCCTGTCGCCCCGCCCGCAGCTTGTTGACCCATTCAGGGTCCGACAGCAAGGCACGGCCGACCGCGATGACGTCGAACTCGTTGTTGGCGAATTGTCGCAGTACCGCTTCGACGGGCGCGGGCTCGATATCCCGCACCTCGGTGGGCTTGAACTCCGTCTGCAATCCCACCGAGCCGACGGCAATGGCCGGCAATCCCGTGACACGTTTGGTCCAGCCGGCAAGGCTCAGCTCTCCGTCATCGCCGGCCAAGTCCACGAAGGCGGGCACATAGTGCCGGCGGGTAGACGGGTGGAAGACATCCACACCTGCCTCGACCAGGGGGGCGAGCAGCCGTTCCAATTCCGCCGGGCTGTCAGCCAGCGTGGCCGTGTAATCCGCCTGCTTCCACTGTGAAAACCGGTACAGAATAGGGAAATCCGGCCCGACGGCGGCACGTACGGCCCTCACCACCTCGACCGGGAATCGCACCCGATCGACGACCGAGCCGCCATAGCCGTCGGCCCGAACGTTGGTGCGCTCCCACAGGAACTGGTCAAGGAGGTAGCCGTGGGCGCCGTGCAACTCCACGGCGTCGAATCCGGCCGCCTGGGCATTGCGGGCTGCCGTCGCGTACTGCTGCGCAAGCGGGGCGAGCTCACCGGTCCGCAGTGCACGACCTTGCGGGGAGGCATCTCCGCCCAAGCCGGACGGGCTCACCGACTCCACCTGGGGATTGAACTCCGGATCGACGCCGCGTTCGACACCCTGGTGCCACAGCTGCGCGGCGATCGCCGATCCCTCGTCGTGCACGGCATCGGTGACCGCGGACCATCCCGCCAGCACCTCATCGCCGACGAGGCGCGGAACGCTGGACTGGCCGCCGGCAGCATCATCCGGAATGAAGACACCCTCCGTGATGATCAGCCCCACACCCCCGGCGGCACGGCGGCGGTAGTACGCCGCCACATTCTCACCGGGCACTCCGCCGGGTGAGGCCGACCGCGTCATCGGCGCCATCGCGAACCGGTTCGGTGCGGTCAGCGATTTGACGGTGAACGGTTCAAAGAGGGGCGCTACGTCTGGTCTCACGTCGGTCACGAGGTGTCAAACTACGCCGACGCCCAATCCATTCCAGATAACGTGGTCAACCATGTCACCAAATCTCTGGCCACGGCCCATGTTGCTCGTGATCGCCGGAGCCGTCGTGTTATCCGGCGCGGCATGTGGCGGGTCCGGGGATAAGGCAGTTACATCCTCGCCCGGCCCTGCCTCGACCACCGTCACCCGGCACGCGGGTGGCCAGGACCGGGCCGGTGGGCTGATCTCCGGGGTGTCGGGCCACACCGTCCAGGTGACCAACCCCGTCGGCAGCGCCGACATCGACTTCAACACGATGACAAAGCTCACCGAGGTACAACCCGCAGAGCTTGCGGATGTCGTCGTCGGCAGCTGCGTCAGCGTGCTGGCGACGGCAGACGCGGCTTCGTCGGACCAGGTCACCGCACAGCGCGTGCTGATCAGCACGGCCGAGGACAACAAGTGTGCCGTGGACACGCCGCCCGGGAGCGCACCGCCTCCCGGCATACCGCAGGGACCACCGCCCGGCGCTCCCGAGGGCCCGCCGCCGTTCGGCGGCCCGAGCGTCCAGGGCGCGGTCGCGTCGGTCAACGGCAGCACCGTCGTGGTCGCCAACACCGATCCCAGTGGGGCATCGGAGATCCAGACCAATGTCACGGTGACCGCTGATACCGCCTACGACAAACGGCAACCCACCGAGGCCACCGCCATCATCACCGGCAAATGCGCGGACGCCCGCGGCACCAAGGACGCCGGCGGGGTTCTTCAGGCCACCAAGATCGATTTAGGTCCCGCCACCGATGGGCGATGCGGACCGCCCCCACGGTAACTCCGGGCATGGCTTCGGCCACGGGTCATCGCCCAGGCTGACGTCGGCAACACACAGCAACTTCGCACAGACACCGGAGCGCCACCTCAGTCAGCACCCGCACGCTGAGGTGTCCCACTCGTCAACCCATGGAGAACATCGATGTCCCCAACCCAGATACTCGCCTCACCACGGGTCGCCCGCGGCGCCCTGTTCGCACTCGCGGGGCTGACCGCGCTATCAGTGGCCGCGTGCGGCTCGCCTACCGATACCCCTGGCGCCTCCACAAAGTCCGCGACCCCGACCACATCTTCGGCCGCACAGCAGGGCCAACACCGCGACAAGGACCAGGTGATGGGACTTATCGCGTCGGTATCGGGCAACACCATTCAGGTGACCAAGAGGGATGGCACCGCGACCGTCGGCTTCAGCCAGTCCACGAAGGTCTCCGAGATCACGGCCGGACAATTGTCGGATGTCACCGCAGGGAGCTGTATTGCCGCGATGGCGCAACAAGACTCGAACCCACCGACCGCCCGGCGCGTGATGATCTGGCCGGCCAACGACGGTAACTGCGCGAAGCAACACCCAAAGGAGCAACAGCAGTCCTCATCCCCCGCCCCAACACCCGGTAAACGCCCCGAGCATCAGGCTGTTCAGGGGACGGTCACCTCAGTCAGTGGGAGCACGATCACCGTAAGCATCACCGATCCCAATGGCGGGGCCGCCACCTCGGCGACGGTGACCGTGAACAACGACACCATGTACGCCAAGCGCGCCCCAGCGGACCAGAGTGCCATCGCCGCGGGCAAGTGCATCGCCGCGCACGGGCCCGATGACGCGTCGGGCACCCTGCAGGCCTCGACGATCACCCTTCGTGCGGCCAAGGACGGTTCCTGCGGGGTACCTGGTGGCCCCGAAGGCCACCACCAGCGCTAGACCGTGAAGCCGAGGGCCCGGAGCTGCTCCCGACCATCGTCGGTGATCTTGTCCGGGCCCCACGGCGGCACCCAGACCCAGTTGATCTTGATCTCCTTGACCAGCCCCGCGCCCACCAGCGCGTTACGCGACTGATCCTCGATGACATCGGTGAGCGGGCATGCCGCCGAGGTGAGCGTCATGTCGATGGTGGCGACCTTGCCGCTGTCCCCCTCTTCGACGTTGAGGCCGTAAACAAGCCCCAGATCGACGACATTGATACCGAGCTCGGGGTCGACAACGTCGCGCATTGCCTCTTCGAGATCTTCGAGAAGCTTCACTTCCGCGGACACTTCGGTCATCGCTTCACCTTCTCCGTTGTGCCGCTGGTCGCGGCGTCTGCCTGGACGAGCGCGTCTTTGAATGCCATCCATCCAAGGAGCGCACACTTCACGCGGGCTGGGTACCGCGAAACCCCAGCGAAGGCAATGCCGTCGCCGATGATGTCTTCGTCGCCGTCGATGGTGCCGCGCGAGGAGATCATCTCGTTGAACGAAGCCACTGTCTTGAGCGCCTCATCCACGGTCAGCCCAATCACCTGATCGGTCAACACCGAGGTCGCGGCCTGGCTGATCGAGCATCCCTGCCCGTCATAGGAGACGTCGGCGATCCTGTTGTCATCCAGGGCGACTCGCAGAGTCACCTCGTCTCCACAAGTCGGGTTGACGTGGTGCACTTCGGCCGCGAACGGCTCACGCAGCCCGCGATGATGCGGACGCTTGTAGTGATCCAGGATGACTTCCTGATACATCTGCTCAAGGCGCATGCTCGGTCAATCCCTCGTCGCCACGCTCGCCCCGACACCGAAGAACTGCTGCGCGCGGCGGACGCCGGCAACCAGTCGATCGACTTCGTCCAGGGTGTTGTAGACCGCGAAGGAGGCACGGGCGCTCGCCGCGATACCGAACCGGCGATGCAGCGGCCAGGCGCAGTGATGCCCGACTCGTACCGCGACCCCCTCGTCATCGAGAACCTGCCCCAGATCGTGCGCGTGGATACCGTCCACCACGAAGGCGACCGCACCCCCACGATCAACGTTCTCGGCGGGACCGATGATGCGGACGCCTTCGATGCTTCCGAGCCCGGCGAGAGCGGCCGACACCAGCTGATGCTCGTGCGCGGCAACTGCTTCCATGCCAATCGCATTCAGGTAGTCAACAGCGGCGCCGAGTCCGACCACCTGGGAGGTCATCGGGACCCCGGCCTCGAATCGCTGGGGCGGCGGCGCGTAGGTGCTGCTCTCCATGGTGACCGTCTCGATCATCGAGCCACCCGTAATGAACGGAGGCATGACCTCCAGCAGTTCGCGGCGGCCGTACAGCACTCCAACCCCCGATGGGCCGAGCATCTTGTGCCCCGAAAAGGCCGCATAGTCGACGCCCAGTTCCCGGAAATTCACCGGCATATGCGGAACCGACTGGCAGGCGTCCAGAACAACAAGGGCGCCAACGGATTTAGCGCGGCGCACCAGCTCGTCGACGGGAGCAACCGCACCGGTCACATTGGACTGGTGGGTGAACGCGACCACCTTGACGGCCTCGGTGAGCTCGAGCGAGTCAAGATCGATGCGGCCGTCGTCGGTGACTCCGTACCAGCGCAGGGTGGCGCCGGTACGGCGGCAGAGCTCTTGCCACGGAACCAGATTCGCGTGATGTTCCAGCTCGGTGATCACTACCTCGTCGCCGGGTCCCACCGCACGGTCGAACCGGTCGTCACCGAGCGTGTACGCCACCAAGTTCAGCGATTCGGTGGCGTTCTTGGTGAAGATGATCTCGCCGTCGTCAACGCCCACAAAACGGGCGATCGCGTGGCGCGCTCCCTCGTAGGCGTCGGTAGCCTCTTCGGCAAGCTGGTGAGCACCGCGATGCACCGCGGCGTTGCGCTCGGTAAGGAAGACCCGCTCGGCATCGAGAACCTGCTTGGGCCGTTGCGAGGTCGCACCGGAATCCAGGTACACCAACGGCTTACCGCCGCGCACCGTCCGGCTCAGGATCGGGAAGTCATCCCTGATCTCCGAGATCCGAGTGATGTCCAGCGGCACAATGGCCGTCACGGTCAGGCTCCCACCGTTTGGGTAAAGCGCACGTAGCCGTTTTCCTCCAGCTCGTCGGCCAGCTCGGGACCGCCCGACTCGACGATGCGCCCGCCAACAAAGACGTGCACAAACTGCGGCTGGATGTAGCGCAGGATCCGGGTGTAATGGGTGATGAGCAGAACGCCGCCATTCTCGCGCTCGGCATACCGATTCACACCTTCGGAGACGATCCGCAGGGCATCGACGTCTAGCCCGGAGTCTGTCTCGTCCAGAATGGCGATCTTCGGCTTGAGCAGGCCCAACTGCAGGATCTCATGGCGCTTCTTCTCGCCGCCCGAGAAGCCCTCGTTGACGCTGCGCTCGGCGAAGGCGGAGTCGATCTCCAACTCCCCCATGGCTTCCTTGACTTCCTTGATCCAGTGCCGCAGCTTCGGAGCCTCGCCGCGGACGGCGGTGGCGGCGGTGCGCAGGAAGTTCGACATCGACACTCCCGGAACCTCGATCGGGTACTGCATGGCCAAGAAGAGACCCGCACGGGCACGCTCGTCCACGGACAGTTCCAGCACGTCCCGCCCGTCGAGAGTGATCGATCCCGAGGTCACCTCGTACTTGGGGTGTCCGGCGATGGCATAGGACAGCGTGGACTTGCCGGAACCGTTGGGGCCCATGACCGCATGGGTCTCCCCCGAGTTCACCGTCAGGTTGACGCCCTTGAGGATCTCGATGGTTTCGCCCTCGTTGGGCGAGATGCTGACGTGCAGGTCCTTGATTTCCAGAGTGGTCATGAGTTGCTTTCTATCTACGAGTTGGTCTGGGCGAGTTCGTTTTCGATGGCCTCGGTAAGGCGATCTCGCACTGACTCGATCCCGATCCGGCCAATGATGTCCTGGAAGAAGCCACGCACCACCAGACGGCGCGCATCCTCCTCGGCAATACCGCGCGAGCGCAGGTAGAACAGCTGCTCGTCATCGAATCGCCCAGTGGCACTCGCGTGCCCGGCCCCGGCAATCTCGCCGGTCTCGATTTCGAGGTTGGGCACCGAGTCGGCCCGAGCGCCGTCGGTGAGGATCAGGTTGCGGTTCAGTTCGAAGGTGTCGGTTCCGGTTGCCTCAGCGCGGATGAGTACATCGCCGATCCAGACGGTGTGCGCGTCTGCTCGACCAGATTCGGGGTCTCCCTGCAGTGCACCCTTGTACGTGACATGCGAACGACAGTTGGGTTGGGCGTGATCGACGAGCAGTCGATGCTCGAAGAACTGACCGTCATCTGCGTAGTAGAGACCCAGCAGCTCGGCGTCGCCTCCCGGCGCCTCGAACCGGACGGTGCCGGTGAGGCGAACCAGATCGCCACCGAGGGTGACTGCGATATGGCGCAACACCGCGTCCTTGCCCAGCTTTGCGTGGTGCGCGCTGACATGCACGGCGTCATCGGCCCAGTCGGCGATCGAGACGACGGTCAGCCGGGACGCGTCCTCCAGCAGGAATTCGACATTCTCAGCGTATGTTCCACTGCCTCGGTAGTCGATGACCACCAGCGACTCGGACAGTTCAGCGGCGCGCACCTGCAGATGCCCATAGGCCACCTCGCCCGCGCCGGGGCCACTCACGGTGATCGAGATCGGGTCCGCGACCACGGCTTGCTTACCTACCGAGACCACAGTGGCGGTCCGGAACGCGGAGTACGCCTGTGCGGCAACGCGATCTGACGGAACCCCGCCCTTACCGAGCCGTTCGTCGCCGCGATCGACCGTCTCGACGGTTACACCGTCGCCGGCGGTAACCCCCACGGACGGATCTGCCGTCGCGACAGCCGATCCGTCGTGCAGCCCGCGCAGGCGGCGCAGCGGGGTGAACCGCCACAGCTCGTCACGGCCACCGGGGACCTCGAAGGCCTCGACGTCGTAGGAGCTGAACAGTTCTCCCTTGTTGGAGCCTTCGACAGCTTGAGTCAACTGCGTCATGACTAACCGACCGCACCTTCCATTTGCAGCTCGATGAGCCGGTTGAGCTCGAGCGCGTACTCCATCGGCAGTTCCTTCGCGATCGGTTCGACGAACCCGCGCACCACCATGGCCATCGCCTCGTCCTCGGTCATACCGCGGCTCATCAGATAGAACAACTGATCGTCACTGACCTTCGAGACGGTCGCCTCATGCCCCATGGTGACGTCGTCTTCGCGGATATCGACGTACGGGTAGGTGTCGCTGCGGCTGATCGAGTCAACAAGCAACGCATCACATTTCACCGTTGAGCGGGAGCCGTGCGCCCCCTTGTTGACCTGGACCAGGCCACGGTAGGAGGCACGACCGCCGCCACGCGCCACCGACTTGGAGACGATGTTGCTCGACGTGTTCGGCGCCAGATGCAGCATCTTGGCACCGGTGTCCTGGTGTTGTCCCTCGCCGGCGAAGGCGACCGACAGCACCTCACCCTTGGCGTGCTCACCGGTCATCCACACGGCCGGGTACTTCATGGTGACCTTGGAGCCGATGTTGCCGTCGACCCATTCCATGGTGGCCCCCGCCTCGGCGCGGGCCCGCTTGGTAACCAGGTTGAACACGTTGTTCGACCAGTTCTGGATCGTCGTGTAGCGGCAGCGCCCGCCCGGCTTGACGATGATTTCCACCACGGCCGAGTGCAACGAATCCGACTTGTAGATCGGTGCGGTACATCCCTCGACGTAGTGCACGTAAGCACCCTCGTCGACGATGATGAGCGTCCGCTCGAACTGGCCCATGTTCTCGGTGTTGATGCGGAAGTAGGCCTGCAGCGGGATATCGACCTTCACGCCCGGCGGCACGTAGATGAACGAACCACCCGACCACACCGCGGTGTTGAGCGCGGAGAACTTGTTGTCCCCGGCCGGGATCACGCTGCCGAAGTACTCCTTGAAGATCTCCGGGTGCTCACGCAGACCCGAGTCGGTGTCCAGGAAGATCACACCCTGGGCCTCGAGGTCCTCGCGGATCGAGTGATAGACGACCTCTGACTCGTACTGCGCGGCAACACCGGACACCAGGCGCTGCTTCTCGGCTTCGGGGATGCCGAGGCGGTCGTAGGTGTTCTTGATGTCGGCGGGCAGATCGTCCCACGTGGCCGCCTGCTTCTCGCTGGACCGCACGAAGTACTTGATGTTGTCGAAGTCGATGCCCTCGAGGTTCGATCCCCAGTTCGGCATCGGCTTCTTGTCGAAGGTGCGCAGCGCCTTCAGGCGGATGTCGAGCATCCACTCGGGCTCGCTCTTCTTCGACGAGATGTCACGCACCACGGCCTCAGACAGACCGCGCTGCGCGCTGGCTCCGGCCGCGTCGGAGTCAGACCAGCCATAGCCGTAGTTGCCCAGTGACGCGATTGTCTCGTCCTGGGTCAGCACCTCACGCTCGAGGGTCATCGTGACTCCTTACTGATCGTTGTATCCGGCGCGGGGCTGGGCGCCGGAGGTGTAGATACGTGCAGGGGAATGTGCGTCGTGCAGGCACAGTCACCGTTGGCGATGGTGGCCAGCCGTTGTACATGTGTTCCCAACAACTCGGCGAAGGCCTGCTGTTCCGCCTCGCAGAGTTCGGGGAACTCCGCGGCCACGTGCGATACCGGACAGTGATGCTGACATATCTGCACGCCGCTCGAGGACGCGCCCGCTCCACCGACCCGCTGGGTGCTGGCCGCATATCCGGCCTTGGTCAGCGCAACGGCCACGTGGTCCACCGCGGCCTCGGTGTCGTTGAACGGCCCACCGGCCGCGACATCGCTCAAGATCGAGTCAATGCGACGCCGCGCGAAGATCCGCACCGCATCGTCGCCACCGATCTCGCGCAGCTGGCGCATGGCGGCAGATGCCAGGTCGTCGTAGGCGTGGTTGAGTTTGGCGCGACCGTCCGCTGTGAGCTGGAACCGCTTAGCCGGGCGCCCCCGGCCGTTGTGCTGCCATGCGGCCGCCGGATTCGAGACGGCATCACCGGCCTCGATCAAGGCGTCGAGGTGGCGGCGCACCCCCTGCGGCGAAAGGCCGAGCTGTTCCCCGATCTCACCCGCGGTGACCGGCCCAGACTCCATGAGTAGCCGCACCACGGCGACACGTGTCTGGCCATCATGGGACACGGCCGGGGCAGCATCCAGCACCTGCGACGTCGCCGCAGCAGACGCCACCGCGGAGGGCTGGCCGAATTTCACAACACCAGTGTGACGCAATTCGGAATGCCACGTCTAGCAAGGGTTACCTATGTTGAGCGCACCCCGCCGGCCGGACAGGCCCTGCCCGACTGGTTCCACGGAGCGGGCATGGCGGGCCGATACGCTGCTGGCGTGTCGGTACGTGGTCAGTGGCTGAGTTCGTCGCTGTCGCATCTGCATGATGACGAACGTTCGTCGGCCCCGCTCACTGAGCGAGAGCTCACAGCCATGAACCGAACTCGCCTGTTCGGCGCCACCGGAACAGCGCTCATGGCCATCGGTGCGCTCGGCGCCGGCGCGCGACCCGTCATCCAAGATCCGATCTTCGGGGTCCGGCTTCTCAACCTGCCGTCGCGCATTCAGACGGTGTCCCTGACGATGACGACCACCGGTGCCGTGATGATGACGTTGGCCTGGCTCATGCTGGGACGCTTCGCCATCGGCAGCCTGCGCAACAAAAACGCCAACGGCGAACGGGGACCGGTCCGCAGGATGTCCCGCGGCCAGCTGGACCGGACCCTGCTGCTGTGGATTTTGCCGCTGCTCGTAGCGCCTCCGATGTACTCCAAGGACGTGTACTCGTATCTGGCGCAGAGCCAGATCGCGCGCCTGGGCAAGGATCCGTACACCGAAGGTCCGGCGGTCGCCCTGGGCCTCGATCACGTGTTCACGCTGTCGGTGCCCAGCATGTGGCGAGAAACACCTGCCCCCTACGGTCCCTTGTTTCTGTGGATCGGCAAGGGCATATCGCGGCTCACCGGTGACGACATTGTCGCCGGAGCCCTGTGTCATCGGCTCGTCGAACTGCTCGGAGTGCTGTTGATCATCTGGGCAACACCACGTTTGGCCCAGCGCTGCGGCGTCGCGGAAGTCAGCGCGCTCTGGCTCGGCGCCGCGAATCCGCTGCTGCTGATGCACCTGGTCGCCGGAATTCACAATGAAGCGCTCATGCTGGGCCTGATGCTGGCCGGCACCGAGCTGGCCATGCGCGGTATCGACTCGACACGTGCCCTCATCGGGGTGCATACCGAATGGGCCACCTGGGTTCCGCTGGGCAACCTCCTGGCCGGGACGGTACTGATCACCGCGTCATCGCAGGTCAAACTCCCTTCCCTGCTGGCCCTGGGCTTTGTCGGCATGGCGCTGGCTCGCCGATGGGGCGGCGGCGTTCGCGGCCTCTTCCAGGCCGGGGCGCTCCTGGGCACTGTGACCGGCGCTTGCACGGTCCTCATCGGATTCGCCAGCGGGCTCGGGTTCGGGTGGATCTACACACTCGGCACCGCGAACGCCGTGCGCAGCTGGATGTCGCCGCCGACCCTCGTCGCCCTGGGCACCGGGCAAGTCGGCATCCTGCTCGGTCTGGGCGATCACACCACCGCGATACTGTCGCTGACCCGCGGAATCGGTATCGGCATCATCGGCATCGCGGTGTCATGGCTGCTGCTGGCCGTGCTGCGTGGACGCCTGCACCCCGTGGGCGGGCTGGGTGTCGCCCTGGGCATCACGGTGCTGCTCTTTCCAGTGGTGCAGCCCTGGTACCTGCTGTGGGCGATCATCCCGCTGGCCGCGTGGGCCACCCGCCCCGCTTTCCGCGGGACCGCCATCGGCATCACCCTGCTCGTAGGCATTTTCGGGCCGACCGCCAACGGCGACAGGTTCGCGCTGTTCCAGATCATCGACGCCACAGTGGCGAGCGCCATCATCGCGCTCCTGCTCATCGCTATCACGCACGACTATCTGCCGTGGCGTCGGCTGCCTAACGGTGACGAAGCCGCGCCGCTTACGCTGACTGACCGTGACGCAACCACCGACAAGGACGGCACCCCCGGTGCGGATGCGGTCGGTGACGAAGCGATACGGGACAACGACAGCACTCCACAACCTCGACCTTGAGGTAGAGCAGGCCCAGGTCTTCGCACTGCTCGGCCCCAACGGCGCCGGAAAAACCACGACCGTCGAATTGTGCGAGGGCTTCTTGCATCCCGACGAGGGCACCGTCGAGGTGCTGGGCATGGATCCGGTCGCGAAGAACTCTGCGGTGCGCGCACGTATCGGTGTGATGCTGCAGGGCGGCGGCGCCTACCCCACCGCACGGGCCAGTGAGATGCTCGGTCTCGTAGCCTCCTATTCCGCCAATCCGCTTGACCCGCAATGGCTTCTGGACACTCTTGGGCTGACAGACGCCGCGCGCACCCCCTACCGGCGCCTGTCTGGAGGGCAGCAGCAGCGCCTCGCGCTGGCATGCGCGCTGGTGGGCCGGCCCGAGCTGGTGTTCCTCGACGAGCCGACGGCCGGTATGGACGCCCATGCCCGGCTGGTGGTGTGGGAACTCATCGATTGCCTGCGGCGCGATGGCGTCTCGGTGGTGCTGACCACGCACCACATGAAGGAGGCCGAGGAGCTTGCCGACCAGCTGATGATCATCGACCACGGCGCGGTGGTGGCCGCCGGTACGCCGTCGGAGTTGATGCAGTCCGGCGCCGAGAACCAGCTACGCTTCTCGGCCCCGCCGCGACTGGACCTGACGCTCCTCACGTCGGCGCTGCCCGAGGGATACAAGGTCGCCGAGGTGACACCGGGCGAGTACCGGGTCGAGGGCGTCGTCGACCCGCAGGTGCTGGCCACCGTCACCGCGTGGTGCGCCCGGATGGATGTGCTGACCACCGACCTACGGGTGGAGAAACGGAGCCTCGAGGACGTATTCCTGGAGCTGACCGGGCGGGAGTTGCGATGAGCGAGATGACCCCACGGTTCGACCCGGGCACCTTCGCCCCAGACCCGCGCCCCAGCGCCGTGCACACCATGCTGTTTGCGCAGTTCTGGCTGGAACTCAAGCTGCTGCTCCGCAACGGCGAACAGCTGCTGCTCACCATGTTCATCCCGATCACCCTGCTCATCGGACTGACGCTGCTGCCGCTGGGCCAGTTCCCCGGCTCGCGTACCGACATTTTCGTGCCCGCCATCATGGCGCTCGCGGTCATCTCCACCGCCTTCACGGGACAGGCCATCGCCGTCGGGTTCGACCGCCGCTATGGTGCGCTGAAACGCCTGGGCGCCACCGCATTACCCGTGTGGGGCATCATCGCAGGCAAGGCACTCGCCGTCGTCACGGTGGTGGTCCTGCAGGCCGCGGTCATCGGCGCCATTGGTGCCACGCTGGGCTGGCGCCCGCATCCGGTCGGACTACTCCTCGGCGCGGTAGTCATCGCTCTCGGCACCGCGACGTTCGCGGCGATGGGACTGCTCCTCGGCGGCACACTGCGCGCGGAAATCGTGCTCGCCCTGGCGAATCTGCTGTGGTTCATCTTCGCCGGGCTCGGGGCGTTGACCCTGGAGGACGGTCGCACCACCGACGCGATCCCCCACGCCGTGGTGCTCTTGGCGCGGCTGTCTCCCTCGGGTGCGCTCTCGGAGGCACTGGCCGCCGCGATGACGCTGTCAGTGGACTGGTTCGCGATCGCCGTGCTCGCGGTGTGGGGCTCACTCGCCGGATACGGTGCGCTGCGCTGGTTCCGATTCACCTGAGCCGATGAGATTGTGGCTTACCACCGGTCTATATCGGTATGTCCCATGCCAAACCCCTGCCCCCGATTGTTTCCCGTAACGAGTGGCTCGAAGCGAGCGCCGAGTTGTTGGTTCACGAGAAGGCCACAACGCGGACCCTCGACAATCTGGCCGCTCGGCGTCGCCGGATGCCGATGGTCGCGATGCCCGGCGGGTACACGTTCACCGGCCCCGGTGGCGAGCTGTCGCTGCCGGATCTGTTCGACGGGCGCGACCAGCTCATCGTGTACCAGTTCATGGACAACGGTGCCGATGACTTCTGCTCCGGGTGCGCCTCGGTATGTGACAACATCGGCAGGCACGAGCATCTGAACGCCCGCGGTACCAGCTTCGCGGTGGTGTCCGACATGCCGTATGCACAAATCAACGCCCTGAAGCACCGCATGCAGTGGTCGTTCCCGTTCGTGTCGTCCCGTGAGACGACATTCGCCGAGGATTGCGGCGCAGGGAGCGGATTCGGCATCAGCGTGTTTCTTCGCGACGGCGACAGTGTGTACCAGACCTACTTCAGTACCGACCGGGGCGGGGACAAGATGCGCCTGGATTTTATGCTGCTCGACCTCACACCCTATGGCCGTCAAGAAGATTGGGAGGACTCACCCGACGGCTGGCCGCAGACGCCGCCGTATCAGTGGTGGCGCTTGCACGACGAGTACTAGCAAAGACCCCGTACGCTCCCCCTATGGCGGATATTGCGGTCGCCCTGGACCGCTTCGTGGCTGCGTTCAACACCAATGATCTGGACCTGGTGATGGAACACTTCGCCGAGGACGCCGAGTACCTGCCGGGCGATGGATCCCGGCATGTCGGCTTGGCCGCCATCCGTCGTGAATTCGAACCGCAGTTCACAGGCGCCTACGGTGCCATGACATTCGACGAGCACGACCGGCTGATCGATCAGTCCGCACGTAAGGCGACGATTCGGTGGACATGCCGTCACGACATCCGCGCACGCCAGTCCCGGAGCCGGCTGCTTGGTGCGGCGACTCACCTGGCGGCCGTTGCCGTCCCGCGTTTCGGATGGGAAGGCTTGGACGTCTTCCACTTCGACGCGGACGGGAAGATCACCGGCAAGTACTCGTACTCCAATTACGTACTACCCAGGATCAGTCGGCGACTCGGCTAGCCGTCGGATCTGCCCGGCGTGCCGATGACTCGCTCTCAGCGAGGAGCCGCCCGCAATGCCCGGTACGCCGCCCGGCCGACGATATCCGCCAGGTCCGTTGCGGACCATCGCGGGTCAGGACCGAGCATCAACCGTATGGCTCCCTCGCTGATTGCCAGGAGTGTCTCAACCAGCGGGGGCATGACGAAATCGACATCGCGGACCTGCCACCGCTGCAGCAGGGGTCGCATGACTTCGCAGATCTGCGCCCGAATCTGCGCCCGGCCCTGCGAAATAGCCTCTGCAAGCACGGGATCTGACTGCGCTGCCGCGATGATCTGCCACGAGGCAGGGCGCGTGGCAACGTCGCCCAACAGAGCTGCGAATCCGTCGACGAACATCTGCTCAACAGAGCCCGTCCGCTGTGGCGGAAGGATGGCACGCAAGCTGGTGAGAGCCAGCCGCGTCTCGCGTTCCAGCAGTTGCGTCAGTACCTCACTTCGCCCGTTGTAGCACGCATACACAACGGGGCGAGTGACGCCCATGCGCGTGGCGATGGCAGCCATCGTCACATTCGCCACGCCCTGTTCAGCGGTGATCTGCAGGGCCGTATCCAGCACCTGCGCCCGCCGCCTCTCCGGTCCGAGATGTTCGGCCCGGGCACGCGGATTCGTCGAGGCTGGCGGCGCAGTGACGGTGTCCTCCTACGACTGGCCCGGCTACTGCAGATACACGTTGGCGATGATGAGCACCGGCCAGGCGACAATTTCTCCCAGCATAGAGAAGAGCTTGTCCAATCCGGTGAGTTGTTCAAGGTGGTCACGGTGGGTCATTGCCCAAATCAACCCGATCACCACATACGGCAAACCGATGACGATCACCAGGTAGACGAGCTGGCGGATGCTGAGGCGACGGTCGAGCAGGTCCTTGATCATGGTGTGTTCCTTCTGAATCATCCAACGGTGCCGAGAATCGGCTCGGACTCTCTAATTCCCTCGTCGCTGGGAGCCTGTCCCTCTCCGAACACGCGGGTTCGTTGCCGTTCCCGGAGTTCGTGGTGCGCCCGACGGGGAATCTCATAGCCGTAAAGTTCCTGCGCCTCCCTGGGCGTCATGGTGATCGAGCTTCTCGGCGGTACCGAGAGCAGAACGCGTGCGCCGATGGGCACGGTGGCAGGTGAGATCAGCCGCAGCAGGATCAACTGCAGCCGCTTGCTCATGCTGATCGCCGTGAAGGCGGCACTTATCGGTGGCACGATCACCGCGTCGAGCAGGGGGGCAACGCTTAGCCCGGCCATCTCCCGCATCCACCGGGGCATGGTCGCCAAGGTGCCCCGGCGCAAAAACCATGTGATCACCTTGGTGAACGGCCGCAACAGCAGGGGCATCGGTGGCAGCATCACCTCGGCGCTGAGCAAGTGCCGCATCGCCTGCCGGGCGATATCAGAGCCGATGAGCTGTGGCCGCATCTTTTCGAAGTACTGGCTTATCCCCTCACGCGTTCGGGGGATATCGCCCGGGTCGCACGTCTGCAATTCCGCCGCGCGGGCGCATTCACTCCAGAACTGCGCTTCGTCCTCGTCAGAAAGCCGCCCTGGGCCGTACTTCTCATAGGCGAGCAGAATCGAATGCCACGCCGTGAGGTGGATCCACAACTGGGAATCGGGATTGTTCGCGTCGTAGTTCTCACCGGTGACCGGGTCGACGCCAATGGCCTTGGAATGAATCTTGACCAGGACATCTGCCGCTTTGGCTGTTGACCTGCTGTCATCGAAGGCAACCATCGCGAAGTACCGCAAGGTTCGGTCGTAACGAGTCCGGGGCCGTGAATAGATCTCATGCGTCTTGTCCACGGCGGCAATCAATCCGGGATCAAGTTCCTCGATCACCACGGCGCGCTGAAATCCAATGGACAGCGACGTCGGGTAGCTCCACACACGCCACGACACCGATTCAGGACCAAAGAAGCCGTAGTCCTCAGCAGGTTCAACCTTCGGTAGTGACAGCCACTCCCTGATCACACTCACAGGCCCGCTCCCTCTGCGCCAGTATTCCTACGAGATGTAGGATTTTTCTACACAGCGTAGGATTCATCACCCGATCGCTTACGTCAAGGGGCAAAGCGTCAACCAACCGGCCTATTCGCCTCAGCCCTGTGTCCAGACGGAACCCGCAGCGACTACTACAAGGCGTAGTCGGCGGTGACATAGACTCATCGCGTGCTATATCGGGCGTTCTTGCGGGTAGTCGATCTACTGCCGATGCCGAGCCTGCGGACGCAGCGCCTCATCGCCGCGGCGGTCGTGCTGACCCAGGGCGGAATTGCCGTGACCGGCGCCGTGGTTCGGGTCACCGCCTCCGGCCTGGGCTGCCCCACCTGGCCACAGTGCTTCCCGGGGAGCTTCACCCCCGTCGCCGTCGCCGAAGTGCCGCGCATCCATCAGGCCGTCGAATTCGGCAACCGGATGATCAGCTTCCTGGTCGTGATCACCGCCGCGTTGGCAGTACTCGCCGTGACACGCGCACGGCGCCGGCGCGAGGTCCTCATCTATGCCTGGCTGATGCCGGCCTCGACGGTCCTGCAGGCAGTCATCGGTGGCATCACCGTACTGACCGGCCTGTTGTGGTGGACCGTCGCGATCCACCTGCTGGTATCGATGGGCATGGTGTGGCTGGCGACGCTGCTCTACGTGAAAATCGGTGAGCCCGATGTCGTTTCGGATTTCCCCATGGTGCCACCGCCGCCCGCCCCGCTGCGCCGGCTGACAGCGCTCATCGGTGTGACATTGGCCGCGGTCCTGGTCGCCGGAACACTGGTGACCGGAGCAGGACCCCATGCCGGCGATAAAAGCGTCACCCGCGTGGTGCCCCGACTGCAGGTCGAGATCACCACACTGGTGCATCTACACGGCACACTGCTCATCGCCTACCTGGCATTACTGCTAGGGCTGGGATTCGGACTGGCAGCCGTCGGTGTGACCAGACCCATCTGGGCGCGCTTCACGGTGCTGGCGGCCCTCACACTGACCCAGGGCCTCGTGGGCGTCGTGCAGTTCTACACGGGTGTGCCCGCGGTGCTCGTCGCCGTCCACGTCGCGGGTGCGGCCGCATGCACAGCGGCGACCGCCGCGCTGTGGGCGGCGCTGACCTCTCCGGCGCTAGCCGCGTCGGTGCTGCCCCAGCGGGCCCAGACCCAGGCGCTCTAACGCGTCCTCGACACCGATCACAAACTTTCGTTGCGCCAGGTCGCGCTCCTCGGTCTCCAGCTGACGCCAGCCCAGAGACGGCTCGACCAGTTCCAGCTCCAGTAGCCGTGGGTCATCGTCGTGCACACCGCCGATGACATCGACTCTCGCGTACAGCAGCTCAGTCATCGCGACACCGGATTTCGTGGCCGCCGCGGCAAGCGCCGCGGCACCGAACTTCCACAACGCCGCCGACGGCCTCACCGGCGCCAGACGCTCGGAGTGGAACAGACCCGACTCGTCGACCTCGGCGGCGGCACCCGGCGGAGGCAGCAACGCCCCCTTGGTAAACGCATGGGACGGTTCGCCGTTGAGAAAGACCAATGCCGTCTCGCCGTGCGTGTCGACGCGCGGGTCGTAGGGCTGGATGAGCACCGTGCGACCCTCATCTTGCAGCGCCTCGGCATGATTACGCGCAGCCTCCGGGCACGTGAAGCGCCCCGCGCCACGCGATCCACCGGCCACCGAGGGCTTGATCACCAGTTCGCCGTCGGGCAGCACGACGGGCTCATCGGGCGCGAAGAAAGTGCTAGGAACCGTCGAGATACCAGCTGCGGCAAGATCATTCAGATAGCGCTTATCGGTGTTCCAGCGCACTACCGACAGCGGGTTGAGCACATTGGGCACAGATCCGGCCCACCGCAGGAATTCATCCAGGCGTTCGGGATAGTCCCAGGTAGCACGCAGGATCACCAGGTCCGCCTGCGCGGCCTCAGGGTCATCCCAGGACAGCCACCGGGCGTGCAGGTCGCGAACACGCAGCGCGGCAACAAGTTCAGCGTCGTCGCCGTCACCGGAGACGAGTTGTGGGCAACCGGCCAGAACGATGCGCGGATGGAAGATATCCGGCCGTCCCAGCCTTACGTCCGGGCGACCCACCCGGCCATCTTCTTGGCGTGACCCGGTGCCGGGTTGGCGGTGCTGACCAACTCGCGGTCCCATTCCTCAACGGGCTCGATGCCTTCGACTGCCGCCACGGCAGCATGCGCCGTGGCGATGTCGGCAACCACCTGATCACCCAGGATCCCGTCGGCACCGACCAGCGTGATCCGGACGCCGGCCTGCCCGATGGGCTGCAACACGGCCTTGGTGGGCATGTGATGCGCCTTCACGAACGCGGTCAGCGCACGGTGCACGGTCGACGGAACGGACACCTTCGCGTCTGGCTGGGCTTCGTCGGTCATATGTAGAGCGTACGTGGCCTGGATACTGGTACCCATGCGCGCCATCGAAGTGCCGGTGACCGGCGGACCCGAAGTGCTCACCCTCGTCGAAAAGACAGCTCCGACACCGGGCCCCGGCGAGGTGCTCATCGACGTCGATGCGGTGGGGGTCAACTTCCGCGATATCTATCTACGCAACGGCAGCTACGCCGCCCCGCTCCCCCACATTCCGGGATCCGAGGTCACCGGAGTGGTAAGCGCGGTGGGCGAGGGTGTCGAAAACCTTGCCCCCGGCGACCGGGTCGCCAGCCCCGTGGCCGCCTGGGGGTACGCCGAATCGACCACCGCACCAGCCGATTACACCGCAAAGGTGCCCGAGGGCCTGTCATCGGAGGTTGCCGCGAGCGCCCTGCTTCAAGGCATCACCGCCCATTACCTGCTCACCTCGGTGTACCCCGTCGCCGCCGGTGACACCGTGCTGGTGCACGCCGGCGCCGGCGGTATGGGTCTATTGCTGACCCAATGGGCGACCCATCGCGGCGTCAGGGTCATCACCACCGTGTCGAGCGAGGCCAAGGAGAAGCTGTCCCGCGCGGCTGGCGCCACCGAGGTGCTGCCCTATCCCGATCCCGCGGATCCGGCGGAGTTCGCCTCACGAATCCTGGAATTGACCTCGGGTGAGGGTGTGGCGGTCGCCTACGACGGCGTCGGCAAGTCGACCTTCGAGGCAAGCCTGGCGGCAGTCCGGGTGCGTGGCCTGATCGCCCTGTACGGGGCGGCCAGTGGCCAGGTACCGCCCTTCGATCCGCAGCGCCTCACCGCCAAGTCGGCAGTGCTCACCCGCCCGACCATGGGGCATTTCATCCGCACCCCCGAAGAATTCGCCTGGCGCGCCGACGATGTCCTGGACCTGGTGTCGCGCGGAACGTTGAAGATCACCGTCGGAGCCAGCTATCCGTTGGAGCAGGCCACCCAGGCCCACATCGCCCTTGAGGCACGCAAGACCACCGGGTCGGTCGTCCTAGTGCCCTAGCAGCCCATTACCGAACAGCAGCGGCCAGCCGACCACCGAGTCGACCGCCAGCGCACAGAAGACCACGGCCAGGTAGTTGTTGGACTGCAAGAACAACCGCAGCGGTTTGATCGGCTGACCCTTGCGCACACCCGAGTACAGCTGGTGCGCCATCGCCAGGAACCACACCCCGGCCAGGAATGCGACCACGGCGTAGATGACACCGGCGGCCAGCGCGAGTGCCAGCGTGGCCAGCACCGTCAGCCAGGTGTAGATCAGGATCAGCCGGGTGACCTTCTCCTCGGTGGCGATCACGGGCAGCATGGGGACGCCCGCAGCCCGGTAGTCCTCCTTGTAGCGCATGGCCAGCGCCCAGGTGTGCGGCGGAGTCCAGAAAAAGATGATCAGGAACATCACCACGGCCGGCCATTGAATGGTGCCGGTGACCGCCGACCACCCGATCATCACCGGCATGCACCCGGCAGCGCCGCCCCACACCACGTTCTGCGCGGTGCGGCGCTTGAGCACCAACGTGTAGATGAAGACGTAGAAGGCGATGGTGGCCACGGCGAGCACACCAGACAGCAGGTTGGCGGTCCACCACAACCAGGCGAACGCTCCGATACCGAGCACGATCCCGAAGATCAGCGCGTTGCGGGTGGTGACCGATGCGGTGGCCAGGGGCCGGCGCGCGGTGCGCTTCATGACCTTGTCGATGTCCGCATCGGCCACACAGTTCAGGGTGTTGGCACTGGCCGCGGCCATAATCCCGCCGAGAAGCGTATTCAGGATGAGCAGCGGATTCACATGCCCGCGTTCGGCGAGCAACATCGCGGGAATCGTGGTGACCAGCAGCAGCTCGATGACCCGCGGCTTGGTCAGGGCCACGTAGGCGAGGATCGTCGAAAGGAACGGGCCGCGAGCACGCGCGCCTTGCGTCTCTCGCATCCGCACCGCGCTGATCCTCCTGGGTAATTAATCCGGTGAGCCAGCCGACCCGCGGCACTGAGCGCTCTACTACAGACGATGGTAGACCGCCAGGGTCGCGCGTCGACAACCAAGGTCGGCCCACGGAAGTGAACAGAGGTTGTCCGTCACCGGACTATCACATTGCCCAGGAGGCGTGACCCGGCCGTGAGGCAGCGGCGCGAAATCGGCGGCACTACGATGGGCCCGTGACCGCGATCGACGAGATCCCGACCGATATCCCAACCCTCACCCGGGCCAACCACCCGGATGACTGGACAGACCTGGACTCGCGTGCGGTTGACACCGCGCGGGTGCTGGCCGCCGATGCCGTACAGAAAGTCGGCAATGGGCATCCCGGCACCGCGATGAGCCTGGCACCCGTGGCATACACGCTCTTTCAGCGACAGCTGCGCCACGATCCCAGCGACACCACCTGGATCGGCCGCGACCGATTCGTGCTGTCGTGTGGCCACAGCAGCCTGACCCTGTACTTGCAGCTGTACTTGGGCGGATTCGGCCTGGAGCTCTCCGATATCGAGGCACTGCGTACCTGGGGCTCTTTGACCCCCGGCCACCCCGAGTACCACCACACCAAGGGTGTCGAGATCACCACCGGGCCGCTCGGCCAGGGCCTGGCCTCGGCGGTTGGCATGGCGATGGCCTCTCGGTACGAGCGCGGTCTCTTCGACCCCGACGCCGCGCCCGGCACCAGCCCGTTCGACCACTTCATCTACGTCATCGCCTCCGACGGCGACATCGAAGAGGGCGTGACCTCGGAAGCGTCCTCCTTGGCCGGTACCCAACAGCTGGGGAACCTCATCGTCATCTGGGACGACAACGAGATCTCCATCGAGCACGACACCAAGATCGCACTGAGCGAGGACACCCCCGCCCGCTACGAGGCGTACGGCTGGCATGTACAGACCGTCATCAGTGGTGAGAACGTCACCGGCATCGAGGAAGCACTGGCCAACGCCCGTGCGGTCACCGACCGTCCGTCGTTCATCGCTCTGCGCACGATCATCGGCTACCCCGCTCCCACCAAGATGAACACCGGCGGCGTACACGGCTCGGCGCTGGGGGCTGACGAGGTGGCCGCCACCAAGAAAATTCTGGGCTTCGATCCGGAGAAATCCTTCGACGTGGCCCCGGAGGTCATCGCCCACACCCGCGAGCTGGTGCAGCGCGGCAAGCAGGCACATGCGGAGTGGGACAAGGATTTTCACGCCTGGGCCGCCCGCGAGCCCGAGCGCAAGGCACTGCTGGACCGGCTGGAGGCGCGCACCCTGCCCGAGGGCTGGGACGCCGAGCTGCCGTCCTGGGAACCCGGCTCCAAGGGCGTCGCCACCCGTGCCGCGTCCGGCGACACCCTGTCGGCGCTCGGCGCCAAGCTTCCCGAGCTGTGGGGTGGCTCCGCGGACCTCGCGGGCAGTAACAACACCACCATCAAGGGCGCCGATTCCTTCGGCCCAACGTCCATCGCGACATCGGACTGGAACGCCCAACCATACGGCCGCACATTGCATTTCGGCATCCGCGAGCATGCGATGGGATCGATCCTGTCCGGCATCGTGCTGCATGGCCCCACCCGCGCGTACGGCGGAACGTTCCTGCAGTTCGCCGACTACATGCGGCCCGCGGTGCGCCTGGCGGCATTGATGAACATCGACCCGATCTACGTGTGGACACACGACTCGATCGGTCTCGGCGAAGACGGCCCCACCCACCAGCCGGTGGAGCACCTGGCCGCACTGCGCGCCATCCCCAACCTTTCGGTGGTGCGCCCCGGTGACGCGAACGAAACCGCGTACGCCTGGGCGACCGTCCTGGAGCGTCAATCCAGCACCGGCCCAGTCGGTTTGGCACTCACCCGCCAGGGTGTGCCGATCCTGGAAGGCACCAGCCGCGAGGGCGTGGCCAAGGGCGGCTACGTGCTGGAGGCAGCCGATGGCCAGCCCGATGTGATCCTCATCGGCACGGGCTCGGAATTGCAGCTCGCCGTCGAGGCCAAGAAGATTCTTGCCGCCAAGGGAATTGCGTCCTCCGTGGTGTCGTTCCCCTGTGTGGAATGGTTCGAGTCCCAGCCCCAGGAATACCGCGACAGCGTGCTGCCGCCGTCGGTGCGTGCCCGGGTGTCCGTGGAAGCCGGCATCGCGCAAGGCTGGTACAAGTTCGTCGGCGACGCCGGTCAAATCGTCTCACTGGAGCACTTCGGAGCTTCCGCTGACGACAAGACCTTGTTCCGTGAGTTCGGCTTCACCCCGGATGCAGTGGCTGCGGCCGCCGAAAGGTCCATCGCAGCAGCTCAATAACCCCGAATCAGGAAGGGATGAATCCCATGAGCACATCTGATCAGAACGCTAATCTCGCCGAACTGAGCGAAGCCGGAGTCGCCGTCTGGCTCGACGATCTCTCCCGGGACCGACTCACCTCGGGCAACCTCGCCGAGCTGATCGCGACCAGAAGCATCGTCGGGGTGACCACCAACCCGGCGATCTTCCAGGCCGCCCTGTCCAAGGGGCATGCCTACGACGCGCAGATCGCCGAGCTAGCCGAGCGGGGGGCCGATGTGGACTCGGCGATCCGCACCGCCACCACCGACGACGTGCGCGCCGCGTGCGATGTGCTGGCTCCGCAGTACGAAGCCTCTGAGGGTGTGGATGGTCGTGTCTCCATCGAGGTGGACCCCCGCCTGGCCCACGACACCGACAAGACCATCCTGCAGGCCATCGAGCTGTGGAAGATCGTCGACCGCCCGAACCTGCTGATCAAGATTCCGGCAACCAAGGCCGGTCTGCCCGCGATCTCGGCGGTGATCGCCGAGGGCATCTCGGTGAACGTCACCCTGATCTTCTCGGTGGAGCGCCACAAGGAAGTGATGGACGCCTACCTGACCGGCCTGGAGGCCGCCAAGGAAGCCGGCCGCGACCTTTCCAAGATTCACTCGGTGGCGTCGTTCTTCGTCTCCCGGGTAGACACCGAGATCGACAAGCGCCTCGAGGACATCGGCAATGGTCAGGCGCTGTCCCTGCGCGGCCGGGCCGGGGTGGCCAATGCCCGTCTGGCCTACCAGGCGTACGAGAAGGTGTTCGATCACGGTCACCGGTTCGCCGAGCTCAAGAAGGCCGGCGCACGGGTGCAGCGTCCGCTGTGGGCCTCGACCGGAGTCAAGAATCCCGACTACGACGACACGATGTACGTCGTGGACCTGGTGGCTCCGCACACCGTGAACACCATGCCCGAGAAGACCCTGGAGGCGGTTGCCGACCACGGCGTGGTCACCGGCAACACCATCCATGGGACTTACGACGGCGCCCACGCGGTCTTCCATGAACTGACCCGCGCCGGGATCGATCTGGATGATGTGTTCGAGGTGCTCGAAACCGAAGGCGTCGACAAGTTCGAGGTCGCCTGGAATGAGCTCATCGACGCCACCCAAGCCCAACTCGACGCGGTATCCACCAAGGAGTGAGCGTGGATGACGGTCTTCACACGAAAGGCTCATCCATGACAAACCCGTTGCGAGACAAGCGCGACAAACGTCTTCCGCGTATCGCGGGCCCCTGCTCGCTGGTGATCTTCGGGGTCACCGGCGATCTGGCCCGCAAGAAGCTGATGCCGGCCATCTATGACCTCGCCAACCGTGGCCTGCTGCCGCCGTCCTTCGCATTGGTCGGATTCGCCCGCCGGGACTGGGCCAACGAGGATTTCGGGCAGATCGTGCTCGACGCCGTCAAGGAGCATTCGCGCACGCCGTTCCGCCAACACGTATGGGACCGCCTGGCCGAGGGAATCCGCTTCGTGCAGGGCAGTTTCGACGACGACGCCGCTTTCGAGCAGCTCAAGAAGACACTGCGCGCTCTCGATGAGGAACGCGGCACCGGCGGCAATCACGCCTTCTACCTGTCGATTCCGCCGAAGGCCTTCCCCACCGTATGCGAGCAGCTGTCCAAATCCAGCCTCGCGCAGCCGATCGACGGCGCATGGCGGCGAGTGGTCATCGAGAAGCCGTTCGGCCATGATCTGCAGAGCGCCCGCGAACTGAACGCGGTGGTCAATGAGGTTTTCCCCGAGGAGTCTGTTTTCCGGATCGACCACTACCTCGGTAAGGAGACGGTGCAGAACATCCTGGCACTGCGCTTTGCCAACCAGCTGTTCGACCCGATCTGGAATGCACACTTCGTCGACCATGTGCAGATCACGATGGCCGAGGACATCGGATTGGGCGGCCGCGCAGGGTATTACGACGGCATCGGGGCAGCACGCGATGTCATCCAGAATCACCTGCTGCAGCTGCTGGCGTTCACCGCGATGGAAGAACCCATCAACTTCTCCCCCGCAGAGCTGCAGGCCGAAAAGATCAAGGTGCTCTCGGCCACTCGGCTTGCCGAGCCGCTCGCCGAAACCACGGCCCGCGGCCAGTACGGACCCGGCTGGCAGGGCAGCCAGCAGGTGCCCGGGCTGCTGGAGGAGGAAGGCTTCTCCAAGACCTCGACCACCGAGACATACGCCGCGATCACCCTGGAGGTCGACAGTCGGCGATGGGCCGGAGTGCCGTTCTACCTGCGTACCGGAAAACGCCTGGGCCGCCGGGTCACCGAAATCGCCCTGGTGTTCAAACGAGCGCCCCACCTGCCTTTCGACTCCACGATGACCGAGGAACTGGGCGCCAACGCGCTGGTGATTCGGGTGCAGCCCGACGAAGGTGTCACGCTCCGGTTCGGATCGAAGGTTCCCGGTACCGCCATGGAGGTACGCGACGTCAATATGGACTTCTCGTACGAGCAGGCCTTCACCGAGGAATCGCCGGAGGCCTACGAGCGGTTGATCCTCGATGTGCTGTTGGGAGAACCCTCGCTGTTCCCTGTGAATGCCGAGGTCGAATTATCTTGGAGGATACTGGATCCCGCGCTGGACTTCTGGGCATCGGGCGGAAAACCCGACACCTACGAATCCGGCACCTGGGGCCCGCAGTCGGCGTTCGACATGCTGGCCCGTACGGGACGTGACTGGAGGCGACCATGATCATCGATCTGCCCGACACCACCACCAATGACGTCAACAAGAAGCTGGTCGAGCTGCGCGAAACCGGCGGCGCGGTCACTATGGCGCGGGTGCTGACTCTGGTCGTCATCACCGATGCCGGCGATAACGTCGAAGAGGTCATCGAGGCCGCCAACGGTGCCAGCCACGAGCATCCATGCCGCATCATCGTGCTCGAACGCAATCCGCTGGCCCCCAAGACCGGCCTGAATGCCCAGATCCGTGTCGGCGGCGATGCCGGTGCCGGCGAGGTTGTCGTGCTGCGGCTGCGCGGCCCGCTCGCCGCGCACGAGCACAGCGTTGTTATCCCGTTCCTGCTGCCCGACACTCCTGTGGTGGCCTGGTGGCCCAACCAGGCTCCACCCGTCCCCGCTAAAGATCCGCTGGGGCGCTTGGCGATTCGGCGGATCACCGATGCGACGACGGCACCGGACCCCCTGAATGCCATTAAGAACCGGCTCGCCGGGTACACCCCGGGCGATACCGATCTGTCGTGGAGCCGGATCACGTACTGGCGGGCGCTGCTGGCCTCGGCGCTGGATCAGCCACCGTACGAGGGCATCAACTCGGCAGTGGTGTCCGGGCTGGCCACCGAGCCGGCCCTGGATGTCATCGCGGGTTGGCTCGCCTCACGTATCGAGGGTCCCGTCACCCGGCTGGTCGGTGAGCTCAAGGTGGAACTGCACCGGGACAGCGAGGTCGTCGCCCTGAGTCGGCCCCAGACCGGCGCCATCGCGACATTGGCCCGCACCGGACGCCCGTCGGCATCACTTCCTTTGCCCCGCAGAGAAACACGAGATTGCCTGGCCGAGGACTTGCGCCGCCTCGACCCCGATGAGATCTACCGCACGGCGCTTGAGGGAATCGCGAAGGTGCAGTACCAATGAGTGAAACAATCATCGAAAAGTACGCGGACACCAATGCTTTGGTGACCGCGGCGGGTGATCGGCTCGCTCTGGCGATCGCTGGTGCCCTCACCGACCGCGGCAAGGCGATGATCGTGCTCACCGGCGGCGGCACCGGTATTGCCCTGCTCAAACACCTGCGCGATGTCGCGAGCGATCTCGACTGGGACAATGTCCACGTCTTCTGGGGCGACGACCGGTACGTCCCCAAAACCGACCCGGAACGCAATGCCTGGCAGGCCTGGGAGGCGCTGCTTGAGCATGTCGACTTCCCGATGCGCAATATGCACGCCATGCCCAATAGCGAAAGCGAATACGGCACCGACCTGGATGCGGCGGCGCTGGCTTACGAACAGCTACTCGCCGCCAATGCCGAGCCGGGCCAGGACTGCCCCGCATTCGACGTACACCTGCTGGGGATGGGCGGTGAGGGCCACATCAACTCGCTGTTCCCGCACACCGATGCCGTCAGGGAGACGCACCGCCTGGTCGTGGCTGTACCCAATTCTCCCAAGCCACCACCGCAACGGATCACGTTGACATTGCCCGCGATTCAGCGTTCACGCGAGGTATGGCTGGTCGTTTCGGGCGAGGCCAAGGCCGAGGCGGTCGCCGCGGCCATTGGCGGAGCCGACCCGATCGACCTACCCGCGGCAGGCGCCATCGGGACCGAGCGCACGGTGTGGCTGCTCGATGAGGCCGCGGCGAGCCAGCTGGACTAGCCGGGCGCGCCCAACCCTGCCGATACGTGGACGTGGGCCGGACCCAGCGTCTCCCCGGCCGGGAGTCTATTGCCCTCACCATGTCTTGCCTTTCGGGCAATGCCCGAAAGGTGTTGCCGCTCTGCGCTTTACGGAATGCCCATGTCCGCACAATCGGAACCTAGTTCCCGTACTGCATTCTCGGGGCCCGGCCTCGACGCACCCTTGTGATGTACGGCGTCATCCGGCAGGCCGTGGCAGCACCCTCGCGACGTGGGTATTGACCTTCGGAAGGTATGCGGCACATCCGGCGACACTGATCATTCTGGCGCTGACGGCGATCAAAGTGGCGCTGATCGTCGCGTCCTGCATGGAGATCAATCGGGCTCCGCGGTGGCTTCAAATGCTGTGCGGTGCATGGACCATGGCCGTATTCGGAATCCTGGCGTACACCCTGTGCGCGAGGGTCTAACTCTCGTTGCCCTGTCCCGCGGCGAACAGCGCATCCGGATCCACAGACAATCCGTGCTCGGCCGGTGCCGGTTCCGAAGCCGGCGGCGACTGCCGTACGGCCGGGGCCGCAACCGGTGCGGCGGCGGGTCCCGGCGCGGGCGTCCGCAGGCGCTCCACATTCATCGAGAACTCGGCCACCCCGTCCCGGATCGCGGTCGCATGCTCGTCAAGACGGTCCAGGAGCTGAGACAGCGTGCGCCCCATCTTGTTTCCAAGCTCGGAGGCATCTGCTACCGCAGAAGCGATGGTGGTCGCCACGCTGCCGCCCTGGGTGATGGGTGAGGCAGCTCGTGCTGCGGTGAACTCGGTGATGATGTCGTCGACGTACCCTTCCACCCATTGCCCGAGCATGCTTCGAGTATGCGTAACCAGATCCGTCACCACGTTGATGCGCTGATTGACGTTCGCCGCGACCACTCGCAGCTCTTGTAGAGCATCGTCGAGGAGACCGGCCGCCTCCCCGAATCCTGTTGCTGCCGCACCACTGTGACCGTCACCCAGCGCGCTGAGCACAGCCGACAGCTCCTGCTGCACATTGGTGACATCGGCAATGCAGTATCGCCAGAAGGTGGCCTCCGCGGAGGCTGCGACCGGGTCACCCCGAAGCGCATCGAGTGGTTCTTCGAGGAACTGCACATGCTCGACCATGAAGCCCAATCCGGCGTCATGGAGGCGAGTGAGCGGTTTCAGCTCGGCATCAAGGGTGTCCACCGAACCCTTCACCAATCTTCGTCATCGCGGCGACGGTCTGATCCTCCGCTTCGGCGATCCGCCGAGCCTGGTCGTGCAGACGCTGTCCCGTCTCCACCATGACATCTCCCAGGGTCCGGACCGCGTCAGAAAGCTGGTCGATACTCCCCCGCACCGACATCACGAAATCCGACGACACCGCCCCCAGGTCCTGCTCGCCGAGCCCGCCTCCATGGTGCTCAAGCAAGAATCGCACCGAGCCCCCGGCGCTCTCCAGGTTCGCCGCTTCGTGCAGCACCACATCGCGGTCAAAGTGGAAGGTCCCGCTCGTCTCGCCGTTCATGACGGCGATCCCAGATGCTCACCCTCCCCCAGGTGCCCCCCGTCCAGGTAGCCCTTGACGTAGTCCATCGCCGGCCCGTCGCCGGTGAGGTCGTGCAATGCGCTGTGGATCTGGCTGGCCGCGTTGACCTGCGCCGCGGCGATAGTTCTGGTGATGATGGCCGACAGATCCCCGGCGTCCATCGACAGCGTCGATTCATCCAGGTCCAGGGCCTCGATGCGGCCGCCCGACCCAACGGTCACCGCTACCCCGACGTCATCCTTCGCATGGCCCCGCACCAGACCGACGGTCTGTTGCACATACTGGGCACGCTGCCCAAGAACCTCCAGGCGATCCTGGTACTCACGAATCCATTGGCGGGGGTCACCACGGCACTCCGACATGACGAGGGGCTCCTTTCCTGGGGCGCGGCCGGTGGACCGGGAACGTCCCCTCCGCGTCCCCGATCCACCGACCTCTGATGGCACTTGTCGACTTCTGTGCCATACATAAAGATTGATGTGCCGAGAGCGCAATCGGTTCCATGATTTTTGAAGAAATTTCTCGGCAAATAAGTAAAATAGCAACCACCTGCGAGAATGTCTCCTGCAGAGACAAAACAGCGGACTACCCGTGTAGTAGTCCGCTGTTTGGGAGTCGTTATTGGGCTAGCCGCCGAGCTTGATCTCCAGCCCAACGCCGATGATCGAGATCACCCAGATGGCGGTGACGAAGTAAGTGAGCCGGTCCAGGTTCTTCTCCACCACGGTGGAACCGGAGAGGCTCGACTGAACGCCACCACCGAACAGCGTCGACAGACCGCCACCCTTCGCCCGGTGCAGTAGCACCAGCAGGACCACCAACAAGCTCGTGATCACCAGGATGATCTGCAGCGCCAATTCCATGGGGGTAAGACTACCGGCTCCGTTCCGGCGACCTGCGCAGGGACGCCTGTCAGCTCACTTCAGAACTGTCAGACAGCCAGGTATTACATTCCCACAGGCGATTCGTCAGTGACCCGTGCCGCCACCATGCCGCGGAATGCTCATTGGAACCGTGGTCACGTTTCGACCGTTGCCCATCGCCCCGATCTTGATCGTTCCAGGCCAGATCGAGTTCTTGCTGGGTGATGGTGCCCCCGCGCCGCGAACCCAGGAACATTCCGGAGAAGCACTGAGCCTGAAGTTCACTACGCCGAGACAACTCCAGCCCCAGCGGAGAATCCACTCCCGCAGCAACGCGCTGGTTCCACTCCTCCGACGATATCCCGCTGAGCTCCTGGGCGTGATGCCCGTACTCATGCGCGTAAACGGCAAGGTAGAAACCGTCGTGATTTCCGTACCTGTTCGGCGACATACTCACCGTTGACATGTAGATCGTGTTATTCGACGAGCAGTAGAAGGCGGCTGTCTCGCTGCCGCCGAAGTCCTCGTCCCCACAGGGAGAATCCACATAGCTTCCTGCCACTACCAACCCCGGCGATGACCATGGCAGGCGGGACCAGTCCAGAAGCCGCTTCCACTCCGGATCCAAGCACCCACGCAGATCCCGGTAAAACGCCTCGGCGTGGGGAATATCAAACGGCCATGTGCTCGTTGAGCAGGGCGCATTGGTGAACCCAGCGCCCTGGTCCCGAAACAAAGGGTTATCGCCAAGCGCGTACACGGGCCGGGGTTCGGGCGGCGGTTGCGGCGTCGACTTCGTCGGCATCCCGATGGCACTAGTTGGGGATGCCGTCCAGGGTGTGGCCGATGGGTACTGCCACGCCGAGGTGGCCCGCACCGGATGGCGTCCCCCCGAGTGGAGAGCCCACACCGCAGCCGTTCCGAACATCAAGACCCCGACCAACACGAAAGCCGCGCCACCGATGATCCAGCCGTGGGCAGACCTACGTCGCGCGGGCCGAGGCCGTCCGTAGGCTGCCGGCGGCGGATATACCGGCCCAGCCGGCGGCACTCGATAACCGGACGGCGCTTGGGCCACCGGGTATCCAGGAAAGGCCGGTACCGGCAACGGGCGCCAACCAGGAGGTGGCGCTAGCTGGGCACGGGCCGGCGGTGGCAGCGGTGCATCCCAGGCAGGTACAGGCCTGGGCTGGCAGTACGGCTGCGGCCCCACGTCGTCCACTCCCCCCCAACACGTTCTGTGAATCGGCGCCAGCATATCGACCCTGACCTAGGGTTACCGCCGTGGGAGAGATGACTCGCGGGGTGATGTTGCAGTTGGCACTGTGTCTGTCGGTGTGCGTGGGCTGGCTTCTCATGGCAGCCCCGGCAAGCGGCGATGTTTCCCCGGGCACGGTCGCTGTTGCCATGACCCTCGCCGAGGACGGCACACTGAATGTCATCGAGACCGTCACGCCCGCCGAAAATCAAGTGCTGCAACGGCATCTGCCTCTGGACATGGCCGTTGAGGGCAATCGGGTTCAGCACTTTGAGGTCAGCAACGTCACCACATCGGGTGATGGGACGGCGACAATCGACGGAAACACGTTGATTACCACCGCTAGTGGCCCGGCGACCGTTGCCTACACGGTTCGCGGGACCGTCGCCGACATGGCCAACCACCAGCAGGTGCTCTGGCCGTTTGCCTCCGGCTGGCACTCCGGCCTGCACGATGTCACCGCGTCATTCGCCTCTCCCAGCACCAAACCCAGCTCCCCGTCATGCACACTGGGCGCACCGGGATCTCAAATACGTTGTACCGCAGCACAGGTCGATCACACCGGAGTAGTTCGCGTCCAGCAGGACGAACTGCCGCCGGATGCCATCGCCACCTTCACCGTGGCGGTTCCGGCAGGCACCGTGCCGGCGAGCGCAACCTTCACCGCGCTCCCCGGCACGCAGGGCCCCTTCGCGCTGACGTGGCCCGCCACTACCGCGCTGATCAGTCTCGGCGTCGTCTCGGCGGCACTAGCGGGGTGGGTGATGATCGCACGTCGCCGAGACGTGCGCGCCGCTAGAATCGTTGTCACCCCAGCCGATCCCCTGGTGCACGACGAGAAGGGATCACGCTTCGCCGCGCCGGACGGGGTACTGCCGGGCCAGGTGGGCACCGTCACCGATCTGCGTGTCGATGCTGTCGATCTGACGGCAACGGTCATCGACCTGGCAGTGCGCGGATACCTATGGATCGCCGAAACAAACGGCCCCGATGGCCAGCTCGACTGGCAGATGTCCCGGCGCGCTCCGGCAGACGACCTCTTGACCGCCTATGAGACCCGGCTTGTGGACATGCTGTTGCCCGATGACACCCAGACGGTGTTCATGTCCAGCCTCCGCCTGCCGGGACCTCGTCTGGATCTCGGCAGCATCCCCGATGCGATGTACGCCGACGCACAGCTCCACGGATGGTTCCGCCATGCACCGCAACGCCTCGGTACCTTGACCCGCTATGGAATCGGCATGCTGCTGGCCGGCCTCCTGGTCACCGCCGTGTTGGCCACCAGCATCGGCAACGCCATGGTCGGGGTAGCACTGTCCGGCCTGGGCGCGGTCTGCGCGCTGACCGGCATGATGCTGCCGGTCCGCACTGCGCGCGGTCACCTGCTGACGGCGCACGTGGCTGCGTTGCGCCGCTATCTGCGTGAGCTCGACGTCGAGGCATTGGACGCCGCCGACCGCGAGATCGTCCTGACCCGGGCAGCGCCGTACGCCATCGTCCTCGGTCAGCTCGGCCCGTGGCTCACGGCACTGGAAACACTCGACACCACCATGGACGGTTCACCGGGTATCGATTGGTACGACACCGCTTCGCGCGAGAACGAGATGAAGGACCTGGCGGCAGGCATGTCGGCGATCACCGCGAACCTGCCGCTCTTCCTCACTACCCTTGATGGCGTGCTCGCGCGCGCAGCGCATTTGCGGAATCTGCCGGACAGCTGAGTTAGAGCAGGGGCCCACCCGCGGCGATCGCCGACATCTGGGCGAACTGCTCACCGTCCAGGGAGGCGCCGCCCACCAGCGCACCGTCGACATCGTCTTGCGCGATCAGTTCGCCCACGTTCTTGGCATTGGCTGAGCCGCCGTACAGGACGCGCACCGAGGCGGCCACCGAGGCGTTCGCGATCTGGGCCAGCTCGGCACGGATCGCGGCACACACCTCCTGCGCATCCGCCGCACTGGCCACCCGGCCGGTGCCAATCGCCCATACCGGCTCATAGGCGATGACGACCTTCTCGATTTGGTCCGCACTGAGCCCGGCCAGCGACCCACGCAAGGAGTCCACGTTGTACTGGACGTGGTCCCCCGCTTCGCGGATGTCGAGAGCCTCACCAATGCAGACGATCGGAGTCAGGCCGTGCTTGAGCGCCGCAGCGGCCTTGGCAGCGACCAGCGCATCATCCTCGGCGTGGTACTGACGACGCTCGGAGTGCCCGACCACGACGTAGGTGACCCCCAGCTTCGCCAGAAATGCGCCGCTGATCTCACCGGTGTAGGCACCCGAGTCGTATACCGACAAGTCCTGGGCGCCATAGGTAAGACGCAGCTTGTCCCCGTCGACCAGGGTCTGCACACTCCGGATATCGGTGAACGGCGGAATGACCGTCACGTCCACCTTGTCGAAGTACTTGTCCGGCAACGAGAACGCAATCTTTTGCACCAGAGCGATGGCCTCGAAGTGATTGAGGTTCATCTTCCAGTTGCCGGCGATCAGCGGCTTACGCGACATGCGGGGCTCCCCTAGTCCTCTAATACGTCGATGCCCGGAAGCGCCTTGCCTTCAAGGTATTCCAGGGATGCACCACCACCGGTGGAGATGTGCGAGAAGCCGTCGTCCGGCAGGTCCAGCGCACGCACCGCGGCCGCCGAATCACCACCGCCGACCACGCTGAACGCGCCCTTCTCGGTGGCCGCGATGATCGCCTCGGCGACACCCCGGGTTCCGGCGGCGAAAGCCGGGAACTCGAAGACACCCATGGGACCGTTCCAGAAGATGGTCTTGGCATTCGACAGCACGGCTGTGAATCGCTTCACCGACTCCGGCCCGATGTCCAGGCCCATTTTGCCTTCTGGAATAGCGTCCGCGGCAACGATTTCCGACGGTGAATCGGCGGCGAACTCGTCCGCAGCCACGATGTCCATCGGCAGATGGATCACATCGGCATAGGTATCGAGCAGCCGCTTGCAGGTGTCCACCATCTCCGGCTGCACCAGCGACTTGCCCACCGGCAGCCCCTGCGCGGCCAGGAATGTGAAGCACATCCCGCCGCCGATCACCAGGCTGTCGGCCTTGGTGGCCAGCGATTCGATGACCGCCAGTTTGTCCGAGACCTTCGACCCGCCAAGCACCACCGCGTACGGACGCTCGGTGGACTCGGACAGCCGCTTGAGCACCTCGACCTCGGCAGCCACCAGACCACCGGCGTAATGCGGCAGCAGGGTCGCCACGTCGTAGACGGAGGCCTGCTTGCGATGCACCACACCGAAACCGTCGGAGACGAACGCACCGTCGGTACCCGTTGGGCCGCCCACCAATTCGGCGAGCTCCTGGGCAAGCGCCAGCCGCTGTGCGTCGTCCTTGCTGGTCTCGCGCGGATCGAACCGAATGTTCTCCAACAGGAGCACGTCGCCATCGGTAAGGCCTTCGGCGCGCGCCAGCGCATCGGTGCCGACGACATCGCCGGCGACCTGTACGTGCTGACCCAGCAGTTCGCCGAGCGCGGCACCCACGGGAGCCAGCGACAACCCGGGATCCGGCTTGCCGTCGGGGCGGCCCAGGTGTGCGGTGACGATGACCTTGGCCCCCGCACCCGCGAGCGCGCGGATGGTCGGGACCGACGCCACGATGCGGCCGGGGTCGGTGATGTTGAGATTGTCATCGAGCGGGACGTTCAGGTCCGACCGGACCAGCACGCCCTTGCCCGAAACTCCCTCTGCCAGCAGATCGTTGAGGGACTTGATCGCCATCGTTACAGCGACTTGCCGACCAGGCCGACCAGGTCGACCAGGCGGTTCGAGTAGCCCCACTCGTTGTCGTACCAGGAGACCACCTTGGCCTGGTTGTCGATCACCTTGGTCAGCCCCGCGTCGAAGATCGAGCTGTGCGGGTCGGTGACGATGTCCGAGGACACGATCGGCGCGTCGTAGTACTTCAGGATGCCCTTGAGCTTGCCCTCCGCGGCGGCCTTCATGGCGGCGTTGATGTCGGCGGCGCTGGCGGCCTTGGCAAGCTCCACGGTGAGGTCGGTCGCCGAACCTGTGGGGATCGGCACGCGCAGGGCGTAGCCATCGAGCTTGCCCTTGAGCTCGGGCAGCACCAGCCCGATGGCCTTGGCGGCGCCGGTCGAGGTCGGCACGATGTTCAGGGCGGCGGCGCGGGCGCGGCGCAGGTCGCTGTGCGGGCCGTCCTGCAGGTTCTGGTCCTGGGTGTAGGCGTGGATGGTGGTCATCAGGCCCTTGACGATGCCGAACTCGTCGTTGAGCACCTTGGCCAGCGGTCCGAGGCAGTTCGTGGTGCACGAGGCGTTGGAGATGATGTTCTGGCTGCCGTCGTACTTGTCGTCGTTGACGCCCAGCACGATGGTGATGTCCTCATCACTGGCGGGCGCGGAGATGATGACCTTCTTGGCGCCGGCGTCCAGGTGGCCCTGCGCCTTGTCACGCTTGGTGAAGATGCCGGTCGATTCGACGACGACATCGACACCCAGGTCACCCCACGGCAGCGCCGCCGGTCCTTCGCGGACCTCGAGGGCCTTGATCTTGTGGTCGCCGACAACGATCGTGTCGTCGCCTTCCAGGCTGACGTCGTACGGAAGCCGACCCAGGATGGAGTCGAATTTCAGCAGGTGGGCCAGGGTGGCGTTATCGGTCAGGTCATTGACCGCGACAATCTCGATGTCGGTGTTAATCCCTTGAGCCTTCTGCGCGTCCAGTGCCCGAAAGAAGTTCCGGCCGATCCGGCCAAACCCGTTTACGCCTACCCGGACAGTCACGTAGCGCTCCCTCTTGTCTGTTTGATATGTGGTGTACCCGTTATCGGGACTCACATTAGCCCAGGGGGTGAGCCACTTCGTCCCGGCCCAGTCGCGCCAATGCGTGGGCGGCGACCGCCAGAACCAGCGGCGCTATCCCGGCGATGATGAACACTGCGGTATTGCCGATCAGGTGAGCCACCGGCACGACCAATGCGAAGGACGCCGGCAACCCCACCAGCGAGACGAAGAAGTCCATGCTGGCGGCGCGGCCCAGCATCTCCTCGGGCACCCGGCGCTGCATGAGGGTGCCCCAGATGACATTGGCTGCCTGCATGGTTCCGCCGACGATGATCATCGCCACGATGATGGTCCACAGGTGCCCGGTGAATCCTATGAGCACCAGCGGCAGCGACCCGGCACCCCACATCAGGATCATCACGGTCAGATACCGGCGTGCCAGGGGCAGTGAGGACACCACGAATGAGCCCACCGCACCCGCGATACCGAACAACGCCAACACCGTGGCATGCGAACCCGGATCACCGCCGTGATCACGAATCACGAACGGCAGCAGGATTTCAATGGGGCCGACCACCACCAGCACATAGCCGATCGCGAAGAGAAGCGTCGCGAAGAACCAGCCGGTGCGCACCATGTATCTAAATCCGTCGAGGAGATCGGTGGCCGCGCGTTGGAGCGGATGCTCGTCGACGCTCGTCGGCACCGGCTCATGCCGATGCCGAATGAGAGCCAGGCAGCCGACGGCGATCACGATGAGGACGCCCTCGGTCAAGAACACCCCGCCGGGCGCCCATGCATTGACGATTGTGGCGCCGATCGCGGGGCCCAAGGCCAGTTGCACCGTGGGTCGCAGCACCCCTTCGATCCCATTGGCGGCCAACAGTTCGTCATGTGGCAGCAGGCTCGGCAGCAGTGCGGTGTACGACGGGATGTAAAGGCCTTCGGAGATCCCGAACAGCAGCGACGTCACGCCAAGATGCCAGATCTGCAGGCTGCCGGTCAGGGCCAGCAGCGCCGTGACGAACATAATCGAGGCCTGCACGATCAGCGAGCAGCGCATTACCCACAGCTTGGGCAGCCGGTCCGCGGCCACGCCCGCGGGCAACACACTGATCAGCAGTCCGATGCTGAACATGGTGCCCGCCACGGCCACCTGTCCCGGCCCCATGCCCATCCGGATGACCTGCCACACCAGTGCCACGGTCCACATGCCATTGCCCAGCAGGGTCACGGCCAGGCCGAGCGTCAGCAGTCGATAATCGCGATGCCGCAGTGGACGCAGCGCGCGCGGAAGTCGGGTGCCCTGATGGTGTGGTTCCTCGCCCGAAGAGTCCTCAGGGTTTTTCCCAAGGACCCCTTCGGTTTTCACCTGCTTAGCGAAGTCCACTGCCCCAGAGTACGAAAGCGCTCCGACAATTCGCCATCGGTTTTTGCCTGCCGCCGGTGGACTGGCTAGGCCTCTTCGAGCAGCTCCGGGGTCACCGCGGACTCGGTATCGGGAATGCCGTCGGTCTTGGCCTTACGATCAGCCATCGACAACAATCGCCGAATGCGTCCTGCGACAGCATCTTTGGTCATCACCGGCTCGGCGAGACGGCCCAGCTCCTCAAGCGATGCCTGACGGTGCTCGACGCGCAACTTTCCGGCCGCCGCGAGATGATCCGGCACCGTGTCACCAAGGATTTCCAGCGCCCGCTCCACCCGGGCGGCGGCAGCGACCGCCGCACGCGCGGATCTGCGCAGGTTCGCGTCATCGAAATTGGCGAGCCGGTTCGCCGTTGCCCGCACCTCACGGCGCATCCGGCGCTCTTCCCAGGTCAGTCGGGTGTCCTGGGCGCCCATCCGGGTGAGCAGGGCACCGATGGCCTCGCCGTCACGTACCACCACGCGATCGCTGCCCCGGACCTCGCGCGCTTTGGCACTCACACCAAGCCGCCGAGCCGCGCCCACTAATGCCAGCGCGGCCTCGGGACCCGGGCAGCTGACCTCCAGTGCCGAGGACCTGCCGGGTTCCGTTAGTGAGCCGTGTGCCAGGAAGGCACCACGCCACGCGGCCTCGGCATCGGCCACGCTGCCGCCGACCACCTGGGCGGGCAGCCCGCGCACCGGGCGACCCCGCAGGTCGAGCAGACCTGTTTGTCGCGCCAACGCTTCGCCATCTTTGGCGACACGGACCACATAACGCGTTGTCTTGCGGATACCGCCCGCGGACAACACGTGCACCACGGCGTTGTAGCCGTACAGATCGAAGATGTCCTTGCGCAGGCGCCGCGCGATGCTGCCCTGGTCGACCTCGGCCTCGACGACAACCCGCCCGCTGACGATATGCAGTCCGCCGGCGAACCGCAGCAGCGACGCGACCTCGGCGCGGCGGCTACTGACCTGAGTCACCACCAGGCGGCTCAGTTCGTCCTTGACCTCGGCGGTCATCGCCACGGGGCGTCCCCTCTCTGGATTCCATGCTGTGTGCTCCCGCCCCCCGCTGCCAGGCGCACCGTGGATTCGGCATCTGTTTCCGCGGCCGCGGCCGCACTACCCGTCCGTACTCGATCCAAGACCGCCGACAGTTTCGCAGGGTCATGTAAATGTGTACCAGGACGCGAGACATCAGCGAATTGAACCTGCGCATTGAACAAGGCGGCTGCCCTGGTCAGGTGGTCGCGTTCGGTGTCATCTGCAGACGCAGATTCGACGACGATGTCATGCACACCGAACTCGGGAGCGTGTTGCGAGAGTACGTGCAAATGACGCTCCGCGGAAAAGCCCGCGGTCTCCCCCGGTTCCGGGGCAAGGTTCAAGATCAGGGCCTTGCGAGCCCGGGTCTGCTGCAAGGCGGCGAAAAGGTCGGGCACCAGCACGTGTGGGATAACACTCGTGAACCACGACCCGGGCCCTAAAACCACCAGGTCGGCGGCCATAATGGCCTCCACTGCCTGCCGGGTGGCGGGTGGATTACCCGGGTGCATACGCACCCGCCGCACCTTGCCCGGTGTGGTTGCCAATGCCACCTGCCCGCGGATCACCCGGCTCATCCGCGGGTCGGACTCCAAGCCGGACACGTCAGCCTCGATCTGCAGCGGAATCGGACACATCGGCAGCACCCGCCCGGTGATGCCGAGCATGCGTCCCATCTCGTCGAGCGCGGTGACCGGATCAGCGAGCATGTCGGTGAGTCCGGCCAGGATCAAGTTGCCGATCGGATGCCCCGCCAGTCCACCGCTGCCGCCGAGCCGGTGCTGAATGGCCGTGGCCCACATGCGCCCGCGCGGACTGTCGGAGGCGAGCGCCGCCAAGGCCATGCGCAGATCACCGGGCGGCACGATCCCCAGCTCCGAGCGGATTCGCCCGGACGACCCGCCGTCGTCGGAGACCGTCACCACGGCGGTGATGTCGTGGGTAAGCCGTCGCGCCGCCGACAGCGTCGCGTAGAGGCCGTGCCCCCCGCCGAGGGCGACGATGCGGGGTTCACGTCGCGCGAAATGGGGCTGATCGGTGTCGGGGTTCATTCGCGCCCCAGGTCGCGGTGCAACACCCGCACCGACAGGCCCTCATCGGGCGCCATGGAAGCGGCCAGCGCCTCGGCTATCGCGACACTGCGATGCTTACCGCCTGTACAGCCGACCGCGATTGTCATGTAGCGCTTTCCCTCTCGCCGGTAACCGTCGATGACGAGGTTCAGCAGCCGATGGTAGGTGTCCAAGAACTCGTCCGCACCGGGTTGGCTCAACACGTACTGACTGACCGATGGGTGCTGACCGGTGTGCGGCCGCAGCTCATCCACCCAGTGCGGGTTCGGTAGAAATCGGACGTCAACGACCATATCGGCATCCATCGGCAGCCCATATTTGAATCCAAAAGATTCCACGGTGACGCTCAGATGCGCCACCATCTCGGTGCTGAAGGCGCGCTCGATAGCAGCACGCAGCGCAGGCACCGGAAGTGATGAGGTGTCGATGACCAGATCCGCTGAGGCCCGGATCGGTGAGAGCAGTATGCGTTCGGCGGCGATGCCCTCGGCCAGCGTCTGACCGCCCTGCAACGGGTGGCTACGCCGGTTCTGTTCGTAGCGGCGCACCAGGCTTTCGTCGGAGGCCTCCAGGAAGAGCACCCGTGGGCTGATACCCCGGGTGGCCAGGTCGGCACGCACCGACTCCAGATTTCCGGTGAAGCCCCGAGACCGCACGTCCATCACCACGGCAAGCTGCGTGATGCGTGAACCGGCGGCAAGTCCCAGGTCCACCATGCGCGTGATCAGCTCGGGCGGCAGATTGTCCGCGACGTACCACCCCAGGTCCTCGAGCACCTTGGCGGTCGTGCCCCGGCCCGCGCCCGATAGACCGGTGACCAGCACGACGTCGATATCGGCGTTCACGGTCTCATGAGGGGGGTGGAGTGTCATCGACTCCATTTTCGACCATGGCGGGCAACGGCGCGTCGGTTGCCCCGGAAGTGGCACCTGAAGTGTCAGGACCGACGAGTGCCTCGCGTACCGCGAGCGCGGTGGCCGCACCAATACCCGGAACCGCGGTGATCTCTTCGACGCTGGCCTTCTTGAGCTGCGCCACCGAACCGAAATGCGAGACGAGCGCGGCCCGGCGCGCCTCCCCTAGCCCGGGTATGCCGTCCAGTACCGAGGCAGTCATCCGCCGGGACCGCTTGCTGCGATGGAACGTGATCGCGAATCGGTGCGCCTCGTCGCGCACACGCTGCAGTAGGTAGAGCGCCTGACTTGTCCGCGGCAGGATCACCGGATCCGCCTCGCCCGGCACCCACACCTCTTCGAGCCGCTTGGCCAATCCGATGACCGCGACATCGGTGACACCCAGCTCGCTCAACTCAGCGGCGGCCGCGTTGACCTGGGGCGCACCACCGTCGACTACGAAAAGATTTGGCGGATAGGCGAACTTTCGTGATCGGCCTTCCGGAGCCGCGACGCCGGCGACATCCAACGCAGGAGCCGCGACGCCGGCGACATCCACCCCCGGATCCCTGGCCTGGTGAATCTGGGCGTCGTGCATATGCCGCGCGAATCGCCGGCGGGTGACCTCCGCGATAGAGGCGACGTCATCGGAACGCCCGTCGCCGGCAGCCTCCCTGATGCTGTAGTGGCGATAATCCGATCGTCGGGATAGGCCGTCCTCGAAGACCACCAGCGAGGCCACCACATCGGTGCCCTGGACATGGCTGATATCGATGCACTCGATGCGTAGCGGCGCCTGCTCGAGACCCAGCGCATCCTGAAGCTCCTGCAATGCCGCCGATCTGGTGGTGAGATCGCCCGCACGCTTGAGCTTGTGCTGCGAAAGTGCCTCTTTCGCGTTGCGCTCCACCGTTTCAGCGAGGGCCTTTTTGTCACCGCGCTGCGGTACCCGCAACGAGACCCGAGAACCGCGCAGACCAGTCAACCACGAGGTCATCCCCTCGGCGTCGCGCGGCAGCACGGGCACCAGGACCTCACGTGGCACGGGCGCCACATCGGCATCCGTATCGGCGACATGGGCGAGATCGGCCTGATCGCCGTAGAACTGTGTGAGGAACTGCTCGACGAGTCCTTCAAGATCCGAATCGCCTGGGTCACCAGTCTTTTCGACAATCCATCCGCGCTGGCCGCGAACTCGCCCACCGCGCACGTGGAAAACTTGCACGGCGGCTTCCAGCTCGTCATCGGCGAATGCCACCACATCGGCATCGGTGCCGTCACCGAACACCACGGTCTGTCGCTCCAGAGCGCGCTGCAGCGCCGAGATATTGTCCCGCAGCCGCGCCGCCCGCTCAAAATTGAGTTCCTGGGCGGCATGGTTCATTTCGCGTTCCATGTCACGAGCCAGACGATCCGTCTTACCCGACAGGAAGTCGCAGAAATCCAGAACGATCTCGCGATGCTCTTCGGCGCTTACCCGTCCAACACAGGGCGCCGAGCACTTTTCGATGTAGCCGAGTAGACACGGCCGATCAATCTGTTTGTGCCGCTTGAACACTCCATTGGAACACGTGCGCGCAGGGAAAACCCGGGTGAGCAGATCGAGTGTTTCCCTGATGGCCCACGCGTGCGAGTACGGACCGAAGTAACGCACTCCCTTGCGGCGGGGCCCGCGGTAGACGAACAGCCGCGGGTACTCCTCGTTGAGCGTGACGGCAAGCACCGGATACGACTTGTCATCGCGGTATCGGACGTTGAATCGCGGATCGAATTCCTTGATCCAGTTGTATTCGAGCTGCAGGGCTTCGACCTCGGTGCCCACCACGGTCCATTCCACGCTGCCCGCGGTGGTGACCATCTGCCGGGTACGCGGATGCAGACTCGCGACATCGGCGAAGTACGAGGTGAGCCGGCTACGAAGGCTCTTGGCCTTGCCCACGTAGATGACCCGTCCGTGCGGATCGCGGAATCGATAGACCCCCGGCTCGACGGGTATCGAGCCGGGAGCCGGTCGATAGGTCGAGGGATCGGGCACATATCCAGGCTAGTCGGGGGCTCTGACGCCCGAACTCATCGATAGACACGCGGCGCCTTTCGGCAATCCGCTACCCTCAGGGGGTACCTCAACCAAGGGGCGAAGGAGCGGCAACGGTGCGTAGATTGCCCACGGGGCTGATATCCGTGTTCGCCGCCGCGGCGACAGGTCTGTCCCTCATCACCGCGATACATGCCCTGGCCGGTCCGTCCAACGATGCCGATGCCGTGATCAACAGCTTGCAGTCCAGTGGATATCGCGTGACCGTGACGAGAATCGGTTCGGGCCATCCTGACAACTGCGTCGTCCAATCCGTTAATCAGCAGTCACCGGTCTCCAATGTGGCCAGTGCGCGCGATATGCGTAACAGGCCGACATCGGTTCCCGTGTCTACCAAGGTCGCTCACGTCACACTGGCGTGCTGACAGATAGGACGATGGATGAGAAACAGCGTTGGCTCCCTGGCCATTGCCATGGTGACGATGACCGGAATCGCCCTGTCGCCCGCGATCGCCGCGGCTGATCCCGATACCCCGGCACCCACACCGAATTCTGAGACCGCCCCCCGGACAGCGATACTTCCCGTCTTCGCGCAGGAGGGCATCAAGGTCAGGACCGGCAAGCCCGGCGAGCTGCTGACGATTCATTTGCCCGAGGACGCTCCCCTGCTGCCCGCGGAATGGAGCGCCGACGGCGAGGCCACCTACCGGTCTTCCGATACCGACTTCACCGTGACGCCTCTCGTCGACGGCGGCGAGTACTTCACCATCGTGAAGAAGAACCCGTCCGACGCGTTCGACTACAACCTGCGCCTCGGACTGCCCACAGGCACGCACTGGGTGCGTCATGGCACCACATTGCTCATCGAATCCGATGGCGCGGGCCCCGATCAGCCGGCGCTGTTGGTCGGAATGTTCGCATCGCCCAGGGTGACCACGGTCAAGGGCACCGACATACCCTTAACCGTCCAGATCGATCCCAATGGCGACGCCACGCTTTCGGCCCGGAGCCCTGAGCTCGTCAACACGCCCGTCGAAATCGGCTTCTCCCACCACCCGGTGGATACCGCCCCGTAACCGCTAACGTGATGGAACTGTGAGGACTCTGTCGAGACTGCTGGCCATCCCCTCGATCGCTCTCCTCACCGCCGCAGGTTGCTCGACTGATCACGCGACGCGCCCGGGTGCCGGATCCGAACCGTGCAGCATCGTCACCAACGGCATCCCGGTGGCGAAATCCGCTGTCGCCGACACCACAACCCCACGTGATATCTCCACCAATCCCGAGGTAGCCACCGGTTACCGCAAAGGCATGTCGGCGGTTCGTACCGCGAGTTTTGCCGTCGCGACGGCCAACCCGCTGGCCACCCAGGCGGCATGCCGGGTACTGCGCGACGGCGGCCAGGCGGCGGACGCACTGATTGCCGCACAAACCGTGCTCGGCCTGGTCGAACCGCAATCCTCTGGTATCGGCGGCGGCGGCTTCCTCGTGTACTACGACGCCCGGACGGGGGCGGTACACGCATACGACGGCCGAGAGGTCGCGCCCGCGGCGGCCACGGAGAATTATCTGCGCTGGATCGATGATGCCGACAGGGGCGAGCCCAGACCCGATGCACGATCATCGGGCCGTTCGATCGGGGTGCCCGGCATTATCCGCATGCTCCATGACGCCCATGCCGCGCATGGCACCGTTCCATGGCGCGACTTGTTCACTTCGGCAGTCCAATTGGCGGATGAAGGCTTCGACATCAGCCCTCGTCTTGCTGCCGCGATCAGCGACTCGGCGCCTGGCCTTGCCCTCGACCAGGAGGCGGGCACCTACTTTCTCAATCCGGATGGATCAGCGAAGTCCCCGGGGACAAAGCTCACCAACCCCGCCTACGCGAAAACCCTTGGCGCTATTGCCACCGAGGGACCGGACGCCTTCTACCGGGGGGCGATCGCCGAGGATATCGTCGCCGCGGCGGCAGATACCTCGGCGGGACGCACCCCGAGCCTGATGACGACGGCCGATCTCTCCGGGTACACGGCGAAGAAGCGCGAATCCCTCTGCACCACATACCGCGATCACGAAATCTGCGGCATGCCGGCGCCGTCCTCGGGTGGTATCGCCGTCGCCGCCACCCTGGGCGTGTTGCAGAACTTTCCGATGGCCTCCTACCGGCCTACGGACGTCGACCTCGACGGAGGCAGGCCCACGGTCGACGGAGTGCACTACATTGCTGAGGCAGAACGGCTGGCCTACGCGGATCGCGACAAGTATGTCGCCGACACCGATTTCGTAGCCCTCCCGGACAATTCACCGAACACCCTGCTCAACGCGACCTACCTGACCGGGCGCGCCAAACTGATCTCCGGCGAGAAGACGATGGGCACCGCCAAACCCGGCGACTTCAATGTGCCGGCGTCGGCGGCCGTGTCCACCCCGGAACACGGCACCAGCCAGGTGACCGTCGTCGATGCGCAGGGCAACGCCGCATCGCTCACCACCACAGTCGAATCCGCGTTCGGCTCCTATCACATGGTCGACGGCTTCATCCTCAACAACCAGCTCACTGACTTCTCTGCCGAGCCGGTGGGTAAGGACGGACTCCCGATTGCCAATCGGCTGCAACCAGGCAAACGGCCACGTAGTTCCATGGCACCCACCCTGGTCTTCGAACGCACGGAGTCCGGTAAGCGTGGTGCGTTGCTGCTCGCGCTCGGATCGCCGGGTGGTGCGGTAATCATCCAATTTGTGGTGAAAACCCTTGTCGGCATATTGGACTGGGGCCTCGATCCCCAGCAGGCGGTATCCATGGTCGACTTCGGTGCCAACAATTCCCGCAAGACCAACGTCGGCGGCGAGCACCCCAATATCGATGCCCGAGACAACGGCGCCAACGATCCGTTGGTCCAAGGGCTGCGTAGCCGCGGTCATACCGTAGATGTTGCCGACCAGTCCAGTGGCCTGTCGGCTCTGGTGCGGCGGGGCCCGGGGTGGATCGGCGGGGCGGATCCACGCCGTGAGGGCCTCGTCATGGGCGATACGGGCTAAGGACAGCAGTCAGCACAGCTCGCTTGGGCTGGCATCATCGATCGCGCCGGCCCGCGACGTGTCCTTGAGTGACACACCGGAACGGCCCAACCGGCGCGCACCGCTTACCAGGCTCGCTGTGATGTGCGCGGCCTCCCGGTAACTGAGCCCGTCGGGAGGGTGGATGTTGGAGATGCAATTGCGATCGGCGTCAGTACAACCCGGCTGCGGTAGGTGCGTGAGGTAGATGCCGAGGCTGTCGACGACACTGAGCCCGGGCCGCTCACCGATGACGACGATCAGCGTGCGGAACCGTCCCTGCGCCGCGATGTGGTCGCCCAGCGCTACCCGGGCCTGTGTGGCGATCACGGGGGCAGCCAGCGTATATGAGCCGCCGAGCTGCAGGGCGAGTTCGCCAACAAGCGCGACACCATGGCGCATGAGGGCCGTCGGTGACAGACCATCGGCGAGGACAAATCCGATATCCGCCCCGTCTCGCGGCACGGCAGACAAATCGGCGGGCAACCTTCCGAGGTCCGGTCTACGCAAATACTCTGCCCGGGAACTCACTTGGCTGGTGACCACGGTGGGCATTCCCAGCCCGATTCCGTCGACGTCGGCGGCGAGGCGCTCGGTGTCCAGCGGCACGTGGACAGCATCGCGGGCCGCCGCGTGGGCCGCGGCCAAGTCCAATACATCCCGGGTGTGCAGCGCATTGCCCGCCCGGTCCAGCCCGATCCGGGCTTGGGTGTTCATCCGCAGTTCTTTCCAAAACTGTTGTCGGGCAACATCACCGGTTGTCATCGGGCACCCGATGTGGTCAGTGCGCGCAGTGGCGAGCTGGCCACGTCAAAGGGTGTGAGACGGCCACCCTCGTCGATCATTCCGATGGCCTGCAACCACTGCTCGAACTCGGGTGCCGGCCGCAGGCCCAGCGTCCGGCGTGCCTGCAGGACATCGTGAAACGACAGGCTTTGATAGCCGAGCATGACGTCGTCAGCACCGGGAACGGTGATGACAAACGCGACTCCCGCCGCCGCAAGCAGGATGAGCAGTGTGTCCATGTCGTTCTGGTCGGCCTCGGCATGATTGGTGTAGCAGACGTCAACACCCATCGGCAGGCCAAGCAGCTTGCCGCAGAAGTGATCTTCCAACCCGGCGCGGACTATCTGCTTACCGTCGTAGAGATATTCCGGCCCGATGAATCCGACGACTGTGTTGACCAGGAACGGTTCTAGGTCGCGGGCCACCGCGTAGGCGCGCGCCTCTAGTGTCTGCTGGTCAACAGGTTTGCCGCCAGTGCCAAGATGAGCGCGAGAGCTCAACGCGGACCCCTGTCCGGTTTCCAGGTACATGACGTTGTCCCCGACGGTCCCACGCCGCAGGGCGCGGGTCGCATCACGACCTTCGCGTAGCAGCGCGATGTTCACTCCGAAAGCGGAGTTGGCGCCCTCGGTGCCCGCGATTGATTGGAAAGTCAAATCCACCGGCGCTCCCCGTTCGATCAATCCGATCGTCGTGGTGATGTGGGAGAGAACGCACGACTGGGTGGGGATGTCGTAGCGCGATCTGATGTCGTCGAGGAGGTGAAGCAGATCCGATGTGGCGTGCGGTGAATCGGTCGCCGGGTTGATGCCGATGACCGCGTCACCGCATCCCAGAAGAAGCCCGTCAAGAACGGCGGCGGCGACACCGCGGGGGTCGTCGGTGGGGTGATTCGGCTGGAGTCGGGTGGCCAGCGTGCCCTTGCCGCCCACGGTCGTGCGGAACGCGGCGCTCACCTGCATGGCGGCCCCCACCGCGACCAAATCTTGATTACGCATGATCTTGCTCACGGCCGCCGCCATCTCGGGGGTTATCCCCGTGCTGACAGCGGCGATCCGCTGCGCGCCATCATCGCGGGAAGCGCTCTCCAGCAACCAGTCCCGAAAGCCGCCGACGGTCAGATGCGCGATGGCCGAGTAGGCCCGGCGATCGTGGCTGTCGATGATCAGCCTGGTGACCTCATCGGTTTCGTAGGGCACCACCGCCTCGTTGAGAAACATGTCGAGCGGCAGATCCGCGAGAACCCAGGCCGCAGCGGCCCGTTCGGCGTCGGATTCCGCCGCGCAGCCGGCGAGCTGGTCACCCGAGCGCAACGGCGTCGCCTTGGCCATCACATCCACGAGCCCGTCGAAGGTGTAGCTCACCCCCGCGATCTGTTGCCGGTACTTCACGTGAGCTCGCTTTCGGCCTCCGCCAGCATCGCGAACTCCTCGTCGGGCGAATTCGCCACCAGGCGGTGGCGGCTGTAGAGCGCGAAATACACCATGAACGCTGCGAACACGGCCAGACACAGGCCCGCCGCCACCGGGTTCACGAGGAACGTAGCGATGACCGCCAGCACCGCGACGACCAGGGCGAAGCCGGTGGTGGCAATGCCGCCCGGAGTGCGGTACGGGCGCGGCATGTTCGGCTCACGCACCCGCAGCACAATGTGGCTGACCATCATCAGCACGTAACTCAGGGCAGCACCGAAGACCGCCATATTCAGCAGCAGGTCGCCGTGCCCCGTCAGCGACAGTGCGAATCCGATGATGCCGGGGACTATCAGTGCCAGTGTCGGGGCCTTACGGGAGTTGGTCACCGACAGAACCGTCGGCAAATAGCCGGCACGCGACAGTGCGAACAGCTGACGCGAGTATGCGTAGATGATCGAGAAGAAGCTCGCGATGAGTCCGGCCAACCCGATGTAGTTGACCAACTTGGCGGCGGTACCGTGGCCGAGCGCCTCGACGAGCGGATTACCTGAATCCGACATCTGTTCCGCGCCACCGGCGCCGGTGGTCAGCACCAGCGCGATCGCACAAGTCACCAGGAGCACGCCGATCGCCGCGATGATCCCCCGCGGCACATTGCGTTCCGGGTTGGCCGTCTCCTCGGCTGCCAGCGGAACACCCTCCACGGCGAGGAAGAACCAAATGGCGAACGGGATGGCAGCCCAGATTCCCAGGTAGCCATGCGGCAGGACACTCGACGCTCCCGCGGCACCTTCATCCACCACGATGTTGGTCAGGTTGTGGATGTCGAAATGACCGGCGGCGGCGACCGCGAAGATCAGCAGGCCCACCAACGCAATCGCGGTGATGGCGAACATCACCTTCAGCGCTTCACCGACGCCCGACAGATGAATCCCGATGAAGACGGCATAGGCGGCCAGGTAGACCCACCACCCATTGGTGATGCCGAACAGCCCCAACGACTGGACGTATGCGCCGATGAAGGTGGCGATGGCCGCCGGGGCGATCGAGTATTCGATGAGAATTGCTGTGCCGGTGGCAAATCCACCCCACGGACCGATAGCGCGGCGTGCGAAGGTATAGCCGCCCCCTGCCGTCGGCAGTGCCGAAGACAGCTCCGCCATGCCCAGCACCAGCGCCAGGTACATACCGGCGATCACTACGGTGGCGATCGCCAGTCCACCGAACCCGCCTTGGCTCAGCCCGAAGTTCCAGCCCGAATAATCGCCGGACACCACATAACTCACCCCGAGGCCGGCCAGCAACAGCCAGCCCGCGCTCCCCGATTTGAGTTGACGCTTACGCAGATAGTCCGCGCTCTCGAGGTGCTCCTCGACTAGGCCGTGCTTGGTGGTCGCCATATATCGTTTCCTTGCTCTCCGCAGATCAATTCAGTGGGGTGACGTCGCTTTCGGGTGATATCGCCGATGGCGATGGTCAGAAGAATCCCTGCGCCTTGGAGCTGTAGGACACCAGCAGGTTCTTGGTCTGCTGGTAGTGGTCAAGCATCATCTTGTGGTTCTCCCGGCCGATTCCGGACCGCTTGTAACCACCGAAGGCCGCGTGCGCGGGGTACTGGTGGTAGCAGTTGGTCCACACGCGACCCGCCTTGATGTCACGCCCGGCGCGGTAGGCGATGTTGCCGTCGCGGCTCCACACTCCCGCGCCCAGCCCGTAGGGAGTGTCGTTGGCGATGGCGATGGCATCGTCATAGTCGGCGAACGAGGTCACTGCCAGCACCGGCCCGAAAATCTCCTCCTGGAAGATCCGCATCGAGTTGGTCCCGGCGAAGACCGTCGGTGCGACGTAGTACCCACCCGACAGGTCGCCACCGAGTTCGGCGCGCTCGCCGCCGGTAACCAGCCGTGCCCCTTCGGATTTACCGATATCGATATAGGACAGGATTTTCTCGAGCTGCTCGTGGGAGGCCTGCGCCCCCATCATCGTCTCGGTGTCCAGCGGGTCGCCCTGGCGGATGGCCTTGGTGCGGATGGCGGCCAGTTCCAGGAACTCGTCGAAGATGTCGGCCTGGATCAGGCTGCGCGAAGGACAGGTGCATACCTCGCCCTGGTTGAACGCGAACATCGTGAACCCTTCCAGGGCCTTGTCCTGGAAGTCGTCACCGGCAGCCATCACGTCGGAGAAGAAGAGGTTGGGGCTCTTGCCACCGAGCTCCAGCGTCACCGGAATCAGGTTTTGACTGGCGTACTGCATGATCAACCGGCCCGTACTGGTTTCGCCGGTGAACGCGATCTTCGCGATCCGGCTGCTGGAGGCCAATGGCTTGCCCGCCTCTACTCCGAACCCGTTGACGATGTTCACCACGCCCGGCGGCAGGAGATCGCCGATGAGCGAGAACAAGTACAGGATCGACGCGGGGGTTTGTTCGGCGGGCTTGAGTACCACCGTGTTCCCGGCGGCGATGGCCGGGGCCAGTTTCCAGCTCGCCATCAACAGCGGGAAGTTCCAGGGGATGATCTGCCCGACCACACCGAGCGGCTCGTGGAAGTGATAGGCGACGGTGTCCTCGTCGATCTGTGAGAGCGAACCCTCTTGCGCCCGAAGGACACCGGCGAAGTAGCGGAAATGGTCGACGGCCAGCGGGATATCGGCGTTCAGCGTTTCGCGGATGGGCTTGCCGTTGTCCCACGACTCCGCGACAGCGATGGACTCCAGGTTCGACTCCATCCGGTCAGCGATCCGGTTGAGGATGAGCGCCCGATCGGCCGGTGACGTCCTGGCCCAGCCGTCCGCGGCGGCGTGTGCGGCATCGAGCGCCTTCTCGACATCGGCTTCACCGGAGCGCGGGATCTCGCAGAACACCTCCCCCGTCACCGGGGTGCGGTTCTCGAAATATCGCCCAGCTGTTGGGGGAACCCATTGCCCGCCAATGAAATTCTCGTAGCGGGATGCGAAAGTCATCAGCGATCCCTCTGCACCCGGGCGGGCGTAAACAGTCACGGTGGTCTCCTACCTTCAAGACAACAAATGTGTCGGTAATCACTGAAGGTAGGTTTTGGCCCGTTGCAGCACGGTTGCAACTTTCGCGCGGCGGCGACAGCGCTCAGGCGAGATCGGAATCCAGCGCGATGAGATGGCCACGGGCTTCAGACTGGATGAGCGCACCGGCACCGCGATGGTCGTGCAGCGCCTGCCATCCCTCACGGTCGTCGCGCGCTTCGGGAAGATCAAGCCAACGGCGCAGCAGGTGCAGATCACCGTCGGCAAGTACAGCGCCACGAAGACTCGCGCTCAACTCCAGGCGCAGTCTCCCGATGGCCGGTGCCGCGGACCGCGGCAACAGCTGGCCCGCATAGCAATCGACGGCCCTGGCAGTGTCCCCGGCGCGAAGCGCGGCGAAGACATCACCCATATCGCTGTCGACATGGGTGAGCAACCGGTAGGGACGGGACACGATCAACTCGTCTCCCACGATGCGGCGCAGTCGTGACATTTCCGCGCGGATCGTGACGACGTCGAGATCGTTTTCGTCAAGCAGCATCGCCAGATGGTCGGCGCTCAATCCCTCAGGGTGACGCAGCAAGAGCGCCATGATCTCGGCATGGCGACCGGATAGCCGGTGGGTGCGCATCCCGTCCTGCCCATCACCGGTGTGCAAAAGCGGGCGGTCCGCGCCGAGCAAGGTCAGTCGCGGTTCGGTATCGCTCTCCGGCCGCCCCGATCGCGGGTAGTTCAGGGCGATGAAATGTTCGACGGCAACCGCCGTCGCGCGCACCAAGGCCAGGGTCTGCGCCGAGGCGACCGCCGAACCGCCAGTGAGATCGATACTTCCCAGAGGGGCTCCGGTCACTGGGTCATGGATCGGAACCGCGGTACACGACCACGGCCGGACCAGCCTGCAGAAGTGCTCGCTGCCCCGGATCTGCACCTCACGATCCAGCGCGAGCGCGGTACCCGGGGCGTTCGTGCCCACTGCCCGCTCGCTCCAGTCAGCACCGGGCACGAAGTTCATGGTGGCCGCCTTGCGCCCGGCGCCGGGGTCACCTTCCACCCAGAGCAGCGCGCCATCGGCCGAGGTGACCCCCACAAGCACACCCGAGTCGGTGGCGTGGTCCACCAGCAGCCGGCGGATGACCGGTAGCGCCCCGGCGAGCGGATGGCTGCTGCGCAATTCGGTCAGGCGCGTCGCGGCGGCCGCTTCGCCGGGCCCGCGGTCGGGATCGACCCCGGTGGCCAGGCTCCGCTGCCAGCTGTCGGTCACGAGCCGTGACAGAGGTATCGACTCAAGATACGAACCGTCTACCTGGCCCGCCACGAAGAGGTCGTGCGCGTCCCGTACGGAAGCCAACGATGCACGAACAGCCCTGTGGCGCGTTGCGGTTCTCGTAGTCGCCACGGTCTCCAAGCTCTCTGCCCTGGCCATTGTCGCTGGCACGGTCGATATCGACACGATACTTGGACATCGGCGCCGGGAAGGGCAACTAGGTGAGATAGCTGGCCAGCCGAGTCACCGCGGGCTGGCCTGCACCCGGATCGCGTCGAACACGGCCGGATCTACCAGCGCTGTGGTGTCACCGGGATCGCGCCCCTCCGCGATGTCCCTGAGCAATCTGCGCATGATCTTGCCGCTACGGGTCTTAGGCAGCTCTGGCACGACATACAGGTCCCGCGGCCTCGCGATCGGTGATATCTGGCGAGCCACCTCGCGACGCAATTCACCAACCATGTCTTCCCGAGGCATGCCGTCATGATGGGACTTGAGGATGACGAACGCGCAGATGGCTTGGCCGGTGTGGTCGTCCGCGACACCGACAACCGCAGCCTCGGCGACCCCGGCATGCCCCACCAGCGCGGACTCGACCTCCGCCGTCGAGATCCGGTGGCCGGACACGTTCATGACGTCGTCGATGCGGCCCAGAACCCAGATCTCCCCGTCGCTGCCGTAGCGGGCACCGTCGCCGGCGAAATACCAACCCTGCTCGGCGAATCGTGACCAGTAAGTCTCCACGAACCGGTCCGGATCACCCCAGATGCCGCGGGCCATCGCCGGCCATGGCTGGTCGAGGACGAGGTATCCGGTGCCCTGCGCGGCATCACCGGAATCGACGGGCAGCCTGTTGCCATCGTCGTCAACGATCATCGCCGAGATGCCCGGCAACGGCCGCATCGCCGAGCCTGGTTTACAGAAGGTGACGCCGGGCAGCGGCGAGATCATCGCCGCTCCGGTCTCGGTCTGCCACCAGGTGTCCACGATCGGTGCGGTGTCGTTGCCCAACACCGTCCGGTACCAACGCCACGCCTCCGGGTTGATGGGCTCCCCTACGGAACCGAGCAGTCGCAGACTCGAGAGGTCGTGCGCGCCCGGGATCTGCCTGCCCCATTTCATGAAGGTGCGAATCATCGTCGGCGCGGTGTAGTACAGGGTGACACCGTACTTCTCGATGATCTGGAAATGCCGACGCTCGTCTGGCCAGGCGGGTGTCCCCTCGTACACCACCTGGGTGGCGCCGTTAACCAGCGGACCGTAGACGATGTACGTATGCCCCGTGATCCACCCGATATCGGCTGTGCACCAATAGATATCGGCATCCGGCTTGATATCGAAGATGGCACTGTAGGTGAACGCCGCCTGTGTTAGGTATCCACCGCTGCTGTGCACGATGCCCTTTGGCTTTCCCGTCGTGCCCGAGGTGTACAAGAGGAACAGCGGCTGCTCGGCGTCGAAGGCTTGCGGGCGATGCTCGATGGAAGCGCACCCGACGGTCTCGTGCCACCACGAGTCGCGCGAGCCGTTCCAGGCCAACGCGATACCCGTGCGGCGGACAACCAGAACATGCTCGACGCCCGGCTGCTCGACAATCGCCTCGTCGACGGCCTCCTTGAGTGGAGCCGCCTTCCCGCGCCGGTACTGACCATCGGCGGTGATGACAATCTTGGCCCCGGCATCGGCGATGCGGGCACGCAGCGCGGACGCGGCGAATCCCGCGAAAACGACCGAGTGCATGACGCCGAGCCGTGCACACGCCAGCATCGCAACAATCGCCTCGGGGATCATGGGCATGTAAATCACCACACGGTCACCGGTGACGGCCCCCAATTCCGTGAGCACATTGGCCGCTCGGGATACCTCGTCCTTCAGCTCGGCGTACGTGATGGCACGCGCTTCGCCCGCTGGCTCACCCACCCAGTGGATCGCCACCCGGCCGCCGTGGCCTGCCTCGACGTGCCGATCGACACAGTTGTAGGCCACGTTGAGGGCGCCACCCACGAACCACCGCGCGAACGGAGGGTTCGACCAGTCGAGTACCTCGGTGAATGCGCTGTGCCACGAAAGTCTTTCGGCTTGATCGGCCCAGAACTGCAGCCTGTCGGCCTCTGCCTGGGGGTACAGCTCCTCGGTCGCGTTGGCCTGGGCGGTGAAGTGCGGCGCCGGCGGATAGTGGGCAACGCCCGAGCAGGGTGTGTTGGCGTGACGAATAGAGGTTTGCGCGGGCACCGGATCTCCTTGAGTCGCCTCGTTGACAGCACCCGGCAGGGGAAATCGCCAGGCCGGCGGCCCACGGGTTATGTCATTGGTGGCGGCACGTTATCGCCGGAAAGGTTGCAACAAGGCTGCACATCACGGCGGCGAGAACGTGCCGCCGTGTACACCCGGCAGCCGGCTAGGCCGTGGATTGATCCGTGTACTTGACGACCAGCCCGCGCAGCGCATCCATCGCGTCGACTGCACGCTGCTTGTCGACCGCCTGAATGGCCATCATCGGCTCGTATTCGTAGTCATCCAGATCCAGCCGCGCCCATTGCGCACCGGCCGGAAATGAGATGCCGACCACCTCCGGCCACGGAATGAGCTTGGGGCCCAAAACATTGCGAACCTCGATGCCTGCCGCACCGGCGCGTACCCGAGGGCGAGCGAACATGAGCACCACGCCCGCGATGACGAAGCCCACCAGAGCGATTCCAACCTGGTCGGAGGTCTTGAAGATCACCCCGCTATTGGGCGAGATCTTCAGCAGCAGGCCCACCGCGACATGCGCAGCCGCGATGACGAACGCAGCCGCGTATACGAAGTACGGCGACAGGTGGGGTTTCAGGACGAGCTCCCATTCACGGTCACCCGGCGATTTGGTCACGCCTCAGTCCAGGGCTGACGGAGCCGGCGCAGCGTCAGCGCGGTATCCAGTGCAGCGGCTGCCGCCTGAGCGCCCTTGTCCTCAGACGACCCCGGCAGGCCGGCACGATCGAGTGCCTGCTGCTCGTTGTTCACGGTCAACACCCCGTTGGCGACCGGAGTGCTGGTATCCAGGGAAACACGGGTCAGCCCGGTGGTCACCGCATCGCAGACATAGGTGAAATGCGGTGTCTGGCCTTGGATCACAACTCCGAGCGCGACAACGGCGTCATGGGTACGGGCCAGGGCCTGTGCCACCACCGGTATCTCGATGGCGCCGAGTACCCGCACCACCGTCGGACGGTCGATGCCCGCATCGGTCGTGACACGCTTGGCGCCTTCCAGGAGCGCGGTGCAGATTTGGTCATGCCAGGTGCTGGCAACGATCGCCACGCTCAGCCCCGATGCGTCACCAACTTTCAGTGACGGGATGCCATCGCCGCCGCTCACGCGCCGTCTGCCTCGGGGTGATCGTCCAGATCAGCCAGATCGTGCCCCATCCGGTCCCGCTTGGTGCGCAGGTATCGAATGTTCTCCGAGTTGGCACGCACCGGCAGCGGCACCCGCTCGATGATGTGCAGCCCATACCCGTCCAACCCCACGCGCTTGGCGGGGTTGTTGGTCAGCAGCCGCATGGACTTCACGCCCAAGTCGACCAAAATCTGCGCACCCAAACCATAGTCGCGCGCGTCGGCGGGCAGGCCGAGCTTGAGGTTCGCATCTACGGTGTCCTCGCCGGCATCCTGCAGCTGGTAGGCCTGCAGCTTGTGCATCAGTCCGATGCCTCGCCCCTCGTGGCCGCGCATGTACAGCACGATGCCACGCCCCTCCTTGGCCACCATCTCCATCGCGGCGTCCAGCTGCGGACCGCAATCGCAACGGCGCGAACCGAATACATCGCCGGTCAGGCATTCGGAGTGCACGCGCACCAGCACATCGTTTCCGTCGCCCTCGGGTCCGGAAATGTCCCCCAGCACCAGCGCCACGTGCTCGACGTCGTCGTAGATACTCGTGTAACCCACCGCCCGAAACTCGCCATGCTGGGTGGGAATCCGCGCCTCGGCGATCCGCTCCACGTGCTTCTCGTGCTTGCGGCGCCACTCGATCAAGTCCGCGATCGAAACCAGGGCGAGGTTGTGCTCGTCGGCGAAGACCCGTAATTCCTCGGTCTGCGCCATCGCGCCCTCGTCCTTCTGGCTGACGATCTCACAGATCACCGCGGCCGGCCGCAGCCCGGCCAGCTTGGCCAGGTCGACGGACGCCTCGGTGTGGCCGGGTCGCCGCAGCACCCCACCTTCCTTGGCGCGCAACGGAACAACGTGTCCTGGCTTGGTGAAGTCATCGGGGGCGCTCGCCGCGTCGGCCAAGAGCCGCATCGTCGCCGCGCGGTCGGAAGCCGAAATCCCGGTCCCAATACCGTTTTTCGCATCGACGGTGACCGTGTACGCGGTTCCGTGCTTGTCCTGATTCACCGCGTATTGGGGAAGCAGCCCGAGCCGGTCACAGTCCTCCCCGGCCAGCGGCACACAGAGGTACCCCGACGTGTACCGCACCATAAACGCCACCAATTCCGGGGTGGCCTTCTCCGCGGCGAATATCAGATCGCCTTCGTTCTCCCGATCCTCATCGTCGACGACGACGATGGCCTTACCGGCGGCGATATCGGCGACAGCGCGTTCGATGCTGTCCAACCTGGTCATGGGGACCACTCTCGTTAGGGGCGTGTGGGCAACTCAATTATGAACCACCGGGAATTCAATGATTCGAGCGCTGCTCACTCAGCGGAATCAGGAGCTAAGAACGGTGCTCGAGCAGGCGTTCGACGTACTTGGCGATGACATCCACCTCGAGATTCACCGTCGTCCCCACCACCGCCGATCCGAGCGTCGTCAACCCCAGCGTGGTGGGAATGAGCGATACCTCGAACCAGTCCGGCCCCAGCCCGGACACGGTCAGCGACACCCCGTCCACCGTGATCGAGCCCTTGTGGACCACATAGCGGGCCACGGCCTCCGGCAGTGAGACGCGCACCACTTCCCAGTTCTCCGACGGTGTACGGGTGAGCACCTCTCCGGTGCCGTCCACGTGTCCCTGCACGATGTGCCCGCCGAGCCGGCTGTTGACGGCGGCGGCTCGCTCCAGATTGACCTTGGTGCCGGTCACGATCTTGTCCAGGCTCGACCGCGACAGCGTCTCCCCCATGACGTCGGTGGTGAAGACGCCACCGGCGCGCACATCGACAACCGTGAGACAGACCCCGTTCACGGCGATCGAGTCGCCATGTTTCGCATCCTCGACAACGAGCGGGCCGAGCACGGTGAGACGGGCAGAGTCGCCGAGATCTTCTCTACCCAGGATCTCGCCAAGCTCCTCAACGATTCCAGTGAACATGCAACAAGAGTAGGGCGCGTGCCGCCGAGTTAGGCGTGCGTCCCCGCCTGAGCACAGGCCATCTGGACATTGTGCGCATCGGTGTTCAGGTCGTTCGCCTTGCCGTTCACACCATCGACCGAGGCACGAACGCCCATGAGAATCATCAGCTTGTTCGCGTTTGTCGCCCATGAGCGCATCGGATCGGCAATCGCCGGGTCCAGCTCCGGGGTGTTCGCCGCCTCATTGGCGAACGATGCGGCCTCACGGAGAGCGGTCCGGCCCGTGCCATTGCTCGAGTTCACGTAGACGTCGCTGTAGTTGCCTTCCATGCCGGCCAAGTTCTCGGCGAAGTCGGAATAGTTGGTCGCCGCGTAGTCGAGTGCCGTCGCGAACTTCGCGCACGCCTCGATGGCTGCCGGGGCGGCGCTATCGGAGGTCGGGGCAGGTGCGGACACCACGGCGGGGCCGGGCGCCTGAACGGTCTGCTGAGCCGGCTGTTCGACTTGATCCTGGCCATCTGGCTCGGCGTACGCCACGGGAAGTGTTGCCAACCCCATGCCGATCGCCAGCAGCGACGGCACCGCCGCCTTCCGGCAGAGATGTAATGGCCTCATCGATTCCTCTCCAGATTCTCTGGTGCTGTTCGGCCGTGACCGTACCGGTAATTCGATACGGAGTCGCGTCGTGACAGCACCAATATCTGATAGTGAGTTGCGGAATTGTCACGAGTCTGAACGACCGTTGAACAACTGGTATACGAAGAGAAATTCGACTGACCGTTGAAAAGTGTGCTGGATACCCCTACCGGGTAGTCCCAAACGGCCTCGCTCAGGCAGTAGCGACACCAGTGGTTTTCGTCACAATCGCCGAGGCAGAAGGCTTTTCACGTTTCAAATCATCGCGGTTGGAACGGTGTGTACCGACGTACGAAATGGATAGACATTGGGCGATAACTGTTGTCCGTCCATTCACCCTTTGGAAACACAGCACCCCCAACATTCGTCGGGACAGCTTCCTCACAGAAGTCACACGGACATCACCAACAATTGAGAGGCGCTACCGCACCATGCTGAAAAGTCTTGTCACTCTGACTGCAGTCTGCGCGCTTGCTGCTTCGGCGCCCCTCGCCTTAGCAGAACCCGGTGATGATCCGGCCCCAGTCCAGCCGGTGGCCGACGCACCGCCGCCCCCTCCTGGCGATCCTGGCTTCATGCCCTCGGCAGAGCCAGGTACCTTGCCCACTCCGGATGGCTGGATCCTCGCTGTCGCCGCTAAGGACGAGAGCATTCTGCCGGTGGCTCCACTGACCACCGCGCTGTCCTCACGCGAGTACATCGTCGGTGGCACGTTCATCGGTGGAGTGAAGGGTTCGGGTAAGACCAAGCTCGCTGGTGGAACACTCGAAGCCGGGTACCAGATCGGCTGCGGCATCACCGGTGGTCCCGTGGAGCTCATGGGTGGTGTCAGCCTCCAGCCATCGATCAGCATGGCGGGTGTCCCGAGCGCCAGCGCCGGCATCGTCGGCCAGATCAAGGTCGGCCTGAAGCCCGGTACGGTGACCATCGTTCCGGTCAACAAGAAGACCTTCGAGGGCACCACCACGCGCACCACCATCACCGGTTTCCGTATCAAGATCGACGGCTGCGTCGGTCAGTCCTTCATCCGGTCATACGCCACCTTCACCAGCTCAACGGAAAACACCGATGACGTGGTCACCTACATGGGTATCACCAAGGCCGTCTGACGTCGATGCCCCACACGCTTACAGCCACCCCAATGCAAAAGACCACGAGAGGCCTCACTCCCATGTTCAAGAGTCTCGTCACCCTGACCGCCGCGTGCGCGCTCGCCGCGTCGGCGCCGCTCGCCCTGGCGGACCCGGACGACCCACCACCCGTGCAGCCCGTGGCAGATGCCCCGCCGCCCGCGGACGGCCCGCCGCCCGACAATGGCGTGGTGGGCTCTGAGGACCCGGGCATCGTCAAGACACCCGACGGCTGGGTACTGACCGTCGGCGCCAAGGATGAGACGCAGCTGCCCATCCCGCCGCTGACCACCGCCACCTCGTCCCGTGAATACCTCGCCGGTGGCACGTTCACCGGCTCAGCTAAGGGCGGCGGCAGCACCAAGCTGTCCGGCGGCACCCTGGAAGCCGGCTACCAGATTGGTTGCGGCATCAGCCTGAACACCGTGAAGCTGAACGGCTCCATCGGCCTCAACGCCGGCCTCGGTACGGCCGGTATCACCAGCGTCGGTATGCCCATTCAGGGCCAGATCGAGGTGCACCCCCAGCCCGGTGAGGTCATCAACGTCTCGGTCGACAAGAAGAAATACAAGGGCAGCGAAGTGCGCATCACTCTCAAGGACGTGCACATCAAGATCGACGGTTGCATCGGGCAGTCGTTCCTGCGCTCGTACGCCGTGCTGACCAGCTCGTCAAAGGACAACGACGATATCGTCGCGTACTACGGCGTCACGAAGACCGTCTAGCTAGACCGTCCGAACCACATTCAGTACAGAGGAGAGACGCAGCCATGAGGAACCCCGATCGTCCGTCCATCGTGAAGGTCGGGGTGGCTGCGGCTCTAGCCGCCAGTGCGCTGCTCGCGTCGGCGGCCACCGCCACCGGCGATCCCGGGGAACCAGACCCGGCGCCGGCGCCCGCGGCCGCCCCTGCCCCTCCCGGTCCGCCAGAACCACCGCCGGCATCGCAAATCGGCAACCCGCTCGCGCTATCCGGAACCGAACAAGGCCCCGGCGGCATACCCAACAACCTCGCTATTGTGGGTAATCCCAACCTGATTGGGCAGAACCCGGTACCGGCGGCGCCGACGGCCCCGGGCGCCGAGGCTCCGGTCATCACTCCGAACACCAGGGCGCTGAATAACCAGTACCTGCTGCCGCAGAACCTCAAGCCCGCGGAGCCCGGCAAGGGCGAGATCTACGGGGTAAACCCCGGCGAAGAGAACGCTGATATCTCGGGCGGCGACTACCTGGGGCGGCTCGTGCGGGGTGTTCAGGACGGCCAGTGGCGAGGCGGCATCGTGGGGCGAGGAACCAAGGAGTCGCTGAACCAGCCGTTGCCCGGAACCGCCCCACCTCCCGGCACACGCATCCCCGGCCTGGGTGATGACTCGCAGGGTCCGGCGCCTGATCAGTGGCACTGGACCCCGCCCGAGGCACCCGAGGGCGCCGCACCCGGTGCGCCCCCTGCGCCGGTGGCACCGGCAGTGCCGGCACCTCCCGCCTAACTATCGCCGAAGCGCCTTGCGCGCCAGATAGTTTCCCAAGAACTGTGCTGCCTGCACCAGCGCGATGATAATGACGGTCGACACGATTGTCACCTGCCAGTTGAAGCGCTGATACCCCTGCACGATCGCGAAGTCGCCAAGCCCGCCGCCGCCTACCAACCCTGCCATCGCGGACATGTCGACAATCCCGATCAGCACAAAGGTGTAGCCGAGAATCAAGGGCCCCAACGCTTCCGGCACCAAAAGCGTCAGGATGATTCGCAGCGGGCCAGCGCCGACGGCGCGCGCCGCCTCGATGACCCCGGGGTCGATGGTCACCAGATTCTGTTCGACGATGCGGGCGATCGCGAACGATGCCGCGACGATCATTACGAACACCACCGCCGTGGTGCCGATGGTCGTCCCCACCACTCCCAGCGTGATCGGCCCAAGGGCGGCGATCAGCACCACGAACGGTATGGGCCGGACGATGTTGACCACCACGTTGAGGAGTGTGTGCAGCACCCGGTTCTGCAGCAACCCACCGGATCTGGTGGTATACAACAACACTCCCAACCCCAGGCCGATGAGGCCGCCCACCACCAGGGTGATCGACACCATGTACAGGGTGTCACCAAAAGCCTCGAACAACTGTGGCCGCAGCCGCTCCCAATTCGTCGTCATCGCCTCACCGACTGGATGGTTGTCACTGCCGACAGATCCGAAATAATCTGCGCCACTTGATCATCAGGGCCTTCGAGTTCGAGCGTCAGATTGCCGAAGGAACGCGACTGCAGCGTGGTGATGCCGCCGTAGACCACCTCGAAGCGCACCCCGAGCTCGGTGGCACGTGCCAGCGCCGGGCCGATCTGTACGCCCTCGCTGATCTCGACCGAAACGATGCTCCCCTTGTGCCGCTGGACTATTCGTGCCACATCTGCGGCGCTGGGGGTGTTCTGCAAGACGGTGCCCACGAAGCGCTTACCCGCCTCACTCTGGGGGGTGGAGAACACATCGAACACGGTTCCCACCTCGACAACCCTGCCATCGGCGAGAACCGCGACTCGATCGGCGACGGTACGCACCACGTCCATCTCGTGGGTGATCACCACGATGGTCACCCCGAACTCGTCGTTGACCGCGCGCAGCAGCTGCAATACATCACCGGTGGTTTCGGGATCCAGGGCGCTGGTGGCCTCGTCGGCCAACAGAATGGACGGTGACGTCGCGAGCGCCCGCGCGATGCCGACACGTTGCTTCTGCCCACCGGAGAGCTGATCTGGATAGCTCTTGGCCTTATCGCCGAGTCCCACGAACTCCAACAGTTCGGCGACCCGTGCGTTGCGCTTCTCGGGGGTCCATCCCGCCACCCGCAGCGGATACGCGATGTTTCCCGCGACGGTTCGGGACCGGAAGAGATTGAACTGCTGAAAGATCATGCCGATATCGGTGCGCAGACGCCGCAGTTCACGCTCTCCCAACGCGCTCACCTCGGCTCCGTCCACGACGACGCGACCAGAGCTGGGCCGCTCCAGCCCGTTGATGAGACGCACCAGCGTGCTCTTGCCGGCTCCCGAGTAACCGATCATGGCGAACACGTCACCCGCGGCGATATCGAGCGACACATCGTCGACGGCGGTCACGGTCTTCTTGCCCACCCGAAAGGTCTTGCTGACGTTCTCGAATCGGATGAGCGGTGTCGCGCCGGTCATTTCCGTCGTCATTTTTCGCTGCGGATCTGCTGCTCGATCCTGGCCAGGATCGACGCGCAGTCCGCGCCACTCTTTGTTACCGTCAGTTGAGTTCCCTTGCTCTCCTTGGCATATGCCTCGGTGACGGCCGGGGAATGGAACACCTCGACAAGTTTCTGGTACGTCGGGTTGTCCTTCTCTTCGGCGCGCGCAACGATGACGTTGATGTACGGCTCGGCGCCCGGACTCGCTGGATCATCGGCGTAGAGCGCGCTCTTGGGGTCAATATTCGACTGCGCCAGATAGGTGTTGTTGATGACGGCTCCGTCGATCGACTTGAGCGACAGCGCCGTCTGCGCCGCGTCCACTAGCGTCACCGTGACTCTGGAAGCGCCCTTGTCGATATCGGCGGCACTCGGCGTCACCCGTCCGCCCTTGAGCGTGATGAGCCCGGCGGCCTTCAGCACGAACAGCGCGCGTGCCTGATTGGGCGGATCGTTAGGGATGGCGATCTGCCCACCCTGTGGAATGTCGGCGAGGGTCTTATGCTTCTGCGAATAGAGACCGAGCGGCACGATGTAGGTGGCGCCGACCGGTGCAAGTGTTGCGTTATCGGCGACGTTGTATTCAGCCAGAAAACGTAGATGCTGAAACAGATTCACATCGATCTGTTTTTGGGTGAGTGCCACATTCGGCTGGCTGTAGTCGGTGAAATTGGTGGTGACGAGCTTGATTCCCGCCTTCCCTGCCTCATCGACGAAAACGTCCCAGGATTCCTTACCAGCCTCTGACGTGCCGATACGAACGATGTTTCCGCCTTGGCCATCGCCTCCAGAACACCCGACGCTCCCCATGGCTATCGCGAATGCGGCGAGAGCAATGGCAATGCGTTTCATGTCTACCTTCCAAAATTCAGTGTGATCACAATGATTGACATTGTGGAATTTCTGAAGGCACAGCAAATTTCTTAGTGGCCCCAGAACGGCGCCACAGTACCAGAATGGAAAGCGCAATGCGCCCTACACGAATACGAAAATGAGCCGGCTGCGCCTAGGACGCCGCAGGGGCCGCGGCGGTCGCCGTGACAGGCACGCTAGGCAGCTCGGGACCACCATTGCCCGGTCCGGCAGCAGGAATCTGCGCCACCAGCTGCGACTGCATCTGAGCCGATATCGCCGACCAGGACATGGCCGCCGGCTTCCCTCCCCAGCGCAGCGAATAGATTCCCACCAGCAAGGCCTGGCCAGGCTGGGTGATGGTGTACACCGGGCCACCCGAATCACCGTGTTGCCCACCGATATCCGACATGGTGAACCAACCGTTGTTAATCGCGTCGACCTTGCCGCACGTCTCGCCTGACACCGATCCCATGAGGCATACCGGCAGCCCCGGCTCCGGCCCGGCGTTCTGCGCCATCCGCAGCGCAAGACCATTGGGCAGGGTGCTGCTCAACTCCACCCCGGGCGCGAACGAAATGCCTTCGTAGTCCGAAACGACATCTCCGGGACCGATCGCGCCTCCGGTGGGCAGGTTCCGGCTCATCAGCAGCACTTCGCCGACACGGTTCCCGCCCAGGTCGGTCACCGATCCGGTGGCATTGCAATGGCCCGCCGTCAGGCCGATTCGAGATGCCGGGTCGACGTAGCCAAGAGTGCAACGGCTATCCCCCTGGACAATCGACATGCCCGGGAAAGCGACAATCTTCGGAGGAGTTTCCGAGGCTGGATCGGCGGCCGAAAGCGCAGGTGAAGCAACAAGTATGCCGACTACCGCGGCGACCGCGGACACACCACATGCCAGAGCTCTGCTCACGTTTTTCACAACAACCAGCCCTCGGTTGACAATCCCGCCCTGCAAACGAGCATGGCGGCGGATTGCTGGAGTGTCAATTTCATCGCCAGCAACGCTGCCGTGTCGCGAGCCTCCCCCGGGGTCGCACTCAGCCTCTACGATCGGACGCATGCGCAACCGCATCCGCCTCGCCCTTATCCCTGTCGCAGTCGCCGCCATCGCCCTGGCCGGCTGCTCCAAGACCGAGAAGGCCGACGTCAACTTGCCCGAGGCCGCCACACTCCTGAGTGAGTCGGCAGCCACCACCAAGACACAGACGAGTACTCACCTCGTCCTCAAGGTCACCGGCGACAAGCCGACCATCAAGCTCTCCGAGCTCACCGGCGATCTGACCACCACGCCTGCCCTTGCCGCCAAGGGCACCGCCAAGACCGGTGGACTGGAGCTGCCCTTCGTGGTGGTCGACGGCGAGCTGTTCGCCCAGCTCGGCAGCGCTTACTCCAGCATGGGCCCCGTCAAGGATGTCTACGACGTCGGGATCATTCTCGATCCCAACAAGGGGTTGGCCAATCTGCTCTCGAACTTCACCGGCGCCAAGTCGGAGAAGACCGAGACCGTCGACGGTGTCGATTCCGTGCTCGTGACCGGGACCGTGAACAAGGACGCCATCAACACCTTCGCCGGCTCCAAGCTCACCTCGGACATCCCGGGCAAGGCCTGGATCGCGAAGGACGGCAATCACGCACTGACCAAGGTCAGCGTCGACACGTCCCCGGGCAACACCATTGAGATGTCGTTGTCCGATTGGGGCAAGCCAGTCACGGTCGACAAGCCCGCCTCGTGATCGATACAGCCAAGGAGACAACTCTCCCGCTGCGGCATCGCGGCATCGCGATCGGCGCCGGAAGCCTGGCGGTGCTGTTGGGCGCCCTCGACACCTATGTCGTGGTCAGCGTTATCACCGACATCATGCGCGACGTCGGCATTGCGCTGAACAACATCCAGCAGGTCACCCCGATCGTCACCGGGTACCTGCTGGGCTACATCGCCGCAATGCCGCTCTTGGGGCAGGCCTCCGACCGATTCGGCCGCCGGTTGATCCTGCAGCTGGCACTGGTGGGCTTCGCGATCGGCTCTGTTGTCACCGCGATGTCGACCGATCTCACGATGTTGGTCACGGGCCGGGTCATCCAGGGTGTCGCGAGCGGCGCGCTGCTGCCCGTCACCCTGGCTCTGGGAGCCGATCTCTGGGCGGCACGCAACCGCGCGACGGTTCTCGGCGGCATCGGTGCCGCGCAGGAACTGGGCAGCGTGCTGGGCCCGCTCTACGGCGTTCTGTGTGTATGGCTGTTCGGCTCCTGGACCGCGATCTTCTGGGTCAACGTGCCGCTGGCGATCATCGCCATCGTGTTGGTTCAGTTCAGTGTCCCCGCGCACCAGCACGACGCGAACCGCCCGAAGGTCGACGTCATCGGAGGCGCACTGCTTGCCATCGCCCTGGGCCTGCTGGTCGTGGGCCTGTACAGCCCCGACCCCAAGGTCTCCGCGCTACCGGACTGGGGTCTGCCGGTACTGACCGGGGCCGCGGTCGCGTTCGTGGCATTCATCCTCTGGGAATCGCGCGCCAAGACTCGGTTGATCAGCCCCGAAGGGGTTCGGTTCGGTCCGTTCTTCGCGGCGCTGGCCGCATCGCTGGCCGCCGGAGCCGCCCTCATGGTGACGCTCGTGAACATCGAGCTGCTGGGGCAGGGCGTGCTGCAGATGGACAAGGCCGACGCCGTGTTCCTGCTCTCGCGGTTCCTCGTCGCACTGCCGATCGGCGCGGTGATCGGAGGCTGGCTGGCGACACGATTCGGCGACCGGATCATCGCGGTCGCCGGTCTGTTGATCGCCGCATTCGGTTATTACCTGATATCGGGCTGGCCGGTGGATGTGTTGGCCGCCCGGCACGATTTCGGGTTCTTCACACTGCCCCGGCTCGATACCGACCTGATCGTCGCCGGCGTGGGTCTGGGCCTGGTGATCGGCCCGCTTTCCTCGGCAGCGCTACGCGTGGTGCCCGCCGTACAGCACGGCATCGCGTCGGCGCTGGTGGTGGTGGCTCGAATGACGGGCATGCTGATCGGGATGGCGGCCCTCGGCGGCTGGGGCATCCATCGCTTCTACCAGAACTTCGACGCACTGGCAGCCAAGGAGCCCAAGCCGGAAGGAAAGCCGAATCTCCTTGTGCTGCAACAACAGCTCCTGGACCGATCCATTCACGCCTACAGCCAGATGTATAGCGAGATGTTCGCGATCACGGCCGTCGTCTGCGTGATTGGTGCGGCCATCGCGATTTTCGTTGGCTCACAACGCAAGTCGGGGGACGAGGCTCAGTAGCACATCGGGCCCCATTCGCTCGATGTGGTCGTACTCCCAGCGCAACGCGCGCGACAGGGTGGTGACGCCCACGTCCTCCACGGCGGGGACGTTGCCACCCAGGAGCATCGGGGCGAGGTAGGCCAGGATCCTGTCCACCAGACCGGCGCGCAGGAAGGCCCCGGCCAGCGTCGGTCCACCCTCCAAGAAGACGTCGGTTCGGTCCGCCAGCGCCGCGATCACCTCGGCCGGGTCGTGCGTCCGGATCACCATGGTGTGCGAGTCATCGTTCAATACCTTGGCGTCCGAGGAGACCTCGCGCATACCGACGACGACGCGCAATGGCTGATGCGGGCACAACACGTTCTCGGGGGTGCGGGCGGTGAGTTGTGGGTCGTCGGCGAACACGGTGCCGGTACCCACCAGAACGGCATCGGCGAACGCCCTGCGCCGATGCACGTCGGCCCGTGACTGCTCACTGGTGATCCATTGACTGGTGCCGTCATTGGCGGCACTGCGCCCATCCACACTGGCGCCGTACTTCCAGGTGACATGCGGCCGTCCGGTGCGTTGTTTGTGCAGCCATTCTCGCAGTGGACCTGCCGCCACCCGGTCGGCAGCCACGCCTCCGAGAACGTCCACACCCAGCGCGCGCAAACGCTGGGCTCCCCCGGCCGCCTGCGGATTGGGATCATCGACTGCGTAGACAACACGTGAAACGCCAGCCAATGCAAGCGCATCCACACATGGCCCGGTTCTCCCCTGGTGATTGCACGGCTCCAGGGTGACGACGGCAGTACCCCCTGCCGCGGCATCTCCGGCCTGGGCCAGCGCGACCACCTCGGCGTGCTCCTGCCCGGGCGGGCGAGTACCGCCTACCCCGACGACCACGCCAGTGGCATCCAGGATTACCGCGCCGACAGGCGGATTCGGATAGGTGCTGCCCTTGACCTGCTCGGCGGCCCGGATCGCCAGATCCATCGCGGCATCAAGACCGATCGGGTTGGTCATATCAGCGGGCCAAATGTGTTGCTGCCCTGGCGGCTTGTTCACGCAGCGCCCGCACCGCCGCTTGGGGGTCCTGCGCGCCATAGACAGCCGAACCCGCGACGAAACAGTCGACGCCCGCCTCGGCGGCTTGCTCGATAGTGTCGGCATTGATGCCGCCGTCAATCTCCACAAGCACGGTCAGCTCGCCGGAGTCTACGAGCTTGCGCACCGCGCGCACCTTGTCGAGTACGCCTGCGATGAATGATTGTCCACCAAATCCTGGTTCCACCGACATCACCAGGAGCGTGTCAAAGTCCTTGAGCACCTCGAGATATGGGTCCAGGGGTGTGCCCGGTTTGATGCTGAGACCGGCCTTGGCACCCGCGGCACGAATGTCACGGGCGACGGCGACGGGATTATCCGTGGCCTCGGCGTGGAAGGTCACGTTGTGTGCCCCCGCCTCGGCGTATCCGGGTGCCCAACGATCCGGGTTATCGATCATCAGGTGGCAATCAATGGGGATATCGGTTGCGGCCAGCAGACTGTCGACGACGGGAAGACCCAGCGTCAGATTGGGTACGAAGTGCCCATCCATGACGTCCACATGCAGCCAATCGGCCCCTTCCACGGCCGCCATCTCGTCGGCAAGACGTGCGAAGTCGGCGGACAGGATCGATGGGGCGATCATGGGAGCGCGGTGAGACATGCCGTTCAGCTTATGTGCCGCTTTATGCGTGTTTGCGCAGGAGGGCAGTGAACATGGCATCGGTGCCGTGCCGGTGCGGCCACAATTGCACCGCATCGGCATCGCCGAGCCCATCCACACCGGGGAACGCCGCACGGGCGTCCTCGGCGGTTACCGGGTGACGCCGCACCGCATCGGACACCACACCCACTGTTTCCGCCAGGTGCGGCGAGCAGGTGCTGTACACGATGACGCCGCCCGGTCGAGTCAATTCGATGGCGCTGGAGAGCAATTCGCGTTGCAGCTTGACTAGCGCCGGGATGTCGCCTGGTTGACGCCGCCAGCGAGCCTCGGGGCGGCGGCGCAGCGCACCGAGCCCCGTGCACGGTGCGTCAACCAGCACGCGGTCGAAGGATGCGGGCGCCAGCCCGCTTTGACGCCCATCCGCGGTGAGCACCGTCACCGGCAACGATTTCGCGGCGGTGGCCACCAACCCGGCCCGATGCGCGGCGATCTCGACCGCCGTGACATGGGCACCGCGCTGGGCAGCCAGGGCTCCCAGTAGCGCCGTCTTGCCGCCCGGCCCGGCACACAGATCAAGCCATCGTTCGTCGGTGCCGTCGAGCGGAGCCAGCGCTGTCGCGCGCGCGACCAGCTGGCTGCCTTCGTCTTGTACCTGTGCCTGGCCGTCGCGGAGGGCCTCCAGTCGGCCCGGGTTTCCGCCGGGTAGATACACCGCGTAGGGCGAGTAGCGGCCGACGGTGCCGCCCACCTCTTCGGCCAGCGTTTCCGCATCCATGTGGCCCGGACGTGCGGCGAGGTGAACGACAGGGCGCTCGTCGTCACTGGCGAGCACGTCACCGAGCTCAGCGGCCGCTGGGCCCAGCGCATCGGAAAACGCCTGTGCGATCCACCGCGGGTGGGCGGTCGCGAAGGCGAGCCGGCCGATCCTGTCGGATTCCGGCGGGGCCAGCTCCTGTACCCATTCTTCTTCGCTGCGGCGGGAGATCGTCCGCAGTACCGCATTCACGAAACCGGCTCTGCCCTGGTCGAATTCGACGGCTACCGCATCGACGGTGGTGGACAGTGCCGCATGGGGTTCTACGCGGGTGCGTAGCAGCTGATAGGCACCCAGCCGCAGCGGATCGCGCAGCCCCTCGTCCACCTCGTCGATCGAGCGGCCCGCTGCCGAGGCGATCACCGCGTCGAGAAGGCCACGGGCCCTCGATGTTCCATAGGTGAGCTCGGTGGCGAAGGCCGCGTCGCGCCCGGCTATGCCGCGCTCACGCAGCAACGCGGGCAGCGCCAGATTGGCATACGCGTCGTGACGAGATACCGCGCGCAGCACATCGAGCGCTGCCTGACGTGCCGGATCGAGCTTGCGGCGCGCACGCTCGGGCGGACGTGCATCCTGGTTGGGCCGCCTACGCGGCGGTCGTGTGCTCACAGTGCGCGAACCTCCGCATCCAGTCTGGCGCCGCGCGCCCAGTCGACAGCGTTCATCAGCTTCTTACCTTGGGGCTGCACCTCGTTGAGCGCGATCGCCGTCGTGCCGGTGCCGACCAGTACGTCTCGTTTGCGAACCGCGAGCACTCCGGGCGGCAGTTGTTCGGCGTGCTCGTCAACATCGACCCGCACCGGCCCCACCTTGACCCGCGTCTCGCCGATGGTTGTCCAGGCGCCGGGTTCGGGGGTCATGGCTCGCACATGGCGATCGATCGCATGCGCCGGAAGCTCCCACCGGATTCGAGCGTGCTCCACGGTGATCTTCGGTGCGGTGCTCACTCCGTCGGCTACCTGCGGAACGGCGATCAGTGCCCCGTCTTCGATCCCGTCCATTGTCGATTCAAGAAGGCCCGCACCGGTTTCGGCGAGCCTGCCCAGCAACGCACCAGCGGTGTCGCCGGCGCTGATCCGCTCGGTGACCACGCCGTAGACAGGCCCGCTGTCCAATGCGGGCTCGATAAGAAACGTGGTGGCACCGGTTATCTCGTCACCAGCGGCGATGGATGCCTGCACGGGCGCGGCGCCACGCCACGCGGGCAACAGTGAGAAATGCAGATTCACCCAGCCATGCGTGGGCACGGCGAGCAACTCGGATTTCAGCAGGGCCCCGTAGGCGACCACCGCGCAGCAGTCCGGAGCGAGTTCAGTGAGCTCACTGACGAACTCGGGGGCGTTCGGGCGCGATGGGGCAAGCACGGTGATCCCATGCTCGTGGGCCAGCTCGGCCACGGGCGACGCCGCCGAGGCTCGTCCCCTGCCTGAGCGGGCGTCGGGCCGGGTCAGTACCGCGACCACCTCATGACGGGAGGCCAACAGCCTTCGCAGAGACGGCAACGCCGGGGCCGGAGTACCGGCGAACACTATGCGCACCGCGTCAGTCTAGGAACGATGCGCCGTCTACATCGAATCCCCGGTGGACCGGCCGCGCCCGGGACGGCCCGTTGCGTTCGCCGAGGATCGCGATCCCAAGTCTGGATACATCCGATACCATAATCTTGATGGCTACCAGAGGACGAGGCCGGCCGAGTGGCGCTCCCTACGATCGCAAGTTGCGAACTGAGGACCTGCTCGACGCCGCGGAGCGCGCGATTCGCAACAGCGGGGGCAGCGTGTCCATTGCCGAGGTCGCCAGGGAGGCAGGATTCGCCCGGTCCGCCTGCTACGCGATCTTTCCCACCAAGGCGGACCTGCTGCGGGCGTTGAGCCGCCGTCACGCAGATCGGCTGATCGCCGGTTCGTGGCGCGACAGCATGGTCGGCGATATACGCGATCAAACCCGGGCTTTTTCGGACATCGTTATCGACTGGATCATCGCGGAACCGGAGCTGTACGTCGCGCTCGATCGCGACCTCACCGCCCAGGAACGACTCGACCACGGCGTCTTCGACCTCATCGCGCAGGTGACCGAAGAGCATTTGCAGGCCGAGTTCCCCGGCGCACACATGCGACAGCTGGCGCCTATCTGGTCACGGCTCGCGGTCGGCGGCGTGCTCATGACCATCAACTGGTGGACAAACACGAGCGATATGACTCGCGAGGAGCTCCTGGGCTACATCGTCGATACCTTCGCCCACGGTATCGGTGGTGGCCCAGCGCTCACCGCCGCTAATGCCTGACGTTCGCCGGATCAACCCACGTGGAGCGGATCGATCTGGATTCTGACGGGCTCGGCGTCACGTCGCGCACTCAGCGTTGCCACTCCCCGGCGCAAAGCCGCGGCCATCTCAAGTCCCGCCGTGCGCTCGACCCGAATGAGCATGCGCACCACCTCGACGCCATCGGATATCCCGGCCGGGCGGCGTGCCCCTACCGGTAGATCGACGGGTCCCAACAGCTCGGCACCCTCGGGAAGATCAGCAGTGTCGATGAGGGCCGCCACCGCCACGGCGGGCCCGTCGATGGCCGCGATATGCACCTGCGGCGGCAATCCCACCTCCGCACGGGCAGCCAGTTCGGCGGCGGCATGCCCCACCGGATCCCACCGGATCAGTGCCTGCACCGTCGGTAGGGTCGAATCCGCCACGACAACGACGGTTCCGCCCTCGTCGGCTCCGCGCACCAGCGCGGCGGCAGCCATCCACTTGCGCAAGGTGTCTTCCGCGGCCCGCAGGTCCTGACGTCCGAGCAATGCCCACGCATCCAGGAGCAGTGCCGCGCCATATCCGTTGGGTGTCAGGGGTTCTGCCCCTGGCGTGCACACCACCAGGCTCGGCGGCCCGGTGACCGTGGTGTGCACCTCGCCGCCGCCGGATGTCACCACCGGAACTCCCGGCAGTGCTCTACCGAGCTCCTCGGCGGTCCTGCGCGCGCCCACCACCACGGCGCGCACCGCACCCGAGCCGCAGCGGGCGCAACGCAGATCGGCATCGACGCGTCCGCACCAGCGACAGCTGGGGCTCGAGGTATCACTTGGTCCTTCCAGCGCCAGCGGGCCGGTGCAATGACGACACCGCGCGACAGTGCGGCAGCGAGTGCAGGCCAACGCGGGCACATACCCACGGCGCGGGACCTGCACGAGCACCGAATGCCCACGCTTCAACGCATCCCGTGCGGCAGTCAGCGCCACCATGGGGAGTCGAGCCGAACGTGCTGCCGGATCGCGTTCCTGCGCATATCCACTGTCGTCGAGGGCACTGATCCGGGCGGAGGCCTTGCGTACCACCGCACGGGCCGCGACCAAGTCATGCGCCCAGCCGCTCACCACCAGTGCCTGAGACTCAGCGGTGCGCGCATACCCCCCGATCACCGCAGCACACCGCAGCTGATGCGCACGCAGCATCGCCACCTCGCGGGCGTGCGGATAAGGAGAACGGGGCTCGGCGAGGTTGTCATCACCGTCGTCCCAGACCATCACGAGCCCCAGATCGGACACCGGCGCGAACACCGCGGCCCGGGTACCGATCACCACCGTGGCGTCTCCGCGCAGCACCGCGAGCCAGCGCCGATACCGCTCAGCGGGGCCGAGCTCCGCCGAAAGTGCGATAACACGTTGTGCACCAACATGTTTCACACATTCAGCGGCCAACGCATCGATATCGCGCTGATCCGGGACGACCGCGAGCACTCCCCTGCCGGTACTCACCGCGGCTACCGCGGCCTCGGCGAGCCGGGTGCACCACGCCTCCCCGGGCAGTGCCTGCCACACCGCACGCGCGGCGCGGCCCTGCGCGAGCGCCTCGAGAAATCGCTCACCACGTTGATAGCGGCCCCATCCCGAGCCGTCGACCGGCGCCGCCACGACATCATCGGCCGCCGCCGCGCGGATTTCCTTTTCGACGCGCGCGTGACGAGGCGGCAGCGCCAGACGCAACACGTCCGCGCGGGTTCCCGCGTAGCGGGCCGCCACCGCGTCGACGAGCCTGCGCACATCCGGCGTCAGCACTCGCGTAGGCGATACGACACGATCCAGCCACCCGAGCTTGCCGGGGTGATCAGTTTCCGAGCGGCGTTCCAGCAGGATCGCGTCCACCAGCCGACCGTGGAATCGCACCCGCACCCGCACTCCCGGCTGGGCGTCGTCGGACTGCTCCGCCGACACCAGGTAGTCAAACTCGCGATCCAGATGAGGCACGGTGAGCAGCGGCAGTACCCGAGCCACCGGCTCGTGCTCGGCCACCACCCGCGTCGCAGTCACCTGGTGGTTCTAGCAGACGCCCCCGACTCGCAGGTCAGCACCCGATACAGTGACGACATGACCGCCACCGAAACCGGCATCGACCCGATCATCCTGAAGATCCTGGAAGCTGTTCCGATTCAGCTCGTTTCGCCGGACGGCCCGCAGGCTTCCCGGGACGCCTATCGGGCGATCGCCACCGCACGCCCACCGTGGATCGAGGTCGCCAAGGTGGAGGACCGCACCATCCCCGGCCCCGCCGGTGAGATACCGGTGCGTATCTACTCCCCGTCCGCGGACGGGGTACACCCGGTGTTCGTGCTGATCCACGGGGGTGGCTGGGTAATCGGCGACCTGGATACCCATGATGCGGTCGGCCGTGCGGCGGCCGTGCAGGCCGACGCCGTGGTCGTGTCGGTGGACTATCGACTGGCACCGGAGCATCCCTATCCGGCCGCGGTCGAGGACTGCTGGGCCGCGTTGCAATGGGTGCACGAACATGCCGCCGACATTGGCGGCGACCCTGATCGTCTTGCCGTCGGTGGCGATTCCGCCGGCGGAAACCTCTCCGCGGTGCTGGCCCAGCTGGCCCGCGATCACGGCATTCCATTGGCTTTCCAGGTGCTGTGGTACCCAGCGACCACCTTCGACGTGACGCTGCCATCGATGATCGAAAATGCCGAGGCGCCCGTCCTGGACGTCAAGGCAGTCGCCGGGCTGAGCAAGTGGTATCTCGGAGACACCAATCCCGCCACCGCCGGCCCGACGCTGGTGCCGGCCCGCGCCGAAAGCTTCGAGGGGCTGGCCCCGGCATTCATCGGTACCGCACAGTTCGATCCGCTGCGCGATGACGGCGCCAAGTACGCCGAGCTGCTCAGCGGAGCTGGCGTGCCGGTCGAGCTGCACAACGCCCCCACGTTGATTCACGGCTACCTGGGGTACGCCGATATCGTGCCCGCCGCCACCGAAGAGCGGGATCGGTCATTGGCCGCTCTGAGGGCGGCGCTGCACGGCTAGCCCGATGCGCGACAAGCTCAACACGTACATCAGCACGCCCCCCAACAGCGCACCGGCGGGCCATGACAGCGCGGTCAGGCTCTGCGACGAGGGCACAAGCGCAAGAGCGACCGCTGCCGCACCCGAAACACCCAGCGCGATCAAGGCCGCGGGGTTGAACCCGCGAATGTAGTAGTAGGCGCCCTCGGTGGACTCGGAGTACAGGTCGGCCGTATTGGTGCGTTGGCGGCGCAGCAGGTAGTAGTCGACGACGAGGATCCCGAACACCGGCCCCATCAGTGCGCCGACCCCGCCGAGGAAGTACACGATGGCGGCTTCGTTTCCCCAGATCTTCCAGGGAAGCACCGCGACCGAAAGGACCGCGGTGATGATGCCCCCGGTGCGAAATGAGATGTACTTCGGTGCGACGTTCGAGATGTCGTACGACGGCGAGACGAAATTGAGCACCACATTGATGCCCACGGTGGCGACGGCAAAGAGCACCGCCGCGACAATCACGACGGCATCCGAATCGATATCGGCGACCAGCTCCACCGGATCGGTCATCACACTGCCGTATTTCTTCAGCGCGGCAAGCGAAATGACGATCGAGATCACCACGAACGCGGTCTCGTTGAGCGGGATGCCCAGCGCATTCCCGCGCAGGATCGCCCCGCGGCTGGGCGCAAACCGGGCGAAGTCCGCGTAGTTGACCAAGGGACCGGCCATGAAGGCAACCATCAAGAACGCCACTCCGGTGAAGGCGAGCACCGTGGCTCCCGGTGTGAGCGGCGCTCCGACGCGCGCACCGAAGTCGATGCTCCAGTCCACCCGGGCCAGCATCCATATCGCCAGGGCGATCATCCCGATCCACACGACCGGACCCGCCACGTCGGAGGCCTTGCGGACTATCTCCATGCCGTAATTGAGGATCACCAGCTGCACGGTCCACAGCGTCAGGAAGGCGGCCCACCCCAAGACGTGTAGGCCCAAGAATGTCGGCTCGGTCCACGCCCGCAGCCCGGGATCCAGCCGCAAGAGCAGCACGATCACCGCCGTGGACGCCAGGTAGGTCTGGATTCCGTACCAGAAGATCGCGACCATTCCACGCAGCAGCGCCGGGACATTGGCGCCGAAGATCCCGAACGTGGCGCGCGCGAACACCGGGAACGGCACCCCCAGCCGTTGGCCGGCGATCCCGATCAGGTTGCTCCCGAACCAGAGCACCAGCACCCCGGCGAAGAGCGCCAGCATGGTCTGCCAGCCCGTCAGCCCCAGGGCCAACATGCCCACAGCGAAGCCGTAGCTGCCCAGGCTGTGTGCCGAGGTCATCCAGAGGCAGAAGATGTCCCAGGTGCGCCAGGTCGCCTGCGCCGCGGTGGTGGGCGCCAGGTCCTCGTTAATCAGCCGGCTCGCGGCCGCTGCCGGCACCAGCTCCCCCTCTGCTGTCGTCATCAGCTCTTCGCCGTGATGTGTTGTGACAGAGCGGGAATAACCGTTTCCCCGTATACGCGCAGTGTTTCCTCCTTGTTGTCGTGCTGCAGGTATCCAGCGAACTGGTCCACCCCGAGCGCCTTGAGCTCCAACAACTTTGCGATGTGGTCTGCCGCGGTGCCGAGCACACAGAAGCGCTCGACGATGTCGTCGCTCACGAACTCCGCATGGGTATTCCCTGCCCGACCGTGCTGGTTGTAGTCGTATCCCTCACGGCCGGCGATGTAGTCGGTAAGCGATTGTGGTACCTGACCGTGGGAGCCATACCTGGTCACGATGTCGGCCACGTGATTGCCCACCATGCCACCGAACCATCGGCATTGGTCGCGCATATGCGTCCAGTCCGATCCCACATACATGGGTGCGGCCACGCAGATCCGCACATCCGCCGGATCACGCCCGGCCGCCACGGCCGCTTCCCGCACGGCGCCGATCATCCACCGCGCGATGTCGATATCGGCGAGCTGCAAGATGAAACCGTCCGCTACTTCGCCGGTCAGGGCGAGGGCCTTGGGCCCGTATGCCGCGACCCATACCTCGAGCGTGGAGGAGCGGCTCCACGGGAATTGCATAGTGGCACCGTGGTATTCGACGGGTCGCGAGTTCGCGAGCTCTCTGATGACGTGGATCGAGTCACGCAGCGCGGCCAGGGTCGTGGGCGCGCCGCCGGTCACCCGGACGGCCGAATCGCCGCGGCCGATGCCGCAGATAGTGCGATTGCCGTACATGTCGTTCAGGGTCGCGTACAGCGATGCGGTCACGGTCCAGTCCCGGGTGGCGGGGTTGGTGACCATGGGCCCCACGACGATCCGCTTGGTCTCATGCAGAATCTGGCTGTAGAGCACATAGGGCTCCTGCCACAGCAAGTGCGAATCGAAGGTCCACACATGGCTGAAGCCATGTGCCTCGGCAAGTTTGGCCAGCTGCACCGTTCGCGCGGCCGGTGGATCACATTGCAGGACTACTCCGAAATCCATCGCGGGCCCTCTCTATCGACCAGCCTCAGATGAGGTATTGACACAGGCCGCGGCGCAGAAACGCACCGTCTCCCTTGCTGCCCAGATACTCGTCGCCGTCGACGATCACCTTTCCACGGGAGAGCACGGTGTCGACGTGTCCGTCAATCTCGTACCCCTCCCACGCCGAGTGGTCCATGTTCATGTGGTGGGTCTTGCCCAACCCGATCGAGGTGTGCCCGTGGGGGTCGTAGACAACGATGTCCGCGTCGGCACCTGGCGCGATCACTCCCTTGCGGCCGTAGAGCCCGAACATCCGGGCCGGAGTCGTCGAGGTGATCTCTACCCACCGCTCCACGGTGATCCGGCCGTCCACAACTCCCTGGTACAGCAGATCCATCCGGTGCTCGATCGAGCCGATCCCGTTGGGAATCTTCGAGAAATCCCCGACGCCCATGTCCTTCTGTCCCTTCATGCAGAACGGACAATGATCGGTCGACACCATCTGTATGTCGTTGGTCCGCAGCGCGCGCCACATCTCATCCTGGTGATGTTCATGTTTGGACCGCAGCGGTGTCGAGCAGACCCACTTGGCGCCCTCGAACCCCGGCGCACCCAGGTTGTCCTCGAGGGACAGGTACAAGTACTGCGGGCAGGTCTCCCCGTATACGTTCTGGCCCGCGTCTCGCGCGGCGGCCAACTGGGCGACGGCCTGTTTCGCCGAGACGTGCACGACGTACAGCGGCGCGCCCGTCAGGTTGGACAGCATGATGGCGCGGTGCGTCGCCTCCTCCTCGAGCTGCCAGGCCCGCGCGATCCCGTGGTAGTACGGATCGGTCTTGCCCGCCGCGAGCAGCTGAGCCACCAAAACATCTATGGCAGGACCATTCTCGGCGTGCATCATGGTCATCAGCCCGGTGTCGGCACCCACCTGCATGGCGCGCAATATCTGCGCGTCGTTGCTGTAGAAGACCCCCGGGTACGCCATGAACATCTTGTAACTCGTGATGCCCTCGTCGGCCAGGCCGCGCAGGGCCGTCAGCGAGGCATCGTTGACGTCACCCACAATCTGGTGAAAGGAATAGTCCACCGCGCACCGGCCCGCCGCCATCTCATGCCATGTCTGCAGCGAATCTTGCAGCTGCTCACCGTATTTCTGCACAGCAAAGTCGATGATGGTAGTGGTGCCGCCCCAGGCCGCGGCCCGCGTCCCCGTCTCGAAGTCATCCGAGGCGGTCGTGCCACCGAAGGGCATCGACATATGAGTGTGCGCGTCAATCCCGCCCGGGATGACGTACTTGCCGGCCGCCTCGATCACGGTGTCGACGGCGCGGGCCAGATCCACCCCCAGCAGCGTGCTGCCGGGTTGCAGCACGGCAGCGATCTTCTCGCCGTCGATCAGGACATCCGCGTCGCCACGTCCGGTCGCCGTCACTACGGTGCCGCCTCGGATCAGGGTCGTTGTCATCGACAGCCTCCTACGGAGCGACGATCGGGCCGTACGTGTCGGGCCGGCGATCCCGATAGAACTGCCAGTCGGCCCGCACCTCACGGACCACGGACAGGTCCAGGTCCCGTATCACGATCTCCTCGGCACTCTCGGAGGCGATCTCGCCGACGTAGTTGCCGCGCGGATCGACGAAGTAGGAACTGCCGTAGAACGTGACGGCCTGATCCCCGAATTCGCCGTTCTCAGTTCCTATTCGGTTATTGGCACCGACGAAGTACTGGTTGGCCGCCGCCGCGGCAGGCTGCTCCAGCTCCCAAAGTCTGTTGGACAGACCGGGTTTGGTGGCCGAAGGGTTGAAAACCAGCTCTGCTCCGGCGAGCCCGTAGTTACGCCAGCCTTCCGGGAAATGCCGGTCGTAACAGATGTAGACGCCGATCTTCCCGACCGCGGTGTCGAACACGGGGTACCCGAGGTTCCCGGGCCGAAAGTAGAACTTCTCCCAAAATCGGTCGAGATGCGGAATGTGGTGCTTGCGATATTTGCCCAGGTAGGTGCCGTCGGCATCCACCACCGCGGCGGTGTTGTAGAGAACACCCGGCCGCTCCTCCTCATATACCGGCAGCACCATGACCATGCGGTGCTCCCTGGCGAGCGCCGCGAACCTCTCGGTAACCGGTCCGGGCACTGACTCGGCGTATTCGTAGTACTTCTTGTCCTGCACGATGCCGAAGTAGGGACCGTAGAAGAGCTCCTGGAAGCAGATCACCTGAGCGCCCTGGGACGCTGCCTCGGCGACAAAGCGCTCGTGCTTGGCCAGCATCGATTCCTTGTCGCCAGTCCAAGTCGCTTGCGTCAGTGCGGCTCTGATCACCGACGAGCCGCTCGCACGAAGAGCATCAGACACCGTCATTGGCAGACTCTATGCGCACCTCGCCCGGCGCGCGCGCCAATCCGCACAACACCGGCGCAGAGGCCCGGCGGTTGGCCACTTCCGTCCGGGCCCGATACGCGCGTGGTAGAACACGTTACAGTTCTGCGATTCGCATCCGGGCGATGCCGCCCGCTCACCGAGGGAAACGTCATGCACTGGTACACCGGCAACACCGTTTACGACACCGTGCTGACGGCGGCACTCGGCTTCGCGGCATTCGTGATCATCGGAGGCCTCTTCGCCCAGAGTTCGTATGGGCGCTTCTCGACAACAAAACTCGGGCTCAATCTGAATCCGAAACTCGGTTGGTGGCTGATGGAGATTCCGGCGACCGCGGTATTTCTCATCTGCTATCTGACCGGACCGGCCCGCTTCGAGCCGACGTCACTGGTTCTTGCCGGGATATGGATGCTGCACTACGCCAACCGCGGCTGGTACTTCCCTCTTGCCATCCGCCAGGTACCCGGCAAGCGCAGCACGTTCAACGTCTCGGTTGTCGTCATGGGCATGCTCGTGACGTCGATGCATGGGTACCTCAACGGAACGCTCTTCAGCCACGACTTCTTCGGGCAATACGACAGCGCCTGGCTGCGGGACCCACGATTCCTGGCGGGCCTGGCCATCTACCTGTGCGGATTCGCGCTCCTACTCAGCTCTGAGTCGATCGTCCGTAACCTTCGTAACAAGCAGAACCCCGGCGGTGTCGAGTACCGCATCCCGTTCGGCGGCGGGTTCCGATGTGTCACCAGCCCCGCGTATCTGGGCGAGCTGATCGCCTGGTCCGGATTCGCCCTCCTCACCTGGGCGCTGCCCGGGATCGCCATCCTGCTGATCACCGCCGGCAATCTGATTCCGCGCGCGCTGGCCACCCACCGTTGGTACCACGAGAAATTCACCGACTACCCGACCGACCGGAAAGCCCTGATTCCCTATCTGATCTGAGTGCCGGTGCGACAAAAACGCCGAGTGTGAGCAGTTCTGCTCACACTCGGCGTTCTTTGTGGGAAAGCTAGATGGCGGCTTTGAGCGCGTCGACCCGGTCGGTTCGCTCCCATGGCAGGTCGACGTCGGTACGGCCGAAGTGGCCGTACGCGGCGGTCTGCGCATAGATCGGCCGCAGCAGGTCCAGATCGCGGATGATCGCTCCCGGCCGCAGGTCGAACACCTCGTTGATGGCCTTCTCGATCTTGACCTGGTCGATGGTGTTCGTGCCGAAGGTGTCGATGAACAGGCCCACTGGAGCGGCCTTACCGATCGCGTAGGCGACCTGTACCTCTACCCGGTCCGCCAGCCCGGCGGCCACCACGTTCTTGGCCACCCAGCGCATCGCGTACGCGGCCGATCGGTCCACCTTTGAGGGATCCTTACCGGAGAACGCGCCGCCGCCGTGCCGGGCCCAGCCGCCGTAGGTGTCGACGATGATCTTGCGGCCGGTCAGGCCGGCATCACCCATCGGGCCACCGAGCACGAACTTGCCGGTCGGGTTCACCAACAGCCGGTAGTCGGAAATGTCCAGCGACTCCTGGTCCAGCTCGTCCAGGACCGTGTTGACGACCTTCTCCCGGATATCCGGGGTCAGCAGGTTGTCCAGGTCGATATCGGCGGCGTGCTGTGTGGAGAGCACCACCGTGTCGAGCCGCACGGCCTTGTAGCCGTCGTATTCGATGGTGACCTGGGTCTTGCCGTCAGGACGCAGGTACGGCAGCAGGCCTTCCTTGCGGACCTCGGTCAGCCGGCGCGCGAGGCGGTGCGCCAGCGCGATGGGCAGCGGCATCAGCTCGGGGGTGTCGTTGATGGCGTAACCGAACATCAGACCCTGGTCACCGGCGCCCTGAGCGTCCAGCGGGTCGGCGGCACCCTCGACACGGGCCTCGTGAGCGGTGTCGACACCCTGGGCGATATCAGGAGACTGCGCGCCGATGGCGATGTTCACACCGCAGGAGTGCCCGTCAAAGCCCTTGGATGACGAGTCATAGCCGATCTCCAGAACGCGATCACGCACGATCTTGGGGATGTCGGCATACGCGGAGGTGGTGACTTCACCGGCGACGTGCACCTGACCGGTGGTCACCAGCGTCTCCACCGCGACACGGGACTTGGGGTCCTGTGCGAGCAGCGCGTCGAGGATCGAGTCGCTGATGGCATCACAGATCTTGTCCGGATGCCCCTCGGTCACCGATTCGCTGGTGAAAAGCCGTCCCGCTGAGCTCACAGCGCAGCCCCTTTCAGATCGTTACGTGTCCTAATCATTATGGCCGACGAATTGAGATCGGGGCCACACCCGGTTGTCAGGTTCACTGACAAAGCCCGGCGACGGCATCCACAATACGGCTTGCCATCAGAACTTTGGTGCCGTGCTCGAGGACAACTTCAGAGACCGCACCGCCGCTTTGGACCGAGAGCAGCCAACCATCGTTGCTATCCACTTCGAACGCTCGTCCTTCACCAACGGCGTTGACTACCAACAGATCACAGCCCTTGCGCTTTAACTTGGTGCGGGCGTGGTGGAGCACATCGCCGTTGGCGTCGCCGGTTTCGGCGGCGAATCCGACGATGGCCCGCATCTTGGGCAGCTGCCCGTCTGTGCGCGCACGGACCACGCCGGCCAGCACGTCAGCGTTGCGCAGCAATTCGATGGGCGCATCGACGGGGTTCTCACCGTCGGGACTGTGGCTCTTTTTGATCTTGCTGGTCGCAACGTGGGCGGGCCGGAAGTCGGCCACGGCCGCGGCCATAATCAACGCCTCTGCCTCGGGAGCATGTTTGGTGACCGCGTCCTGCAGTTGCGCCGCGGAGCTGATGTGCACCACATCGACCCCGGCCGGATCTGGCAGCCCAACGGTGTGCGCCGCGATAAGCGTGACCTCGGCTCCGCGTTGGGCGGCGACCCGGGCTATCGCGTATCCCTGCTTACCGGAGCTGCGGTTCCCGATGAAGCGCACGGGATCCAGCGGCTCGCGCGTGCCACCGGCGGTGACAAGGACGCGTACCCCGGCCAGATCGTGCGGCAGCGCGTCCGCGCGGGCCAGTAGCAGTTGCGCCAGGGTGGTGATTTCTTCCGCCTCGGGCAGACGGCCAGGACCGGTGTCGGCACCGGTGAGCCTCCCCGACGCGGGCTCGAGGACAACGGCGCCGCGCTCACGCAGTGTCGACACGTTGTGCTGGGTCGCGGCGTGCAGCCACATCTCCGTGTGCATGGCAGGGGCGAAGAGCACCGGACAACGCGCAGTCAGCAGGGTCGCGGTCAGCAGATCGTCGGCGCGACCCGTGGCCGTGCGGGCCAGCAGATCCGCGGTGGCAGGCGCGACCACGACCAGGTCCGCGTCCTGCCCGAGCCGTACGTGCGGAACCTCCGGAACGTCATCGAAGACCCCGGTTCGGGCCGGCTCACCCGAGAGCGCCTCGAACGTTGCGGCACCCACGAACTGCAGGGCCGACTCGGTGGGAATGACCCGGACGCTGTGTCCGGCCTCCGCGAGCTGGCGTACCACGGTGCAGGCCTTGTAGGCGGCAATTCCCCCGCCCACTCCGACGATGATCCGCTTACGGTCGGCCATGACCGGCGTCCTGGCTTCTACTCGCCTTCGGTGTGCTCAAGCAGGTCGCCGTGGATCTCGCGCAGCGCGATCGACAGCGGCTTCTCCTGCAGACCCGGCTCGACCAGCGGACCCACGTACTCGAGGATGCCGTCGCCCAGCTGGTTGTAGTAGTCGTTGATCTGGCGGGCGCGCTTGGCTGCGTAGATCACGAGCGCGTACTTGCTCGATGCCCGCGCCAGCAGCTCGTCAATCGGCGGGTTGGTGATACCCAGCGGCGTGTCGAGAGCGGCGTCGTAGCTTTCGGTGCCCGGTTCGACGATGACGTCGGTCTGGGAGGTGCTCACTAAGAAATCTCCTGGATAGGTAGATGGCGCTGAGTATGGCTGGCGCGGTGTTCGCAGTGTCTGTTGATGCGCTGCCGGTTAACGTCCGACCAATAACGATACCAACTGTGCGCAGGCATTTTCCAACTGGTCATTGACGACGACGACATCAAAGTCACTTTGAGCCGCCATTTCGACCTCGGCAGTTTGCAATCGCCGGGCGATCACGGCCTCTGATTCGGTGCCTCGGCCGGTAAGGCGCTGCACCAGCGCGTCCCAGCTCGGCGGAGACAGGAAGACCGTCAGAGCCTGCGGAAGTGCGGCCTTGATGGCACGGGCCCCGGCCAGGTCGACCTCGATGAGGGTCGGGCGACCGGCCTCCATCGCTTCGCGGACCGGCGCGGCCGGAGTTCCCGAACGCTGCAATCCACCGTGGATATCGGCCCATTCCAGCAGCGCACCGGTGTCAATGAGCCGCTGGAACTCTTCGGCGGTGACGAAGTGGTAGTCGACGCCGTCCACTTCCCCGGGCCTCGGGGCCCTGGTCGTGGCGGAGACGCTGAAGAAGAGGCCTTGTACGTCATCGCGCAGGCGACGCACGACGGTGGACTTGCCGACGGCTGAGGGGCCGGATAGGACTACTACCCGGCCCCTCATCGAAGCTGTCATCTGGAGAAGATCAGGAGAAGTCGAACCGCTCCAACAGCGCCTTGCGCTGACGGTCACCAAGACCACGCAAACGGCGGGTCGGGGCGATCTCCAGCTCGGTCATGATCTCCTGCGCCTTGACCTTGCCGACCTTGGGCAGGGCTTCCAGCAGTGCAGAAACCTTCATCTTGCCCAGGACCTCATCGGTCTCGGCGTCCTTGAGCACCTGCTTGAGATTGGTGCCACCTTTCTTGAGCTTTTCCTTGAGCTCGGCCCGGGCGCGGCGGGCGGCAGCCGCCTTCGCCAACGCGGCGGCACGCTGCTCGTCAGTCAACTGTGGAAGGGCCACGATTCCTCCGTCTCATACGAAACTCGTCGGTTTTTCTGATCGGCTGGAAAACAACCAGCCAGCGACAGCGACCGTACCCACGCCAACCGACATATGTGAACCCCACCCCCCTGTTCTCGGTGAAAATCGCCTGCTAGAGGGGCCGCGGGCGATCCTGCCGAGCAACCATCGCGTTCACCCGTTCCCACCCGGCATTTCTGCAGGTCGCCAATGAAAGCTATTGCCTCCCTGCGTATTTCGGTCAGAGTTGACAATACCAGTAATTCTTGTCCCTGAACCGGAGACAAGCAAACCGTGATTGCCGTGAGGGCAAACTGAAAATCTTGTGTGAATCTCGTGTTGCGCGTGTCGCGACCCGTCAACGTCCAGTTGAAGAGACGCAGGTGAGAAAGCCGGCGACGAGGCACCCCGTGAAGCTGCTGAGCAAGGCACGGCAGTTGCTGGGTAGGGTGCGCCATATGGGTGACGTCATGCACCCATCACGTGAGCGTGATCGGGTATTGGATGCCGTGAGGCTCGTGTCACTGGCCACGGTCGTGGCCTACCACGTCCTCGCGGGCAGCCCTACCCTCATCAAGGGCAAACCGGCTATGTCAGCGAATTACAACGTGCACTGGCTGTTTTGGCTGATCCCACTGATGCCCCTGTTCTTCTTCGCGGGCGCCGCAGCTAATCTTCACTCCTGGGAGTCCGGTAGGTCGTGGGGGCAGTTTCTGATGAGCCGGACGACGCGGCTCTTCCGTCCGGTCTTCTACTTCCTCGCATTCGTGGCGCTGGTGACCACCTTGCTGCGCATCACCATGGGCAACTCCCGACAACTCTTGTATCTCGAGATGCGCCATATCGAGCTGCTCTGGTACGTCGGCGCCTATCTGCTGACGCTGGCGTTCATGCCCTGGCTGGCCCGCATTCGCACGGGACGCCGACTCGGCGGGTTCATCGCGGCAATGTGCCTGTTCACGGCCCTGATCGACACCATCAGCGTCGTTACCGACACCTGGGTGATGACCGGCTGGATCAACATGATCTTCATGTGGCTTGTCCCCGCCGCGTTGGGCATCGCCTATCAGCGCAGGCTCATCCCCCGCCGGGTGGCGCTGGCAGCCGCGGCCGTCGCCCTCGGCGCCACCGTGGCACTGGCCATCCTGGGGCCGTACCCGACGGGACTGATCGCCAACATGCCGCCGACCTTGCTCCTCGCGACGAGCGCAATAGTCGAGTGCCTGGTGGTGATCGCGCTGGCACCGGCCATCAATCGCCGGCTACAGGGGGCACGCACCTGGAGATTCGTGGAGCTGTGCACCAGCGGCAGCATGACGATCTACCTGTGGCACTGGGTGGTCACGTTCCTGTTGTCCTACGGGGTCTACCTGGCCCTGCATATCGGATTGGTGAGCCCGCGCGATGGCTGGTACTGGCCCGGAAACGTGCTGCGCCTGGCGATCGTATGCGCCATCGTGGCCGTCTTCTTCGTCCCGCTGCGGGCCACCGAACGCCGCGCGCTGCCGTGGTGGGACCGCCCCATCCCGCCGATGAGTAAGGGGCGCGATATCGCGGTCGGCGTCCTCGTGCTGATCGGCGCCATCCTGACGCTTGTCTATACCCGGATCTACGTCATCAATCCGGGCTGGGGCGGATTCACACCCGCAGGACGGTGGGTCGTTGTCGCGTCACTGATACCACTGGCCGCTGCGCGCATACTCTGCCGAAAGACGTTGCCCGGCACAGTGAATAGATCAGAAGCTCAGCTTCCGCTTGTTCACTCGTCAAGCAGATAGGCCACGCTGTCCCGCAGCCGTGACACCGCCGCACGCAGCGCCGAGACGTCAGGGCCTTCGCGTAGCACCTCGCGCGAGACCGCGGGCAGCAGAAGCGATCCCGGCGCCCCGCCTAAGCCACGCAGATCGCCGGGCCTACCCCCCTGGGCGCCGAGCCCCGGGACAAGCACGGGGCCGCCAATCGACGACAAGTCCGGCGGATCGGTGACGGTTACCCCGACCACCACACCCATGGATCCCGGACCGGTCTCCTCGGCGTTCAGCGCGGCCACCTGATCCACCATCGCTTGCGCGACGGTCGCGTCTCCGGTGCGCGCCCGCTGTACGGGAGGTGCTTCCGGATTGGAGGTCGCGGCGAGGACGAAGACACCACGATCGCGTTCACGCGCCAGGTCCAGCAGCGGAGATAACGACCCGAAGCCCAGATACGGCGAGGCGGTGACGGCATCGGAGCTCAACGGAGAATCACCCAGCCAGGCCTGCGCATATGCAGCCATGGTCGATCCGATGTCGCCGCGCTTCGCGTCGGCCAGCAGCAACACCCCGGCCTCACGCAGCCCGGCGATAACTCGTTCGAGTACCGAATACCCTGCCGCACCATAGGTTTCGAAAAACGCCACCTGCGGTTTGACGATCGCCACCTCGGCGAAGGCCTCCACGCAGATATCGCTAAATCTGGCCAGGCCCGACGCATTGACATCCAGCCCCCAGGCGCGCAGCAGCTCCGGATGCGGGTCGATGCCCACGCACAGCGGGCCGCGGGATGCGGTGGCCGCCCGCAGCCGTGCGCCGAACGTCACCGCAGGCCCGCGTGGAGTTCCTGCAGCGAGCGCACGCCGATGTCGCCGCGGATACCCGCCTCGATCCCCTGCACCGCGGCCGAGGCGCCCTGCACCGTCGTAATGCACGGGATGTTCATCGACACCGCGGCCGATCTGATCTCATAACCGTCGACGCGGGGGCCCGAGTTCCCGTAGGGAGTATTGATGACCATCGCGACCTTGCCGGACTTGATGACGTCTACTGCCGACTGGACCGGACGTCCCTCCCCCGCGCTCTCATAGTGCTTACGCACCTCTTCGCACGGTATTCCATTGCGGCGCAACATCTCTGCCGTGCCCTCGGTGGCCAGCACCTTGAATCCGAGATCCGCCAGACGCTTCACCGGGAACACCAGGGAGCGCTTGTCGCGGTTGGCCACCGAGACGAAGATCGTGCCCTCCTTGGGCAGCGAACCGTATGCGGCGGTCTGGCTCTTGGCGAAGGCGCTGCCGAAATCGGCGTCGATGCCCATGACCTCGCCGGTGGACTTCATCTCCGGTCCCAGCAGGGAATCCACTTGGCTACCGTCGGCCTTACGGAATCGGTGGAACGGCAGCACGGCTTCCTTGACCGCGACGGGAGCGCCGGGCGGCATCGTCGCCCCATCGCCGGCGGCCGGCAACAATCCCTCCTCGCGCAGACCGGCGATGGTGGCGCCCAGCATGATCCGCGCGCATGCCTTGGCCAGCGGCACGGCCGTGGCCTTGGAGACGAACGGCACGGTGCGGCTCGCACGCGGATTTGCCTCCAGGACGTACAGCACGTCGTCCTTGAGCGCGTACTGCACGTTGAGCAGGCCGACCACACCAATTCCGTGCGCGATGGCCTCGGTGGCGGTGCGCACCTTTTCGACATCGCTGCGGCCCAGGGTGACCGGCGGCAGCGCGCACGCCGAGTCGCCGGAGTGAATGCCGGCCTCCTCGATATGTTCCATCACGCCGCCGAGGTAGACCTCGGTCCCATCGCATAACGCATCGACGTCGATCTCGATGGCGTCCTCGAGGAAGCGGTCCACCAGCACCGGGTGCTCCGGCGAAAGCTGAGTAGCGCGAGTGATGTAACCGTGCAGGGTGTCCTCGTCATAGACGATTTCCATGCCCCGACCGCCCAGCACGTAGGACGGTCGCACCAGTACCGGGTAGCCGATGTCCGCCGCGATCTGCCTGGCCTGCTCGAAAGTCGTCGCGGTGCCGAACCGTGGCGCCGGCAGACCAGCCGACACCAGCAGGTCCCCGAACACGCCCCGGTCTTCGGCGCGGTCGATGGCCGCCGGGCTGGTGCCCACCACCGGCACACCCGCATCGGCCAAACGCTTGGCCAGGCCCAACGGGGTCTGCCCGCCGAGCTGCACGATCACACCGACGACACCCGGTCCACCGCGGCCGGATTCACTTTCGGCGTGGTAGACCTCGAGCACGTCCTCGAAGGTCAGCGGTTCGAAGTACAGGCGGTCAGCGGTGTCATAGTCGGTGGACACCGTCTCCGGGTTGCAGTTGACCATGATGGTCTCGAACCCGGCCTGCGACAACGTGGTTGCCGCGTGCACGCAGCTGTAGTCGAATTCGATGCCCTGCCCGATGCGGTTGGGGCCCGAGCCCAGAATGAGCACCTTGGGCCGCTCGGTCTGCGGGGCCACTTCCGACTCCGCCGCCGGATCCAACTCGTAGCTGGAGTAGTGATACGGGGTCCTGGCCTCGAATTCGGCGGCGCAGGTGTCGACGGTCTTGTACACCGGCCGGATACCCATCCGGTGCCGCAACGACCGCACTCCGTCCTCCCCTGCCAGTTCCGGTCGCAGCGCGGCGATCTGGCGGTCCGAGAGTCCATAGTGCTTGGCACGGCGCAGCAGTTCCTCGTCAAGGATCGGCACATCACGCAGCTCAGCACCGAGGTGGTGAATCTGCGCTATTTCTTCGACGAACCACGGATCGACGCCGGTGATCTCGGCCACCTGCTCGACGGGTACACCAGCGGCCAGCGCGTGTTCGATGCCGTAGAGGCGCCCGTCACGTGGCACCCGCAGCTCCTGCAGGAACGTGTCCAGATCCTCGATGGGACCGGCGTTGTCGGTCCAGAAGCCCGCCGCGGAGGTCTCCAACGAGCGCATGACCTTCCCGAGTGCCTCGGCGAAGTTCCGCCCCAGGGACATCGCCTCACCCACCGATTTCATGGTGGTGGTCAATGTCGCGTCGGCACCGGGGAACTTCTCGAAGGCGAACCGCGGTGCCTTCACCACGACGTAGTCCAGAGTCGGCTCGAAACAGGCCGGGGTCTCCTTGGTGATGTCGTTGACGATCTCGTCGAGCGTGTACCCGATGGCCAGCTTGGCGGCGATCTTGGCGATCGGGAACCCGGTTGCCTTGGAGGCCAACGCACTGGAGCGCGACACACGCGGATTCATTTCGATGACGATCAAGCGACCGTCCCGCGGGTTGATGGCGAACTGGATGTTGCAGCCACCGGTGTCGACACCGACCTCGCGCAAGATCGCGATACCGAGGTCGCGCATCTTCTGATACTCGCGGTCGGTCAGCGTCATCGCGGGAGCCACCGTCACCGAGTCTCCGGTGTGCACACCCATCGGATCGACGTTCTCGATCGAACACACGACCACCACATTGTCGCGGCTGTCGCGCATCAGTTCGAGCTCGAATTCCTTCCACCCGTAGATGGATTCTTCGATCAGCACATTCGCCGAGGGAGACGCCGAGAGGCCCTCCCCTGCCATCCGCTCAACGTCCTCAGGGGTGTACGCCATGCCGGAACCCAAGCCGCCCATGGTGAACGACGGCCGTACCACCACCGGCAATCCGAGGTCCGAGACGGTGTCGCGGACCTCGTCCATGGTGAAACAGACGCGGGACTTCGCCGACTCGCCACCCACCTTGGCGACGATGTCCTTGAACCGCTGCCGGTCCTCACCGCGCTGGATGGCCTCGAAGTTCGCGCCAATGAGCTCCACGTCGTACCGGTCCAGTGCGCCGTTCTCGTAGAGGGCGACCGCGGTGTTCAACGCGGTCTGACCGCCCAGCGTCGGCAGCAGGGCATCGATCTTGTTGCCCTTCTCTGCCTGTGCGGCAAGGACTTTCTCGACGAACTCGGCGGTGATCGGCTCGACGTAGGTGTTGTCGGCGTACTCCGGGTCGGTCATGATCGTGGCCGGATTCGAGTTGACGAGACTGACCTGCAACCCCTCCGAACGCAGCACACGACAGGCCTGAGTGCCCGAGTAGTCGAACTCGCAGGCCTGGCCGATCACGATGGGCCCGGAGCCGATGACCAGGATGTGGTTGAGGTCTGTGCGACGTGGCATCAGCGGTTACCCCGATTCTCAAGTGACGTAACGAACTGATCGAACAGGTACTCGGCGTCATGAGGTCCGGCCGCCGCCTCCGGGTGGTACTGCACCGAGAAAGCCGATCCGTCCAACAGCCGGATCCCTTCCACCGTGCCATCGTTGGCGCAGGTGTGGCTGACCTCGGCGCGCCCGAACGGCGTGTCGAACTGCTCGCCTGCTTCACCTTCGAGGGCGAAGCCGTGGTTCTGCGCGGTGATCGCGACCCGGCCGGTCGAGTGGTCGATGACCGGGATGTTGATGCCGCGATGCCCGAAGGTCATCTTGTAGGTGGACCGACCCAGTGCCCGGCCCAGCAGCTGATTGCCGAAGCAGATGCCGAACAGCGGGATCTTCTGTTGCAGCACCGCCTGCGTCACCGCCACCACATGATCCGCGGTGGCCGGGTCGCCCGGCCCGTTGGACAGGAACACGCCGTCGGGCGCCAACGCGAGCAGCTCGTCCGGGCTGATGGACGAGGGCACCACCTGCACCCGGATACCGCGTTGCGTGAAGTTGCGTGGAGTGTTGGTCTTGATCCCCAGGTCCAGAGCCGCCACGGTAAACCGATGCGCACCTTCGGGTTCCACGATGTAGGTGTCGTCGGTGCTCACCTCGCCGGCCAGGTCCGCACCCAGCATTGAGGGCTGGCCGTTGACGCGCGAGAGCAGGAAGTCGGTGGGCGCGTCGGCGACGGTACCGCTGAAGATCCCCGCCTTCATCGAACCGCGGGTACGCAGGTGACGGACGACGGCGCGGGTGTCGATTCCGGCGATGCCGACGACGTGCTGCTTCTTGAGGGCATCGTCGAGGGAACCCGTGGCCCGCCAATTCGATACCCGGTTGGAGGGATCTCGCACCGCGTATCCGGCAACCCAGATCTTGCCGCCGCGACTCTCGTCATCCTCGTCGTTCCACCCGGTGTTGCCGATCTGCGGCGCTGTCGCCACCACAATCTGCCGGTGATAGCTCGGGTCGGTCAGGGTTTCTTGATAACCGGACATGGCCGTGCAGAACACCGCCTCGCCGAGGGTTTCACCCACCGCACCGAACGGCTTACCGGTGAACACCCGCCCGTCTTCGAGAACGAGCACCGCCTTGTCACTCATGACGCCTGCTTCCATTCCTCGTATTCGCTTCGCGGTCGTGCCAAAAATCCGGTGTCGATCTCGACGCCCGAGGGCAGCCGCCACCGAATCGCGAGAATTCCGTCGTGGGTAAGTACCTTGCCCGCCAGCGCCTTTGCCGTACGGATCTCGGTGATGACATCCGCGGGTATCCAGATGTCTGCGGTTCCGCTGCGCTCCAGCAGGACTCCGCCGGTGTATCGAGTCAAGGTGGCGCTCGCCCGGTAGCCCAAGTCGCCCACCGCGATCCGATCTTGCCAGTCCGGCGCGATGGTACTGCCGACGTAGAGACCGTCGGCGGGTTCGATGACGATGTCACCGCGCTCGGCGGGCACGGCGGGCAGCTCTCCGACGCTGTCGGCCTGGCGCTGCGCGCGCGCCCGCCAGCCGCGCCACATCAATCGGAAGAGCAGCACGGACAAGGTAAGCGAGGCGCCCGCCATGATGAGTGCACCAACGAAGTCTCCGTGGTTCACAGCGCCACCTTGCCGTCCCGCGCAGTCACCCGGCCGCGCAGCAGCGTCGCAGTCACGGTGGCAGGCAACGTCATCGATTCGAATGGGGTGTTGGCCGACTTACTGGCCAATCCATCACCCGTGACGGTCCAGGTGGCGTCGGGGTCAACGATCGCCAGGTTGGCGGGCTCGCCGACGGCGATCGGGCGCCCCTGATCCGGCAGGCCGACGATCTGCGCCGGACGCTCGCTCATCACCCTGGCGATGTCGCGCCAGGTCAGCAACCCGGGTTTCACCATGGTCTCGACGACCACGGACAGCGCGGTCTGCAACCCGAGCATGCCGGGGCGGGCCGCGGCGAACTCGCAACATTTCTCGTGGTCGGCATGCGGCGCGTGGTCGGTCGCCACACAGTCGATCACGCCATCGGCGAGGGCCCGACGCAATGCTTCGGCGTCGGTGGACTCCCGCAACGGCGGGTTCACGCGGTACACACCGTCGTAGGAGGCGAGCCGGCTGTCGTCAAGTAGCAAGTGATGCGGAGTCACCTCGGCGGTGATGGAAATTCCTTGCCCCTTGGCCCATTTGAGCAACTCAACGGTGCCGGCGGTGGACGCGTGACAGATGTGCACCGGGGCACCGCTGTCACGGGACAAAATCGCATCCCGCGCGACGATGGATTCCTCGGCGGCGCGGGGCCATCCGGTCAGGCCCAGCTTGGCCGCATGGGCGCCCTCGTGCGCCACGGAGCCGACGGTCAGCCGCGGTTCCTCGGCATGCTGAGCGATGAGCACACCCAAACCCTTGGCATATTCGAGAGCGCGTCGCATGATCAGCGGATCGTGCACGCACTTGCCGTCATCGGAGAACATCCGTACCCGGCCCGCGCCACGCGCCATCATCGCCATCTCGGTGAGCTGCTTGCCTTCCAGCCCGACCGTGACGGCACCCACCGGATGCACATCGACAAGTCCTACCTGCTGGCCGCGCTGCCACACGTGATCGGTCACGACGGGGCTATCCGCCACGGGGTTGGTGTTGGCCATCGCGAAGACGGCGGTGTAACCACCCAAAGCCGCTGCCGCCGAACCGGAATCGATGGTCTCGGTGTCTTCACGGCCAGGCTCGCGCAGATGCGTGTGCAGGTCGACGAATCCGGGCAGCAGCACCTGACCGAGCGCTTCGATGGCCGTGTCGACCTCCGTCTCGATGCCCGGCCCAATACCGGCCTCGATGCGGGCGATCTGGCCGTCCTCGACGAGGACGTCAACCTGCTCGCCCTCCCCGTACAGCAGTACGCCCTTGATCAAGACACTCATGCGGGCACCGCCTCATCCGAACCCACCAGGAGGTGGAACAGCACGGCCATACGAATATGCACTCCATTCGATACCTGTTGCAGAACAGCGGATTGCGAAGAATCAGCCACGGAGGACGCGATTTCCATACCGCGCAGCATCGGGCCGGGATGCAGCACCACCGCGTGTTCGGGAAGAAGCCGCTGCCGCGACTCGGACAAGCCGTACAGCACCGAGTACTCGCGCGCCGACGGAAAGAAGCCGCCGGTCATACGTTCGGCCTGCACCCGCAGCATCAGCACCGCATCGGCGCCGGGCAGCTCGGCATCCATGTCATGAGTGACCGTCACCGGCCAGGTCTCAATACCCACGGGCAGCAGCGTGGGTGGCGCCACCAGCACCACCTCTGCGCCGAATGTACTGAGCAGCAAAGCATTCGACCGGGCAACTCGGCTGTGCAGGATATCCCCGACGATGACGATGCGGCGGCCTTCCAGGCCGCCCAGCCGCTGCCGGATGGTGAGCGCGTCGAGCAGCGCCTGGGTGGGATGTTCGTGGGTACCGTCGCCGGCGTTGATGACGGCCGGGCCGCCCTCACCTTCGGCGGTCCACTGAGCCAGCTGGGCGGCGACACCCGACGCTGGGTGACGGACGATCAACGCGTCCGCACCGATCGCGCGCAGGGTCAAGGCGGTATCGCGCAGTGACTCGCCCTTGGCCACTGAGGAACCCGATGCGCTGACGTTGATGACGTCGGCGCTCATCCATTTACCCGCGACCTCAAAGGAAACTCTTGTCCGCGTGGAGTTCTCGTAGAACATCGTGATGATGGTGCGCCCGCGCAGGGTCGGCAGCTTCTTGACCTCGCGCCCCGCCAGAGCCTGAAGGAACCGGTCGGCGTCATCGAGGATGGCGGTGGCCTCGTCGCGAGTCAGGTCGGCCGCCGACAGCAGGTGTTTCACGAGGCCGCTCCCTGCCCGCTGTTGATCACCACGGAGTCGCGGCCGTCATGCTCGGTGAGCAGCACTTTGACGTCTTCGGAGCGTGCGGTCGGCACGTTCTTACCCACGTAATCCGCACGCAGCGGCAGCTCCCGATGCCCGCGATCCACCAGCACTGCCAGCTGCACCGCGCGGGGCCGGCCCAGATCGCGCAGCGCGTCGAGGGCCGAGCGCACCGTACGGCCGGAGAACAACACGTCGTCAACCAGGACAACCAGGGCGCCGTCCACTCCGCCCTCGGGAATCGAGGTGCGTTCGAGCGGGCGGTGGGGTTTGTTGCGCAGATCGTCGCGGTAGAGCGTGATGTCCAGGAATCCGGCCGGCACCTCGACACCGGAGAACTCGGTGATGTGGGCGGCCAATCGCTTGGCGAGGGTGGCACCGCGGGTGGGGATCCCGACCAATACGACGCGAGGCGCGTCACCGGAATCGGAAAGTGCGGTCTTTTCGATGATCTGATGCGCGATACGCGAGATGGTCCTGCCGACATCTGCGGCGGACAACAGTTCGCGTCCCTCTGGTAATACGCCCACGCTTACGCGAGACCTCCTTCTCCGCCTCACTGGACGGATCGTTAAAGGATGTCACTTATCGCCAGGGATCTTAGCATCCGGGCACCCGACGGCCACGACTGACAGGATGGAGTCATGCCCGAGTCTGACGACACGTTTGATACAGCTCTCGCTCCGATTCGCGCCGCGGTCAATGACCGCATACTCGCCGGAGCGGTAACGCTGGTGTGGCAAGGCGGGCAGCTCAAGCACCTGGGCGCCGTGGGCTATCGCGACGTCGACGCTGGTCTGCAGATGGCCGACAACACCATTTTTCGCATCGCTTCCATGACAAAGCCGGTGATCAGTGCGGCCGCCATGGCTCTTGTCGACGACGGCACGATCCGCCTGAACGACCCGATCACCACCTGGTTGCCGGAGTTCTCCCAGATGCGGGTACTCGCAAATCCAGACGGCCCATTGGATGACACATTCCGGGCACCGCGCGCCATCACGGTCGAAGACCTGTTGACCCACCGCAGTGGGCTGACCTACGACTTCATCGCGACCGGGCCAATAGCGAAGGCCTACCAGCCGCTGCACACCGCGGCGTTCAGTGAGCCCGACGAGTGGATCGGGGCCATCGCCGCGCTGCCGCTGGTCTACCCGCCCGGTGAACGCTTCCACTACAGCCATTCCACCGATGTGCTCGGCTTACTCATCGCACGCGCGGCCGGGCTGCCACTCAACGAGCTGCTACGTCAACGAATCCTGGATCCGTTAGGCATGTCCGATACCGATTTCTTCGTTCCCGAGCGCAAGGCCAGCCGATTGGCACGCCTGTACGGCCTCGGCGATGACGACCAGATCGTGGTGGCCGACCGCGGCTATCTCACCTCGATGCCGACGTCAGCACCGGCGCTGTGTCGCGGTGGCGGCGCTCTGGCCAGCACCGCGCACGACTACCTCACCTTCGCGCGGGCGCTCCTCGGCGGTGGCGAGGCCAACGGAGTACGCATCCTGTCCCCCGAATCGACGGCCGCGCTGCGCACCAACCGGCTCACCCCGGCCCAGCGGAAGCTGCCGTCCTTCGGCCTGCCGTACTGGACCGGACGCGGGTTCGGCCTGGGATTGTCGGTCGTGCTCGATCCGAACGAGGCCGCACTGTTCGGTCCGGGCGGTGCCGGAACCTTCGGCTGGCCGGGAGCATTCGGCACCTGGTGGCACGCCGACCCGAAGGCCGACGCGATCCTGATGTTCCTGCCGCAGTGGCGCATGCCGGAACTGGACCCCAAGGCCGCCCTGGGGCGCACATCCACGCTGCGACTACAGCTTCTCCATGTTCAGTTCGCGCAGGCGGTGTACGCCGCGCTCTAGCGGCGAGCTCTGTAGGCATTCTTGAGCCTTTGACAACACCATGGAACACAACGCTGTTCTGCAGTCCACGCCAACCGATACCGAGGTGCGAAGATGACGATCCTGGCTCCCCAGGCCAGCAGCGATCCCAG
>NZ_MAEY01000020.1:0-108761 GCF_002013745.1 Mycobacterium sp. D16Q16
GCCCCCGCCTCCTCCGCCGGTGACTGAGACGGTGACGGTCGAGCCTCCTCCGCCGCCTCCTCCACCGGTGACGACGCATGAGGCCCCGCCGCCGGTGACGACCACCACGCCGCCGCCTCCTCCGCCCCCGACGACCACGACGCCGGCCCAGCCGCGGCAGATCACGTACGCGGTGACGGGTTCCAAGGCGCCGCTCGACCGCATCACGATCACCTACATCGACCCTCAAGGGCGTACCCGGGTGGCGCCGAATGCGTATATCCCGTGGTCGATCACCGTCACCCCGATCTCCAACTCGGAGATTGGTTCGGTATCGGCGAGCAGCATGCTGCGCTTGAGCCAGCTCAACTGCACGATCACCACCAGTGACGGTCAGGTGCTGTCCTCCAACAACAACAACTCGGCCCAGGCAACCTGCTGATGCCAGCGGGTCGATTGGCCAAGCCGCTGGAGGCACTTGCCGGACCGGTGCGGCGATCCTCTCCCGAGTCCGTCGACCGGATGCTGATCGGGTTGTGTGCCGTGATCTGGCTGGCATTCGTCGGTATGTTGGTCGGCGCCATCGTTGTGATGACTGGAGTGGGGGAGGACTCAACAGGGTCCGCTGGTAGCTCGTGGGGGATCTACATCGTCATCGGGGTGTCGCTTGCCGTCATCATCGGCGCCGTGCCACTGCTGTTGCGCGCCCGTAAGACGGCGACCCGGCCCACGAAGCGTGGCCCATCAACAGCAGCACCTAAGCCGAAGGGCGCCAATGCCTCCGGTGGACGCAGCGTGCCGTCAGGCCCGCCTCCTGCGGAGGCCTCGACCGAAAAGCTCAAGACATTCGGTGGTCTCGTGGACCCCGTGAGCCTTGCTCCCAAGGATTACAACGGGCCCGGGTCGCCGGCATATCGGGCGGCCGCCGAGGCGGCGTCGAAATCGGCAGCGGCCGACCGGCTGTGGCTGCGGGCCACGGTGGGGATCGCTGGTGGGATCGGTCTGGCACTGCTGGCGGTGGTCACCGGTACCTACCTGCTGGCGGTGGACAGTGAGACCGCCGCCATCGTCGCGTTCGTGCTCGGTGGAGTGATTACCTGCGCGATGGGCGTGATTCCGTGGCTGACCCTCAAAAAGCTGCGTGAGCTCGGCGCGTCGTCCTAGTTGGCGATCCCTGCGCGGGCAACGACTTTCGTGATGGTGGCGCGCACCAGTGATTCTTCCGGGACCGCGTTGCGGCGGCCGAAGTCCTCGGCCAGCTCGGCTCCCATGTAGCGTCCGCCGATCCTGGTCGCCCACTCGAGCATCTCGTCGAGATCATTGCTCAGCCGCGCCTCCGCCGAGAACTGGACGTAGGAGTACGGCGGCCGCTGGTCGTCGACGGCCAGCGAGATGCGTGGGTCTCGCCGAATGGCCTTGCCCTTCAAGGTTTCCGTGCCCGTCGTGAAGATCAGCTCATCGCCGTCGGAGCCCTCGTGCAGCAGGAACCACACCGGCGTCACGATGGGTGCGCCGTTGGCCCGGACCAGGCCGAGCATTCCGGTGCGGGTGCCCTCGGTGGCGAAGGCCCACCATTGCTCGCGCGTCATCTCCTGCATACAGCCAGGGTAAAACATTGGGCCCCGCATACTTTCGTATGCGGGGCCCAATCGTCGAGCTGACTTCTAGTGACCGTGACCGTTTGTCGACGGCTCGCCGTCCTGGTACTCCTTCAGAGCGAGCAGCGACTTGTGGTGCGCTTCGTGCTCGGCTTCCACGAGTGCGGCCTGTTCGTCGGCGGGGTCGGCGAATAGGAACGAGCCGGTGCCGGGTGCGCCGGCGGATCCGAGTTTGTTCATGCGCTGTGGTGCTGCCGCGCCCTGGTATTCCAGCGGGATGGCGTGGCCGTGCTCGTCGACTCCGGCTAGTGGCTGGTGCAGCTCGATGTATTCGCCGTGCGGCAGTCGCTTGATGATGCCGGTTTCGATGCCGTGTTCGAGCACCGCGCGGTCGCTGCGCTGCAGGCCGATGGCCCACCGGTAGGCGAGGTAGTAGACGACGATCGGCAAGATGACCATGCCGATGCGGCCGATCCAGGTCGTCGCGTTCAGCGAGATGTGGAACTTCAGCGCGATGACATCGTTCATGGCGGCCAGCGTCAGGATCATGTAGAACGAGATCGCCGCCGAACCGATGGCGGTGCGTACCGGAGCATCACGCGGACGCTGCAGCAGGTTGTGATGGGCGTCGTCGCCGGTCAGCTTCTTCTCGATGAACGGGTACATGGTCAGCAGACCGAACACCACGCCCATGATGATCGCCACCGCGAACACCGCGGGCACGGTGTGCCCGAAGATGTACAGCTCCCAGGCAGGCCATAGACGCGCCAGGCCTTCTGTCCACTGCATGTAGAAGTCGGGCTGGCTGCCCGCCGACACCTGTGAGGGCTTGTAGGGGCCCAACAACCAGATCGGGTTGATCTGCAGCAGGCCACTCATCAGCGCCAGGATGGCGGTGGTGAAGGCGAAGAACGCTCCGCCCTTCAGTGCGAACACGGGCAGAATGCGCACGCCGACCACATTGGACTCCTTGGCGCCCGGGCCGGGGAACTGGGTGTGCTTCTGGTACCACACCAGCGCCAGGTGCACGCCGATGAGGGCCAGGATGATCGCGGGGATCAGCAGGATGTGCAGCGCGTACATGCGCGGGATCCAGATGTTGCCGGGGAAGTCGCCGCCGAACAGCGCCCAATGCATCCAGGTACCGACGACCGGGATACCCAAGGTGATCGATGACATCGCGGCGCGCAGACCGATACCGGAGAGCAGGTCATCGGGCAGCGAGTAGCCGAAGTAGCCCTCGAACATCGCCAGAATCAGCAGCAGCGAGCCGATCACCCAGTTGGCTTCGCGGGGCCGGCGGAATGCGCCGGTGAAGAAGATGCGCGCCAGGTGCACCATGATCGACGCCGCGAACATCAGCGCTGCCCAGTGGTGGATCTGTCGCACGAAGAGGCCACCGCGGACCTCGAAGCTGATGTTCAGCGCGGTCTCGTACGCCTTGGACATCTGCACACCGCGCAGCGGCTGGTAGACGCCGTTGTAGGTGACCTCGGCCATCGACGGGTCGAAGAACAGAGTCAGATACACACCCGAGAGCAGCAGGATGATGAAGCTGTACAACGCGATCTCACCGAGCATGAACGACCAGTGCGTCGGGAAGACCTTGTTGATCTGCCGCTTCATCCCGGCGGCGAGGTGGTACCGAGAGTCGATCGCCTCAGCTTGTTTGCCTAGGCGTGACGGCTTTTGGGCTGTTTCGCTCATGATTTGCGCTCCCAGAATGCGGGTCCGACGGGCTCGACGAAGTCGCCATTGGCGACGAGGTATCCGTCCTTGTCGACGGTGATCGGCAGCTGTGCCAGCGCCCGGGCGGCCGGCCCGAAGATGGGCTTGGCGAAGTGCAGTGCGTCAAACTGCGACTGGTGGCACGGGCACAGGATGCGGTAGGTCTGCTGCTCGAAAAGTGATGTGGGGCAACCCAGGTGCGAGCAGATCTTGGTGTACGCGAACAGGTCGCCGTAGTTGAAGCTTTCCTGTCCCTTGCGCTTGATCACCTTGCCCATATCGCTGGGGCGCACCCGGATGATCATCACCGGGTTACGTACGCCCATAGAGATATGCGACAACTTCTCGTGCGATTCGACGGTGGTGCCGTCGCCATCGGACTCGCGCCACGGGAACACGGTCTCCATGCCACCGGCGTCGATGTCCTCGGGGCGGACCTTCAGCAGGATCTGCGAGCTGCTGCCCACGGCCCGGCCCAGGTAGATGGTTTCGCCCTTGTACCGCGGGGTCCAGCCGCTGGTGAGCAGCACCGGCTGCTTGCCATTGGCGGTGGGGACCACGGGGGCCCACGGGTTCTTGATCAGGCCGCCGATGAATGCGACGGCGGTGCCGGCGCCCATCGCGCCGACGCCGAACCCGAGAGCCCGGATGACCATCTTGCGGCGGGGGAGCGTCGAGGTCTCCAGGGTGTCCTGCAGCTGCGCGACGATGGTCTTGCGGTCCACCTCCGACGAGCCCGGCCCGTCGTGGCGGTCCTGGATCGAGATCTCCTGGGGAACGAACTTCTTGGTGTACAGCACCGCGCCGATACCCAGCGAGAGCACCGACAGACCCAGGGTCAGGCCGTACAGCGGTGTCGCGAGGTTGTACGCCGCATTACCCGGATCGCCGAATGGCTTGTACTCCCAGGGCCAAAACAGGAATACACCGAGCAGGGCGAGGCCAAATACCCCGCCGAGGGCGAACCAGAGCGCGATCAGACGCTCGGCGCGCTTCTCTGCCTTGGTGCCCTCAACGGGCCAGCGTGGTTCGCGGTAGACGATCTCGACGCCGTCGAGGTTGGTACCGAGCTTGACCAGCTCGTCGCGGCTCATGGCCGCGAGCTGCTCGTCGCTGGGAATCTCTACTTTGGGATCGCCACTCACGCGCGCGCTCCAATCCACAGTGCCGCGGCAATGGCGGCGACGATGCCGATGATCCAGATGGCCATACCTTCAGACGCCGGTCCGAAGCCGCCCAGCCCGTAACCACCCGGATCGGGGGTCTCGGTCGAAGCCTTGACGTAGGCGACGATGTCCTTCTTCTCGTCGGGGGTCAGCTGGCGGTCGGAGAACTTGGGCATGTTCTGCGGGCCGGTGAGCATGGCGGTGTAGATCTGCTGCTCGTTGGCCGGATCGAGCTCGGGGGCGAACTTGCCCGACGAGAGGGCGCCACCGCGGCCGGTGAAGTTGTGGCAGGACGCGCAGTTCAACCGGAACAGGTCGCCACCGCGGGCGATGTTATTGCCGCGCAACGACGTTTGAGCGATTGCGCCGTCGCCATCACGGACGACCTGGGGTCCGCCGCCGTTGGCCTGGATGTATGCACCGAGGGCGTCAGTCTGCTCCTCGTCGAAGATCGGGTCCTTGCGCTGGGCCTGAGCCTCGTTGCGCATCGCCGGCATACGGCCCGTGGAGACCTGGAAGTAGACGGCCGCGTCGCCCACGCCGATGAGGCTCGGGCCGCGGTCGGGCACACCCTGCAGGTTCGCGCCGTGGCAGGTGATGCACGAGGTCTCGTACAGCTGCTTGCCCGTGCGCAGTAGCGCTGACTTGTCCTCGTCGGCCACCGCGACCTGCGGGGTGGGCGTGAAGGTCGAGGCCAAGCCGCCGGCAACTACCAGCGCGATCAGCAGCAGCAAACCTGCTGAGATGCGACGGCGGAACTTGCGGCGTGCGCGTTTCTTGGCGGCTGTGTTGTTGACGGGCTCCACGTTCAACTGTGGGGCTCCCTTCACCGAGTCGGGCTGGTTCATCGGACGAAGTAGATGGTGGCGAACAATGCGATCCACACGATGTCGACGAAGTGCCAGTAGTACGACACGACGATCGCGGAGGTTGCCTGGGCAGGGGTGAACTTGCTCATCCGGGTACGAACCAGGAGATAGATGAAGGCGACCAGACCGCCGATGACGTGCAGACCGTGGAAGCCGGTGGCCAAGTAGAAGGTTGAGCCGTAGGCGCTGCCGGCGATGGTGGTGCCCTCGTGCACGAGGTTGATGTACTCGTAGCCCTGGCCGAGGACGAAGAAGGTGCCCATGATGAGGGTGATGACGTACCAGCGGCGCAGCCCGAAGACATCGCCACGCTCCGCGGCGAACACACCCATCTGACAGGTGAACGACGAGGCGACCAGCACGGCGGTGACGGGGATGGCAAGACCAAGGTTCAGCTCGGTGGGCTCCGGCGGCCAATTACCGCCGGACTGGGCCCGGGCGGTGAAGTAGAACGCGAAGAGTCCAGCAAAGAACATCAACTCACTGGAAAGCCACACAATGGTGCCAACACTCACCATATTGGGCCGGTTCAGTGAATGAACCCGCTGGGTAATGGCGGTTCCCGCCGGCGATCCTGGGGCTGCTGCGGTCGTCACGTCGTAAGTATGACGCTTTGTAGTTGTCGAGAGCCACCCGGGTCCGACATTGATTTGTGACCGACTCTCCACAACGTGTGTGGCCTCTGATGAGAGTGGTGTCGGCCGCGGCTGCCCGGCGTGTCGCGCTGTGCCCGGAGGGCAATTGGTCCTTTGTTGTCAGCGTTGTGTCCATGGGACCATTTGCGGCGTGCCCGAACATTCCTGGCCCCTGGTACTGGGCGAGCTGACCAACCGTCGTGACCTGTCGGCGGGTCAGGCGGCCTGGGCCATGGACCAGATCATGACGGGCGCGGCCACCCCCGCCCAGATCGCGGCCTTCGGGGTGGCGATGCGGATGAAGTCCCCGACGTCCACTGAAGTCGGCGAGCTGGCTGACACGATGCTCTCGCACGCGATCGGGTTTCCCTCGGGTGAACAGATCGGCGCCAACGCCGTGGACATCGTCGGTACCGGAGGCGACGGCGCGAACACGGTGAACCTGTCCACCATGGCCTCCATCGTGGTGGCGGCGTGCGGTGTACCGGTGGTCAAGCACGGCAACCGGGCCGCCTCCTCACTGGCCGGTGGCGCTGACACGCTGGAGGCGCTGGGAGTGCGCATCGACCTGGGGCCCGAGCAGGTGACGCGCAGTCTCGCCGAGGTGGGAATCGGGTTTTGCTTCGCGCCGCATTTTCACCCGTCATACCGGTACGCCTCCGTGGTGCGTCGTGAGATCGGTGTCCCGACGGTATTCAATTTGCTTGGGCCGCTGACGAATCCGGCTCGCCCCCGGGCGGGATTGATCGGCTGTGCTTTCGCTGACCTGGCGGAGGTCACGGCGGGGGTCTTCGCCGGACGTGGGTCCAGTGTGTTGGTCGTGCATGGTGACGACGGGCTCGATGAGCTGACCACCACCACAACCAGCACCATCTGGCGGGTTCAGGCGGGCACCGTCGACAAGCTGCGGTTCGATCCGGCGGCATTCGGTTTCGCGCGTGCCCGGCTGGAGGAGCTGGTTGGCGGTGATCCGGAGTTCAATGCCGCCGAGGTCCGGGCGGTCCTGGCCGGCGGAACAGGCGCGGTGCGCGACGCGGTGGTGCTCAACGCCGCGGGCGCCGTGGTGGCGCATGCCGGGCTGGCCAGCGATGCTCAATGGCTGCCCGCCTGGGAGAACGCACTCGCGCGGGTGTCCAGCGCGATCGACTCGGGGGCAGCGGCGGCGCTGCTGGATAAGTGGATCGTCGTCAGCCGGCGCCTCGGGGCGGAATAGGGTTCCCGCGGCAGATTCGGGCTGGACCCTGTAGCGCGGTAGCAGGTCAACAGTTGCCGCGACTCGGTGCGGCACGGCGATTTCGACTCACTGTTGGTCGACTAGGCAGCACAATCAGCCGGCGGCCCGGGACGCAACGGCACGCCCAGGCCTGATCAGCTCGGACAGCCCCCAGTCGTCGTGGTGGACGGCGTGCGCGATGCGCGCGCTGCGTGCTGTCGCCGCCCAATCCCGCAGGGGGCCGGAACATCCCGTCGCCTCGGCGTAGCCGTCTGTCGAGGACACGATCCGTACACCGGGTTCGGCCAGCCAGCGCGTGATCAGCCCGGTCTCCTCGGGTGCGGCCCCGCCGAACGGTTCGGGGGTCGGAAGTACCACTTGGGCCGACGCCGAAGCTGCCGCCACCACCGGCATCGGAGGGACACCCCGGCGGGCGATCGCGGCACCGGCCAGCTGTCCATGCCGCATGACGGCGATGTGCCATCCGCCCTCACCGTCGGGCCGCGCGGCGATCAGCTCCTCGAGGCGCGAGAGGGCGTGCAGGCGGTGCTGGCGGGCCAGCGCCTCGACGAGGGTGGCGGTCGCATCGCGCTGTCGCGCGGCACTTTCGTACCGTCGCAGAGCACTCAGGTCGGCCACTCGGTCGCACATGGCGTGCAGCGGGTGTCCTTCGGTGCCGGACAGGACCGCGAGCGCCGGAATGAGTGCGTCGCGGTACTCGCTCGCATCCGCCCCGGCAGGGGCAGGGCACGGGGAGGCGGTGTCGTGTGGATAGGACTGGCCGTTGCATACGGGGCCGTGCCGGCCGTTGGCACCGATGCGTGCGGCACACGTGCGCACGCCGGTGAACCGGGCCAGTGCCAGGGCGGCCGTCGCGGCGTCGCCGCGTGCGCGAAATGGGCCGAGCATCGGGCGCCCGTTGGTGGTCCGGACGACGGCGAAACGGGGGAATGGCTCCTCAGTGAGCACCACCCACCACCAGCGGTGCGGGAATCGTGACTTCCTGTTGTACGGCGGTGCGTGCGCACCCAATAGCCGCAGCTCGCGCACCGCTGCCTCCAGCGGGTGCGCACAGGTCACGTGATCCACCGCGGTGGCGATGGTGACCATCTCGCGCATGCGGCCGCGCGGATCCGCGCCGGTGAAGTACTGCTGCACGCGCCGGTGCAGGTTGACCGCGGTGCCCACGTACAGCACCTCGCCGGATGGTCCGCGGAACAGATAAACGCCTGGGGCGTAAGGCATTCCATTGGCCAGTGAGCGTTTGTCGCGCAACGCGTTGGGTACCTGGGTCCGGTACCGTCGCAGCTCTGCCATGGTGTCGACGCCCTGGTTGCCGACCCGGCCGATCAGCGCATGCAGTACATCGACGGTGGCCCGGGCGTCATCGAGGGCCCGGTGGTTGGGGGTGGTGGATGCGCCGAGCAGCTGAGCCAGTGCACCCAAGCTGACCCGCGGCGCCTCATCGCGCGACAACACCCGGCGGGCGAGCCGGACCGTGCACAGCACGGTGGGCTGCGGCCAGTCGATCCCGCATTGCCGCGCGGCCGCCTTGAGAAACCCGATATCGAAGCCGGCGTTATGGGCGACCAGCACTGCGCCACGGGCAAATTCGAGAAATGTCGGAAGCACCTGCTCGATCGGCGGTGCGTCCACCAGCATCGCCGAGGTGATGCCGGTGAGGCGGACGATCTGTGGCGGCAGCGATCGTTTCGGATCGACCAGCGTGGCCAGCTCCCCGAGCACCTCGCCGCCGCGCACCTTCACCGCGCCGATCTCGGTGATCGCGTCGTTCTCCGCGCTGCCCCCGGTCGTCTCCAGGTCCACCACCACAAAGGTGGTGTCACGCAGGGCTTGCGCCGACGACCCCGGCGAGGAGTGCACCTCGTCGAAGGTCAGCTGCGTCATGTCGTGACCGTAAGACCCGGGACCGACATTTCGGCGTCACGCCACGGGAGTGCAGATCAGCGCGAGTGCGTCGTTTGTGGTGTCGACGCCGTCATCGCCGATCTTCTCCTCCAGCCGGGACCGCAATACGGCGCGGGCGGGGGCATCGAGCGTGAGGTGATTGGAGTAGGTGAAGACCATGTCCAGGTACGCCCGCGTGGAGAAGTGCCGCCGCTCCAGGAAATGGGAGTGCCGCACGTGGTAACCGGATTTCTCAAGGGTCGGGGAGACGGTGTCCTCGGTGTCGATGGAGGGGCGCCGGGTGGTGTCCATGAAATCGGCGTAGACGGTGTCCAGCTCGTCCTGTGTCGGCGTGGTGGGCACAATGCGGTTCCACACCAGGGCGAGGCGGCCGCCGGGGCGAAGCACCGTCAACACCTTCGGCAGCGCGGCAGCGGGCTCTACCCAGTGGAAGGACTGGGCGAAGAGCACCAGATCGAACATCCGGCCCGCCGGCCGCCAGTCCTCGAACGTGGCCACCTCGACGGCGATACCCTTCCCGGCCGCCACCCGTGCCATCCGCGCGTCCGGTTCGACCGCCAGCACCTCGGCACCGGCCGCGGCCAGCTGTGCCGCCGCGATCCCGGTACCTGCTCCCACATCCAGGGCGCGCGTCTGCCCGCCGGATACGAGCTCGTCGATCAGCGGCTGCGGATAGCGGGGCCGATGACGGTCATAGGCGTCGGCGGAGCCTCCAAACGACTCAGCCCGGCGGCGGTCGTGGTGTGCCGGCTGCTGCTGTTCCGTCATATCGACAGCGTGCCAGGGACCGTCCACTTGTCGGTGGGCGCGGTTACCGTCCGCCTGAACCCGAAAGAACGACTTATAGGAGAGGAGGAGCCATGCTCATCGATTGCGACGATTGCGCGATGCGCGGCCCGGGATGCGGCGACTGCGTGGTCAGCGTGCTATTGGGGGTGCCCCAGACACTCGCCGACGATGAACGTGCCGCGCTGGCCGTCCTGGCCGAGGCCGGGATGGCGCCCAGGCTGCGCCTGGTGCCCATTCAGCGCACGTACGACACGCCTGATTCGGCGAAGACGCCCGATGCGGGAGTCGCATAGGGCACACTCGAAATAGGTGCATGATGGCCCGCCCCGGAAACGGGGAGGAGAACCGGCGTTTACGCGACACTGACGTCATTCCACACTGCGGTGGACAATGTCGATGCCATTTCGTAACCTGTCTGAGACCTATCGGCGCCGTAGTTCGCGGCGATCAAATTGCAGTAAAGGGATGTAGTCAGTGAGTGTCGGGCGTCTTCTTCGAAATCATTCGGATCGATTGACGCCCTCTCCACTCCGTCGCGCCATGCTCGCGCTGACTGCTGCCGCCCTGGTCGGTGGGGTATTTACGGGTGGTCAGATCGCGACCGCCGACCCCAACAACGACGCCGTCAAGAAGCTCAACGAGCTGTCCCGCCAGGCCGAGGCAACGTCCGAGGCGGCTAACTCGGCGAAGATCGATCTCGACGCCAAGCTGGCGGCCCAGCGCGATGCTGAAAAGGCTGTTCTCGCTGATGAGGCCGTCGCGAAGGCTGCGCGCATGGCGGTGTCCACGTACCAAGTCGACGTCAACAAGGCCATGGTCGCCGCCTACATGGGCGGTAACACCAGTGGTTACGGCGCCGTGCTGACGTCAAACTCGCCGCAGAACCTGATCGACCAGCTGTCGGTGCAACGCACCGTGGGCGGCGAGATGCGCGGCCGGATGGACAGCTATCGCGCTGCGCAGTCCTCGGCAGATCAGGCCGAGCAGCGGTCCCGTGATGCCGCCGAGCAGGCCCGGGTGGCCGCCGAGCAGGCCAAGAATGTACGCGCTTCGTTGCAGGCCAAGCAGAGCCAGCTGCAGGTGCAGATCGCGGTCGTCAAGTCGCAGTACAACACCCTGAGCCCCGGCCAGCGTGCACAGCTGCTGGCACCGGCACCCGTGCCCCCGCCGCCCGCGGGCGAGCCGGGCCAGGTTCCGGATGAGCCGCTGATGCAGGCCGCCGCCGCGGCACCCGCACCGGAAGCCGCCATCGGCGGCGGAGGTTCACCTGTCGGCGCCAGCGCCGTCGCGGCCGCATTGACCCGGATCGGCGCGCCCTACTCGTGGGGCGGTTCGGGCCCCAACGCCTTCGACTGCTCGGGTCTGGTGATGTGGGCCTACGGCCAGCAGGGCGTATCGCTGCCGCACTCCAGCCAGGCACTCGCACGTGGCGGTACACCCGTCGCGCTGAGTGACCTACAGCCCGGCGATGTCATCAACTTCTACGGGGACGCCTCGCATACGGGCATCTATGTCGGCAACGGCATGATGGTGCACGCCTCGACCTACGGTGTTCCGGTCGCGGTCGCGCCGATCACGTCATCCGGCCCGATCTATAACGCGCGTCGCTACTGAGCCGCATCCTTCGTGCGCGCGTGCCTGGGGTAGCACGTTGGGCATCGTTCTTCGCGGTGCTCATGCTGATTCTCTGCGGTGGTTGTCGAGCGCAGCCCGCCCCACCGGCCAGCGACGTCCGCACCGCGATTCAGGCATTGCTGACGCGCTACTCCGATGCGTTGCGCAGCCATGACGTCGCGGCATTGCGCGCCGTGCTCGCTCCGGACAAGCCCGCGTTCATCGAGGCTCAGCAGCGGGTGCAGGAGAATCTCTCGGGGCTGAAGGCCGACACGTTCGAGTACCGGCTGTCGGCCGACGTTCCGGCTAATCCCATTGCACGGCAACAGCAATGGATGCTGGATGCCGCGCTGGTTTACGCCGTCAGCGGGGTGGACACGGTCACCGTCCGGCGCCCGGTCACGGTCGGTGTGCTGCACGATGATGACGCCTGGCGGTTGTTCGACGCCAGCGCGGTCGCCGTGCCCTGGCAGTTCGCGCCGGTGGTGGAGACACGGAAGCGAGCGGGGGACCGGGAAGTGGTGGTGCTTGGACACCCCGGCTTTTCGGTGGCGCCGCGGCTTGTCGATGAGATTGCCGGTGCGCTGGCATCGCTGTCGGAGTTTTGGGGCCCGCAATGGCGTGCGGGGGTGCTGCTGATCGCGGCAGGGACTGACGCCGAGTTCGCCGCCCTCGTCGGTGGCGAACACACCGACGGAATCGCCGCCGCCGCCGTATCGGACCGTGTAGAGAGCGGAGTTGCCGTGGGGCAGCGGGTGATCTTCGCGCCCGGCTCGGCAGCCCTGCCACCCGATCAGTTTCGGGTGGTGCTGCGCCACGAGCTGTTCCATGCCGCGGCACGCACGGTCACCGGCGACCATGCGCCCCTCTGGCTGGTGGAGGGCGTGGCCGACTACAACGGGCGCCGCGGTAGCGGTACCCCCTTCCGAAACGCCGCGCCCACGTTGACGAGTGCCCTTGCCGCGGGCCAGGTTCCGGACCATCTACCCACCGACGGCGATATCGACAGTCCGGGCCCCCACCGCACACAGGCGTACGAGGAGGCGTGGTCGGTGGCGCAATACGTGGCCGAGACCTTTGGCGAGCCCTCGCTTGTGCAGCTGTACCGGTATGGGGCGGATCCCGTGCCGGGTCAGCCCGGCGCGGCGATCGAGCGGGCATTGGGCATCGACGAGGCAACGCTGGTTCGGCAGTGGCAGAGCTGGCTCGGCGCTCGTCCACTACGGTAGGCGTCGTGACCTTTCAGCCTGGCGCCCCGCGACGACGGATCCTGTTGGTCACCAACGATTTTCCACCCAGGCCCGGTGGCATTCAGTCCTACCTGCAGGAGTTGGTGACCCGGCTGGCCGGATCGCACGAGGTCACTGTCTACGCGCCGCGGTGGAAGGGGTGCGAACGTTACGACGCCGCCGCCGACTACCACGTGGTGCGCCATCCGACCTCGCTGATGCTTCCTGGCCCCGGCGTCCGGCAGCGCATGGTGGACCTCATCAAATCGCAGCGCTCCGAGGTGGTGTGGTTCGGCGCGGCCGCGCCGCTCGCGTTGTTGTCCTCGGCGGCCAAGGCGGCGGGAGCCGCCGTGACCGCGGCCAGCACGCATGGGCATGAGGTGGGCTGGTCGATGCTTCCGGTGGCACGGTCCGCGCTGCGGCAGATCGGCGACAGCACCGATGTGATCACCTATGTCAGCCGCTACACCCGGGGTCGTTTCGCTTCCGCGTTCGGGCCGCGTGCTGCGCTGGAGTACCTGCCCTCCGGTGTCGACAGCGGCAGGTTCCATCCTGACCCGGGGGCGCGTGAGGAGCTGCGGCGGCGTTACGGGCTGGGGGAGCGGCCGACCATCGTGTGCGTCTCCCGGCTGGTCCCACGCAAGGGCCAGGACATGCTGATCGAGGCGCTGCCGGCGATCCGGGAGCGGGTGGATGGTGCGGCGCTGGTGATCGTGGGTGGCGGTCCGTATGCGGAACCGTTGCGCGCGTTGGCCACTCGAGTCGGTGTCGATGAGCACGTGGTGTTCACCGGCGGTGTGCCGTGGGAAGAGCTACCCGCTCATCACGCGATGGGCGATGTCTTCGCGATGCCCTGCCGTACGCGCGGGGCGGGCCTGGACGTGGAGGGCCTGGGAATAGTGTTTCTGGAGGCGTCGGCCTGCGGTGTTCCGGTGGTTGCCGGAAACTCCGGGGGCGCACCGGAAACCGTGCGCGATGGAGAGACGGGACTCGTTGTCGACGGCAGGTCCGTGCCCGCGATCACCGATGCGATTGTCCAGATCCTGTCGGATCCGGCACGTGCGGCGGTGATGGGGGCAGCGGGGCGCACCTGGGTGACCGATCATTGGCGCTGGGATCACCACGCGGCGCGTTTCGCCGAACTGGTCACCGGCTCCGGATAGGTTCCCCTGATGGACCGATCTACTCGGGTGACCCCGAGTAGATCGCGTCGATATCTGCCGCGAACTTCTCGGCCACCACGTTGCGCTTCACCTTCAGCGTCGGCGTCATCTCGCCGGTGGCCTCGGTGAAGTCGACCGGCAGGATCCGGAACTTCTTGATGGCTTCGGCATGGGAGACAACCTGATTGGCTGCCTTCACGGCGGTCTGGATCTCCGCGAGGAGGTCAGGATCCTCGACCAGGTCGGCGACGGTGGCATCGGCGGGCTTGCCGTTGCGCTGCTTCCAGCCGTCGATGGCCTCGGGGTCGATCGTGATCAGAGCGCCGATGAACGGTTGCTTGTCGCCGACGGCCATCGCCTGACTGATCAACGGGTGAGCGCGCAGCTGATCCTCCAGCACCGCGGGTGCGACGTTCTTACCGCCGGCGGTGACGATGATTTCCTTCTTGCGGCCGGTGATCGTGATGAAGCCGTCCTCATCGATCGCGCCGAGGTCGCCGGTGTGGAACCACCCGTCCAAGATCGATTCGCTGGTGGCCTTCTCGTTGTTCCAGTAGCCGCTGAACACGACACCACCGGACACCAGTAATTCGCCGTCATCGGCGATTTTGGCGGCGTTACCGGGCAAGGGCCTTCCGACACTGCCGATCTTGAGCCCGCCGATGACGTTCACGGCGCAGGCCGCCGTCGTCTCGGTGAGGCCGTAGCCCTCGTAGATGGTCAGGCCGACGCCACGGTAGAAGTGGCCCAGTCGGGCACCCAGCGGAGCTCCACCGGAGATCGACGCCACGCACTCACCGCCGAGCGCCGCGCGCAGCTTGCCGTACACCAGCTTGTCGAAGGCGGCGCGCTTGGCGCGCAACACGATGCCCGGGCCGCCGTTGTCCAGCGCCTGGCTGTATTCGACGGCGGTATCGGCGGCAGCGTCGAAAATCTTTCCCTTGCCGTCGTTCTGGGCGTTCTGACGGGCCGTGTTGTACACCTTTTCGAAGATGCGGGGGACCGAGACGATGAAGGTCGGCTTGAAGATCCCGAATGTCGGCACCAGCGTCTTGATATCGCTGGTGAAACCGACGCTTACCTTGGACTGGAAGCACGCCATCGCGATACCGCGGGCCAGCACGTGAGCCAGCGGCAGGAAGATCAGCGTCCTGCTGCCCTTCTGCAAGTAGTCGGGGAAAACGGCACGCGCACCGCGGGTTTCGTACACCAGGTTGGAGTGGGTGAGCTGGCAGCCCTTGGGTCGCCCGGTGGTTCCCGAGGTGTAGATAAGCGTCGCGGGGTCGGTGGCCTTGATGGCGTCGAGCCGGCCGGTGAGCTCGGCGGGGTCCACACCGGCTCCCGCCTCGGCGAGTTCGTCGAGGGCCGCGGGGACGCCCGAGCTGGCGATGTGAAAGACGGTGCGCAGGTTGGGCAGTTCGGGTGCGAGTTCTTCGGCGATCGCGGCGTGGGCATCGGATTCCACGAACAGCGCCACCGCCGCGGAGTCCTGCAGTACCCATCGGACCTGATCGGCCGAGGAGGTCTCGTAGATGGGCACGGTGATGGCGCCGATCGACAGGACCGCGTAGTCGATGATCGTCCACTCGTACCGCGTCGCCGAGATCAGCGCCACGCGATCGCCGGGCGCTACGCCCTTGGCGATCAGACCGTTGGCTACCGCCCGGATCTGCGCGGCGGCTTCCGCGTACGTGACGGGTGTCCAGGTGCCGTCGACGAGGCGGGAAAACGCCGCCTGGTTGGGGTCTTCACGCTCGTAGTCATAGACGGCATGAACAACCGACGCGTTGTCCTCGACGGTGAACGGGGCAGGGACGCTGAACTCTCGCACCGGCTCAGACTAGTCGGGGCCTGAAGATCGTCGAAGGCGTTGCCGCATTTCCTTCGGCGGCGAGGCTTAAGCTTGTCCGCGATGAACAGCATTCAGGTCGCCGACCAGACCTTTATCGCCGCAGATCCCGCGGAGATCGGCCGCGCCATCTCCAACCCTGCGGATTGGCGCCGTTGGTGGCCTGACCTGCAGCTCAACGTCGTCGAGGAGCGGGGCGAGAAGGGGATCCGCTGGACGGTCGCCGGGCCCGTCACCGGAACGATGGAGGTGTGGCTTGAGCCCGCACTGGACGGCGCGATCCTGCACTATTTCCTGCACGCTGAGCCCACCGGCGCCAGCGCCGCACAGGTGGCCAAGTTGAATTTGGCCAAGCTCAATCACGCCCGTCGCATCGCTGGGAAGCGGTTCGCCTTCGGGATCAAGCAGCGGCTCGAGGCCAGTCGGCCGATTGGCGAGTCGTGGGTGCCGCAGGCCTGATCAGATAGCGGCGAGCACGACCAACGGAATGGGGCGGGAAGTCGCCCGCTGGTAGGTGCTGTAATGGCCAGAGTTGTTGGTGTCGGCTAACTTCCACAGTCGCTCGTAATCCGCGTCACCGGGCAGCAGGGGTGTCGCGCGGACCCGGCGCTTATGCCTGCCCAGCTGCACCTGCACGTCCGGATGGGCCTTGAGGTTGTGATACCAGGCGGGATTGCGGCGGGCGCCGCCGTTCGAGGCCACGATGACGAGATTGTCGCCATCCGTTGCGTAGGTCAGCGAGTTGACGCGCTGCGCTCCGCTCTTGGCGCCGATAGAGGCCAGTAGCAGGCTGGGGGCCATCCCCGGAACGCGATGACCCAGATAGCCTTTCGATGCGATGTAGATACTCTGGTGCACACCGAGCACCTTCGCCACCAGACGACTCATGGGCGTCTCTCCTTCATGCGGCCACGGCGAATTGCCAGGATGGGAGTATCCGAGCGCCAGGGAGAAGGGTAGCGTCTGTCAGGTGGCTGAGAAGACTACCCAAACGATTGCCATCGACGCCGAACCCGGCAAAGTGATGGCGGTGATCGCCGATATCGGCGCCTACCCGGAATGGGTGTCGGAGTACAAGGAAACCGAGGTGCTCGACACCGACTCCCAGGGCAGGGTCAAACGTGCCCGGTTGGTGCTGGACGCCGGTGTCCTCAAGGACACCCAGGTCCTGGAGTACGTGTGGTCTCCGGATGGCCGTAAGGTCACCTGGACCCTGGCGGAAAGTTCCCTGTTGCGTTCGCTGGAAGGGGCATACCTTTTGGCGCCCAAAGGGTCTGGCACTGAGGTGACGTATGAGCTCGCGGTCGACCTTCAAATTCCGATGATCGGAATGCTCAAGCGTAAGGCCGAACGCAAGATCACCGATTCCGCGCTCAAGGATCTGAAGAAGCGAGTCGAATCTGACCGCTAGCGACGTCGACGCGACGCCGCGCCCAGATGTCGAATCGCCGTTGACAGCCACCATCGGTCTTTTCGTCGGCAAGGGGGGCGTGGGTAAGTCGACGCTGGCCGGTGCCACCGCGGTGCGCTACGCGCGGGCAGGCCAACGGGTGCTCGCGGTATCTACCGACCAGGCGCATTCCCTTGGCGACGTTTTCGGCGTCCGGGTCGATCCGTCGCCGGGTGCCCATTGTGTGCGGGTGATCGAGGACCCGTACGGGGGGCAACTCGACGTCATGGCCCTGGATACCCTGGGTCTGCTGGAGCGGCGCTGGGGTGACATTGCCGAGACAATCGCCGCGCAGTACCCCGAATCGGATATAGGATCGCTTGCGCCCGAAGAGCTTTCCGCGCTTCCGGGTGTTCAGGAGATGCTTGGCCTGCACGAGGTTCAGCAGTTGGCCGAGACGGGCGAATGGGATGTCGTCGTGGTCGACTGTGCTTCGACCGCCGACGCGTTGCGCATGCTGACCCTGCCAGGAACCTTCGCGATGTACCTGGAGCGGGCCTGGCCGCGGCATCGTCGACTCGGCGGTGTCGGCACGCTTCGCGCGCAGATTCTGGCCGAACTGCTGGAACGCGTTGCGGCGTCGGCAGATCGGCTCGCGGGCTTGCTGTCGGACGCCGAGCGGGTGGGGGCGCACCTGGTGCTGACTCCCGAGCGTGTGGTGGTGGCCGAGGCCATCCGTACCGTGGGGGCGCTGGCGCTGATGGGTGTGCGCATCGACCAGGTGATCGTCAATCAGGTTCTCATTCAAGATGATTCGTACGAATACCACAATCTGCCCGCGCATCCGGCGTTTGACTGGTACATGCAGCGCATCGCCGACCAAGCCGCGGTTCTTGACGAGATGGGGGAGGCGATCGGCGACGTGGAGATGCTGCTGGTACCGCATCTACCGCGCGAGCCCATCGGTCCCGAGGCCCTCGGTGAGCTGGCTGACGCGGTGCGGCGGCGTGACGGCGCTGCGCCCCCGGCGCCGCTGGCCACCGTCGTGGAGCACGAATCCGGATCCGGAGCGGACACCGTCTATCGGTTGAGGCTAGAGTTACCGCAGATCGACCCGGCCACGTTGAGCCTCGGCCGGGTGGGAGATGACCTGGTCATCGGTGCAAACGGGATGCGCCGGCGGGTCCGGCTGGCCTCCGTGCTGCGGCGCTGTGTGGTTGTCGATGCCCGGCTTGTCAGTAGCGAGCTGACCATACGGTTTAGAGCGGATCCGGAGGTGTGGCCTACGTGACGGGTACCCATCCGGAGCTCGGTCCCGAGCTGCGGGCGTTGGCCGCCTCCATCCTCGACATGCTCGATCCGGCGCTACGGCAGGCTGCTCGCGCCCCCGGAGACGGCGCTGTGCCCGGAAAGTGCAACCAGCTGTTCTGCCCGGTCTGCGCGCTGGCGGCCCTTGTCGAGGGTGAGCACCATCCGCTGTTGGCCACGATCGCCGAACACAGCCTCGCGCTGGTGATGGTGGTGCGGGCGATGTTGGAGGCCGAGGGGCAAGGCGGCCCCGACGATCGCGGCCCAGATGGTGTGCCCGGCCGCGAGTATCACAGTCCGTTCCCGCCTCCGTCGCCGAGCTCGCAATCCACTGGCTATCAACCCATCCCGGTCGACATCGACGAGTGACGAGCGCCCCGGGCCAGTTCCGGGACACCGCGTCCCATCTATCCGCGATGCCGATCATCCGGCGTCCCGCGAGTGGCGCTGTCAGCGCGCGATAGGCCTTTACCAGCCGCGACGAGTTCCCGATCTTGTCGCAGGTCCGTGCCCGGCACGGTAATGCGCGGGACCTTCGACAGTCCACGGAGATTCGCCGTCGCCGAGGGTAAGCTCGGCGCCAGCCCTGTGCTGCTCACGGGGATCGGGAGAGGATGCGCGATGTTCTATTGGCTGCTGAAGTTCATCTTCATGGGGCCGATCCTGCAGCTGATGGGCCGCCCGAAAGTCGAAGGTCTGGAGAACGTCCCTTCGTCCGGGCCGGTAATCCTGGCAGGTAACCACCTCGCGGTGGTGGACAGCTTCTACTTGTGCCTGGTGTTGCGCCGCCGGGTCACCTTCCTGGCCAAGAGCGAGTACTTCACGGAGCCCGGGTTCAAGGGCTGGCTCAAGAAGGTCTTCTTCAGTGGCGCCGGGCAGGTTCCGATCGATCGGGCCAGCGCCGACGCCGCCGAGAATGCTCTGAGCACCGCTAAGCGGTTACTCGGGGAGGGCAAGCTGCTGGGCATCTACCCGGAGGGCACCCGGTCTCCGGATGGACGCCTGTACAAGGGCAAGACGGGCTTGGCGCGCATGGCGCTGGCCACGGGGGTACCGGTGATCCCGATCGCGATGGTCGGCACCGATGTGATGAATCCGCCGGGAACCGCTCGTTGGCACTTTTCCAAGGTCACCGTCAAGATCGGCAAGCCGCTGGACTTCGCGCGTTTCGACGGGATGGCCGGAAACCGCTTCATCGAACGTGCAGTCATCGACGAGGTGATGTACGAGCTGATGCAGCTGTCCGGTCAGGAGTACGTCGACATCTACGCGTCCGCGCTCAAGGAGAGCACCGGCAAGCCCACGGAGTCCTCCACGCAGCCCGATCGCATCCCGGAGAGCGCCGCCGGTTAATCGGGGGTCTGTGCATCTTCCCTGCATCTGACGTGGCACCTCGCCGTGGGGCGTGGGTCAGCTATCCGCGCCGCGCCCGCTAGTCTTGAGGCCACCCGGCGGGAGAACTGAGAGATGCGAGGGCCGTGCCGAATTCAATAACCGAAACCACCATCGCGGACCGCGGCTCCGCTCGTCGAGTTGCCAGATGGATCACGTGGGGTGGCCCGCTCGTCCTCGCTGTCGCTCTGTTGCTGCACGCGGTCGTCTTCATTCACTGGCCGACGTATGCGCTGCAGATCGACGTGTTGGTGTACCGATTCGGTGGTACCCGCGTACTGGACGGGCTGGATCTCTACTCGATCGGGCGCAATGGCGAGCTCGACGATCTGCTGTTCACCTACACACCGTTCGCGGCATTGGTCTTCACCCCGCTGGCCTTCATCACCGACTTCACAGCGCAGATCCTGTCGCTTGTGGTGTTCCCGGCGCTGCTCGTCTACTCGGTGTGGCGCATGCTGGCCTGGCTGAATGTCTCCGCTAAGGCCGGGTTGTGGGGGCTGCTGGCCCTGTTGGTCGGGCTGGTTTCGTGGCTGGAGCCGGTCCGGCTCTCCATTCAGCTGGGTCAGATCAACCTGCTGATACTGGCCGTCGTGGTCACGGACATCCTGGCTCGCAAACGGTGGAAGCTGGCCGGGATCGGCATCGGGATCGTGGCCGGCATCAAGCTAACCCCGATGATCTTCATCGTCTTCTTGTTCCTGGTGGGACGGATTCGCGCGGCCGTCGTCGCGACCGTCACGCTGCTTGGCACCATCGGTCTGGGCTTCGTCTTCCTGCCCTCCGCCTCGCATTACTACTGGGTGGACCGTGCCTTCGAGAAGATCAGTCGCATCACCCGCGATCCCACCGCGAGCACCAGCATCAGCGGACTGTTTCTCAGATTGGACCTGTCGGCCGGGACCGCCACCGCCTTGTCGGTGCTGGTGATCGCGGCGAGTCTGGTGGTCGCGGTCCTGGCCTACCGGCGCGGTCAGCTGCTGCTGGCGATCTCCATCGTGGGGATGGCGTCGGCGGCGGCCTCGCCGTTCAGCTGGAGCCATCACTGGGTGTGGTTCGTGCCGTTGGTCGTCCATCTGGGTTACCGCGGGTACGTGCTGGGTAAACGGGCGTCGGCGGTCACGATGTGGGCGTTCTGCGCGGTGTTCGCGGCCTGGTTCACCAGCCTGAGCGGCAAGACACCGGACTCGGGTGCGTTGACGCTGCGACCAGGCGGCGTGCTGAACGACCTGATACCCAGCCTCTACGTGTTCGTTCATCTCGCGGTGCTCGTGGCCAGCTGGATATGGCTGCGGCGTGCCCCGTCGGACGTGAACGATGGTGTGCGCGAGGACGAGCCGGCGCGGGCCGATGAGCTGGCGCCGGCCTCTCCGGCGCACAACTAGGCGGCATGCGTGCGTTATTTCTACGACACGGAGTTCATCGACGACGGCCGCACCATCGAACTCATCTCCATCGGGATGGTGTGTGAAGACGGCCGTGAGTACTACGCCGTCTCCACCGCCTTCGATCCACAGCAGGCGGGCCCGTGGGTGCGCCAGAACGTGCTGCCGAAGCTGCCGGCGTTGTCGTCCCCACTGTGGCGCTCACGCGGTCAGATCCGCGATGAGCTGGCCGAGTTCCTCGGTCTGAACGGTGGTGGGCCGACCGACCCGATCGAACTGTGGGCCTGGGTGGGTGCCTACGACCACGTGGCGCTCTGTCAGCTGTGGGGACCCATGACGGCGCTGCCCCGGCCGATCCCACGGTTCACCCTGGAACTCAAGCAGCTGTGGCACGACCTGGGCCAGCCGACTGTGCCGAAACGGCCCGCCGACTCGCACGATGCACTGGTGGATGCCCGGTACAACCTGGCCCGCTACCGCGCGATGGTCCCGCCGGGCTGATCGCCACGCAATCCCGGGTAAAAATCCGCTGGTAAGGGGCGGTTAAGATGGGTTCGTGAACTGGACAGTCGACGTCCCCATCGACCAATTGCCGGAGCTGCCGCCGCTCCCGGCCGATCTGCGTCAGCGCCTGGATACCGCGCTCGCCAAACCTGCTGCTCAGCAGCCGAGCTGGCCCGCGAATCAGGCCGCTGCCATGCGGACCGTGCTGGAAAGCGTGCCCCCGATCACCGTCCCCGCGGAGATCCAGCGTTTGCAGGGCCAGCTGGCCCAGGTGGCACGTGGTGAGGCATTCCTGCTGCAGGGCGGAGACTGCGCCGAGACCTTCGCTGACAACACCGAGCCGCATATCCGGGCCAACATCCGTGCATTGCTGCAGATGGCGGTGGTGCTGACGTACGGGTCCAGCATGCCGGTGGTCAAGCTGGCCCGCATCGCCGGCCAGTACGCCAAGCCGCGCAGCTCGGATACCGACGCCCTGGGGCTGAAGTCTTACCGCGGCGACATGGTGAACGGCTTTGCCCCCGATGCCGCACTGCGCGAGCACGACGCGTCGCGCCTGGTGCGCGCCTACGCCAATGCCAGCGCCGCGATGAACCTGGTGCGTGCCGTGACTGGCTCGGGCCTGGCTTCGCTGGCCCTGGTGCACGACTGGAACCGCGAATTCGTCCGCACCTCGCCCGCGGGTGCGCGGTACGAGGCGCTGGCCTCCGAGATCGACCGCGGACTGAAGTTCATGAGCGCCTGTGGCGTGGCGGATTCCAACCTGGACACCGCCGAGATCTACGCGAGTCACGAGGCGCTGGTGCTCGACTACGAGCGGGCGATGCTGCGCCTGGCCGAGGACGAGAACGGCGAGCCCGCGCTCTACGATCTGTCGGCCCACTACCTGTGGATCGGCGATCGCACGCGGCAACTCGATCACGCCCATGTGGCCTTCGCCGAGATCATCGCCAACCCGATCGGGATGAAGATCGGCCCGACGACCACGCCCGATCAGGCCGTCGAATACGTGGAACGCCTTGACCCGCATAACAAGCCGGGCCGTCTGACATTCGTCTCGCGGATGGGCAACTCGAAGGTGCGGGATCTGCTTCCGCCGATCATCGAGAAGGTGCAGGCCACCGGACATCAGATCGTCTGGCAGTGCGATCCCATGCACGGCAACACCCACGAGTCGCCCAGCGGTTACAAGACACGGCATTTCGATCGGATCGTCGACGAGGTGCAGGGTTACTTCGAGGTGCACAACGCACTCGGCACGCATCCGGGCGGTATTCACGTCGAGATCACCGGTGAGAACGTCACCGAATGTCTTGGTGGGGCCCAGGATATTTCGGATGATGACCTGGCCGGTCGCTACGAGACGGCATGCGACCCGCGTCTGAACACCCAGCAGTCGCTGGAGTTGGCATTCCTCGTCGCGGAGATGCTCAGGGACTAGAGCAGGTTGGTGATGTTGGCGCCCAGCGACCAGCATCCCGCCGCCACCGAGCTGGTGATGATGAGGACGATCACCAGCCACATGAAGATCGCGCGGCGGCTCTGCTGACGTTCGTACCGGTAGTCCGAGTCGTCGATATCGGCGAAGAACGCCGATTCGTCGGATTCGTCGTCGAATTCCCGATCGAATTCGGGCTCGTACGCGGGCACCGGGTCCATCATCCGTGTGGGATTGGGCACCCTGGGGCGGGGCGCGGCGCCGGGTCGTGGAGCGACGCCCAGGGCCGCCGCGGCCGAGGCGGTGTCGGCGGCGTCGAGATCACGGGCCGGTGCGGCGTCCGTGCTGCCGCCCGTCTCGATCAGCCGGCTGCGGTATAGCTGTTCGGCCACATGCTGTTTGGAATCCCGGGGCGCGGGCACCCGGAAGGACGGCAGGTGTAGTTCGGCGGCGATGGCGTCGAGTTCGGCGCCCATCTGTGCGGCGTCGGCGTAGCGCGCGTCCGGCTCGCGGGAGGTGGCGCGCAGCACCAGCTCGTCGAACTCCTCCGGGATACCGTCGATCGCCTCACTGGGTGCCGGGACATCACGATCGATGCGTTGATAGGCCAGCGCCAACGGCGTGTCGCCGGTGAATGGTGTTGAACCGGTGAGTAACTCGTACATCAAGATCCCGGCCGAATAGACATCGCTGCGTGGGCCTGCCGAGCCGGTGCGCACCTGCTCGGGGGACAGGTACGCCGCGGTGCCCAAGATCACGCTGGTCGAGGTTATCCCGGCTTCGGCGACGGCACGGACGAGCCCGAAATCGGCGAGTTTGACCTCGCCGTCATCGGAGATCAAGACGTTCTCGGGTTTGACGTCGCGGTGCACCAGTCCCGACCGGTGTGCAACCGCCAATCCGCCCAGCATCGGGTTGAACACCGCGGCCACCGCGTGCGGCGGCATGGGCCCGCGTTCACGCAGCAGCTCCCGCAGTGTGCCCCCGTCGATCAGTTCCATCACCAGGAACGGGTGCCTACCATCCATTCCCTGGTCGAACACGGCCACCAGACCCGGGTGACGCAGCCGGGCGACGGCCCGGGCTTCGAGCCGGAATCGTGCGAGAAACCCGGTGTCGGAGGCGTAGCGGCTGTCCATCACCTTCACGGCCACCGGGCGGTCCAGCCGGGTGTCCAGCCCGCGGTAGACGGTCGACATACCGCCCGTCGCGATCGCGGTTTCGATGCGATACCGACTGTCGAGCACCGCTCCGATCATGGGATCGAGGCGGCCGGTCGGGGACTTGGGCGATGTCATCGCATCGATCGTATCGAGTGATGCGGGATCGCCCCGCCGTCAATGTCGTTTGTCGAGCATTTCGCGGACGGAGTTGAGCATCGGCCCGGCCCCCGAAAACAGCATGGTCCGCCATTGACGATGCAGGGGGATGGCGGGGTCAAACCGGCTATAGGTGACCCGCAGCCGGGTGCCACCAGGTTCCGGGAGCAGGTTCCACCGGGAGGTCACTTCGATTCCGGGGGCGGTCAGCACCTGTTCGATGTGATCGCAGGGCTCCACGCTGGTGTAGGTGGTGCGGAGCACGCCATCGAATCCGACCGCGGGCTGCGGATGGGTGATGAGGACGCGGGTCTCGCCGACCTCGACCGGTGCGTCGTTGACTTCTTTCACCTGCGAGGCGGTGAGTTCGAGGGAGACGAGAACATCCCAGACCTTCTCGACGGGGTAGGGGTAGTACTCGCTGTGGGTGACCGATGTCGGATCGCCGGAACTCGTCACGATCCGAAGGTTACGCGTGTCACCACACCCGGAGGACACTTTTGGGCGACCGTGGCCCGCAGGACGACTAGCGTCATTGGTCATGAGCGCAATTCCCTACGTCGCCGACACGCTTGACGCCGATGAGCCGCTGTTCTCTCTCAAGGAAGTGGCTACGCGCCTGCGGGTAACGGTGAGCAAGGTTCAGCAGTATCTGCGTGACGGTGAGCTGATCGCGGTGCGGCGCGATGGCGAAATCAAAGTTCCCGTCATCTTTTTCAGCCCCGAAGGGCCCGTGGTGAAGCATCTGTCCGGGCTGTTGTCCGTGCTGCGCGACGGGGGATATCACGAGCCGGAAATCATGCGCTGGTTGTTCACCGGTGATGAGTCGCTGACCGTGACCAGGGACGGCACCACCGAACGTATCGAGGCGGCCCGTCCGGTCGACGCACTGCACGGCCACCAAGCACGCGAAGTATTGCGGCGCGCGCAGGCGATGGCCTACTAGGCGGCGGGTGCCGGAGTATCGGCCCCGGCCGGTTCGGGTTCGTGTGACTCGGGTGCGGTGTTGATCATCCGCCACGCGATCGCGGCACAGGTCGCGGCGATCAGCACGTGGATCCACACGTACATGCCGTGGGAGCCATCGGGTTTGAAGATCACCATGATCCAGGTGGAGAACCCGGCGATGGCGGCGATGGCGGCGCGTGATTGCAGCAGCGGCGCCGCGATGGCCAGCGGCCACGTGTAGTACCAGGGCAGCGCGGCGGGTGCCATGAGCACCACGATCACCATCGCCCACAGGATCCCGAACATCGCATCGCGTTCGTTGTGCCGGTGCCGCCACCACACCACCGGCAGCGCGAGCGCCACCAGTGCGGCGCCGACAGTGCGGGTGATCGACAGCAGGGCATCGAAGTTGACGGTGACGAAAAGGCCCGCGACGACGTTGATGAGGTTGGCGACCGCGGTAGGCACCGTCAGCCAGTTGATGATTTTCACCGAGCCCGCCAGTGCGGGCAGCCATCCCAGGCCGACCCCGGCGATCCAGGACAGCACGGCGAAGACCGCGGCCACGATCGCGACGGAGGTCGCCGACGCCATCGTGAACGCGACGACCGGGCGGCGCTGCGGCGAGCCCTGGTCGGCGTTCTGAACGAGCCGGCGCATCCAGATCCACACCAGGAAGGGCAGCGCCAGCCCGGCGGTGGCCTTGACCGCGACCGCCAATGTCACTACTGCGATGCCCCAAACATGTTGCCGCTCAAGGGCGAGCGCGATGCCCGCCATCATGAGGCCGACCATCAGCATCTCGTTGTGCACACCGCCCATGAGATGGATGATGACCAGCGGGTTGAGCACACAGATCCACAGCGCCTTGCTGGCGTTGGCGGAAAGACAGCGCGCGACGTGGGGTGTGGCCCACACCAGCAGGGCCAGCCCGGGCAGCATGCACAGCCGCAGCAACATGGTTCCCGCCACCACGTCGTCTCCGACGATCTGAGTGACGAATCGTGCGATAAGCATGAACAGCGGCCCGTACGGCGCGGTTGTGGTGGACCAGATCGGACTGACGTTCTCCAGCAACGGGTTCGGGTTCTCCACCGGCCCCACCACGTACGGGTCGAATCCGTCACGCAGCAATGCGCCCTGGGCGAGGTAGGAGTACGCGTCCCGGCTGAACACCGGCACGGAGGCCAGCAGCGGCAGCAGCCAGCAGGGAATGACGATCAGGATGGACTCTTTGGTCACCTTGCCGGCGATCACATGCCGACCCAGCCCGAGCCACGCCAGCAGCATGAGGACCACCCCGAGCCACATGCAGATCGAGGACACCACCAACCCGTGGCCGAAACGCAACCAGGACAGCCCGACCGATTCCAGCAGCGGGTCGTGTTGCCGGGTGCTGCCCGCACCCAACCCGCCGATGGCGATGAGGATGGCGCCACCGAATCCGGTGACGGCCGCGCGTCCGGCGGGGGACCGCAGGAAGACGCCTGCCCACCCGGCATTTTCCAGGGGAGGCTCCACAGCCTTTGATGATGTACTCACGTGATCATGCGCTCCGGTTGGACACCAATCGGACAAGATCTGACAGCGCGGCACGGGCGTCGTCGGCGATATCGGCGCCGGCCAACTGATCCAGTGCGCGGTGTGTGTGCTCTTCGATACGGGATTCAACGGCCGCCAGCGCGCCCAAGTCGACTATCAGTGAACACATCTCGGCGACCTGCTGATCCGTGAGCGGGCTGCCGATCCAGGAGTGCAGCATGTCCTCGGCGGCATTGTCGTTGATGCGTGCCAGCCGCAGCGCCTCGGCCAACAGCACGGTGCGCTTTCCGGCACGCAGGTCGTCGCCGGCGGGTTTCCCGGTCACCTTGGGGTCGCCGAAAACGCCGAGTACGTCGTCGCGCAGCTGGAATGCGACGCCGATATCCAGCCCGACATCGCCGAGAAGTCCGGAGATCCCCGGGTTCTCGGCCGCGATCGCGACACCCAGCTGCAGCGGTCGCTGCACGGTGTAGCCGGCGGTCTTGAAGCGGATCACTCTCATGGCTGTTTCGACGGACTCATCGCCAGAGGATTCGGACAGAATGTCCAGATATTGGCCGCCGAGCACCTCGCTGCGCAGGATCGACCACACGCCCCGAGTCCGCGCATGTGCCTCCGGGGACAGCCCAGCCCCGGCCACCATGTCGTCGGCCCAGGTCAGTGCCAGATCGCCGAGGAGAATGGCGGCCGAAATGCCGAACTGCTCGGCGGAGCCGGACCAGTTGTTCTCGCGGTGCAGGGCGGCGAACTCGACGTGGATGGTGGGTTCACCGCGGCGAGTGGCGGAGCTGTCGATGACGTCATCGTGGATCAGCGCGCACGTGTGCAGCAGTTCGAGGGCGGCACACACCCGCAGCACGTCGGGGTTCCACGGGTCGGGGTCGTCGGTGACCGCTCGCCAGCCCCAGTAGGCGAACGCCGGGCGCAGCCTCTTGCCGCCACGCAGCACAAACTGGTCGAGGGCGGTTATCGCATGCTCATAGTTCTGCCCGATATGCGCGGTGTGCTCGCGGCATTCGGCCAGGAACTGGCTCAGTTGGTCGCTCACCGCATCGGTCAGGTGCCGGGCGTTGGCAGCGGCTACGTTGACACTCAGCGGGGCGTCCTTTCACGGTGCGGTAATTGGTCCCGGATGCGCGGGGAGTGAACCCAGACTAATCGCACCTATCCTGGACAGGTGACAACTCACCCGCTCGACCGTGACGCATCGGTCGCCGAGCTGCAGGATCCGGGGTCGATCGCCGATCGACTCGCCGCGGTTCCGCCCGGCGATGTCGCGTTCTCGGTGGAGTTCATGCCGCCCCGCGACGAGGCGGCTGAGGCTCGGTTGTGGCGGGCGGCAAGAGTTTTCGAGCGGTATCAGCCGGTGTTCGTCTCGGTGACCTATGGTGCGGGCGGTTCAACCCGCGACCGCACGGTGCGGGTGACCGGCGAGCTGGCCGAGAACACCACCTTGCTCCCGGTCGCACATCTGACCGCCGTCGGGCATTCCGTCGACGAGTTGCGCGCGATGGTGGGGGCCTATGTGGACCGTGGCATCACCAATATCCTTGCCCTGCGCGGCGATCCGGCCGGGGACGTGAATGCGGAATGGATTCCGCACCCAGGTGGCCTGACCTACGCCGAAGAGCTGGTGCGGCTGGTTCGTGAGCTGGGCGATTTCCATGTCGGGGTGGCTTCTTTCCCGGAGGGCCATCCGCAGGCGATCGATCTGGAACGCGATACGGCCAATCTGGTGAACAAGCTGCGGGCAGGCGCCGAGTACTCCATTACCCAGATGTTCTTCGACGTCGACGACTACCTGCGGCTGCGTGATCGGGTGGTGGCCGCCGATCCAGAACAAGGAGCCAAGCCGATCGTTCCGGGGCTGATGCCCATCACGTCGCTGCGGTCGGTGCGTAGGCAGGTCGAGCTCGCCTCCTCGACGCTGCCCGCTGCGCTAGAGGAACGGCTTCTCCGGGCTGCCGGAGACGGTCCCGAGGAGAACCGTGACGAGGTTCGCAAGGTCGGCGTCGAGGTCGCCACCGCGATGGCCTCCCGGCTGATCGCCGAGGGCGTTCCGTGCGTGCACTTCATGACGCTCAACTTCGCGCGGGCCACCTCCGAGGTGCTGGAGAATCTCGGCGTGCGGGTTACTCCGGGAACTGGTCGGGCGTAAACCGGGGGGATTGGTCACGGTCCAGCCACGCCAGGGACGCGACGAGGGCGCCCACCAGCAGCGCAGAGATCGTCACGAAGATCGCGGCCCCGTTGAACGAGCGGGTGCTGGGGTCGCTGTAGCGGGCGGTCGCACTGAATGTGCTGACCACGCCGGGATTGAGTTTCCATTGCACGGCGTCGGAACCGAGCGTCTCCCCGTTGGTCGATTCGATATCGCCGGGAAAGGAAATGGCCAGCGACACATCGGCATTTGAGGTGTCTTCCAGCGCGGTGAGATCGGCGCGGCCCTCCAGCACGACAACGTCGCCGTTGCGTCGCAGTGTCAGGTCGAATCCGGCGGCGTTCTTGTTCATCCCGGCCAGCTGGGGGACCTCCGCGAAGGTCAGATCGTTGAAAATGGCACGCGACCCCACCATGCCGTTCTCCTCGTACTCGCCCACCTGAACCTTCTGGGCGAACGACATGTTGCGGTCGAGCTGAGGGCCCTTATCGTCCTTGCCCTGCGGTTTAGCGACGGCGATCAGTTGGCCGGAGACGTGATCGTCGGTGGTGACGGTCATCGAGGCCTTGATACGCACACATCCCGACAGCAGCGGCAGCGTCGTCAACAACAGCACGGCGACGATGCGCCCCACCCGCCCTGGCCTAGTCATCGTGGCTCATCGTGCCAGACGGTGGTCACGTCCGGCTGCCGATAGCCGGGCTCCAGAGGCAGCGGCCGGCCAAGTACGGCGAATCGTCTGGGATCTCCCGCGAACTGGTGCTGCCGGATGACATCGGTGAATCCGAGCCGCCGGTACAGCCGCCATGCCCGGTTGGACTCACCGGTGATCTCGGGGGTGGACAGCAGGACGTGCGATTCGGAGCGGCCCGCCAGCAGCCGCCGCGCCAACGCCTCGCCAAAGCCGTGCCCCTGAAGCCCCGGGTCGACATGCAGTTCCGTCAACTCGAAGTACTGGTCGAGCAGGGCGCTGACGCGATCGCGCGGCACTCCCGATTTCCGCAGGCCCTGGCTGACCTGCTGGTGCCACCATTGGTCCGCGGCACCGCGATACCCGTAGGCGATCCCGACGATGCGTGCCTGGTCCATCAGATCCTCATCGGGCCTGGTGTAGTCAGACGATGGGACGGCCGGAGCATCGAAGATGGCGGCCGCCTGCCAGCCGCGTCTGCGGCTGTGCTCGAGCCACATGGGAGCGCGCTGATCCTCGGTGCCATGCGGATAGCCCATGGCGATGACATAGACACGAAGCGCTTCGCTGAGCCTGCGCTGCATATCGCGTTGCGACAAGTCGGCCAGGAATGTCGTCAACGTGCGTCCTTTTGGTTTCCGTGTGGGCTCGGTGTGTACCGCCCGGGTTTATCACGCTCTGCCCAGTCCTGGGTGCTGTCGCTCTTTTTCCCGGGTCCGTCGGCGCGCCGCGTCGTGGGAGGTTGCCCGGTGGGGCTTGGCTGGGAGATTGGTGGGTGAACCGGGTGGTATAGCGGGTATTCACCTCGTATTATGAACGTGAGGGTGTTGTAACCGCGGCACCCTTGATAAAACGACACGACATACTCAACCGGTTGCGATGCGCCAGAGGGAGGGACCGATGCCACTCTCCGAGCACGAGCAGCGCATGCTCGACCAGATTGAGAGCGCGCTGTACGCGGAGGATCCCAAGTTTGCGTCGAGTGTGCGCGGAGGACGCCTGGGTGCGACCTCCGGCCGCCGCCGCCTGCAGGGTGCGGCGCTTTTCTGCATCGGATTGGCGATGTTGGTGGTTGGTGTCGCCGTGCCCGCCACCCAGATTGGGAACTTCCCGATCCTGAGCGTCATCGGATTCGTGGTGATGTTCGGTGCCGCGGTCTTCGCAATCATTGGGAGCCGGCGTTCCGAGGCAAGTGCTGCCGGGCAAGCAGGACCAGGTGGGGTCAGCGGTCGCATTCGCCGCCCCCGTGCCGCCGGGTCATTCGCGCAGCGCATGGAAGAGCGCTTCCGCCGCCGTTTCGACAACTGACACACGTCATCTAAAGCAGCTCGAGATCACAGACCCGCGCACTCCGCGCGGGTCTGTCGCTGTATGCGTTGCTGCGTGAGCAGGTTCAGCCCAGGCCCGCGCGCCGTGAGGTGACCGCTCGCAAGCCTGTTCGCCCGGGCAGGCCAAATCGTTATCAACTCGTCTGGATACTGGCGCCCCACTCATCCCCACTAGGTTGACCTGGGGAAACAATATGTCGGTGGCCTCTGAGGACCTGCTGGTGGGTGCATCGTGGGGAGACACGCGGCAAATCAGATTCAAAGTGGGGGATTGTGGGGTAAAGTGGCGCCTATCGGAGGGAAGGGTAGCTCCGAAGGGTTTGGACAGGGAGGTGTCGAGATGTTTCTCGGTACCTACACGCCCAGGCTCGACGACAAGGGGCGGCTGACATTGCCCGCCAAGTTTCGAGACGCACTAGCGGGAGGGTTGATGGTCACCAAAAGCCAGGACCACAGCCTCGCCGTCTATCCGCGGGCCGAATTCGAACAGCTGGCACGCAAGGCGGCCACGGCCTCTCGCAGCAACCCCGAGGCTCGCGCCTTCCTGCGCAACCTGGCCGCGGCCACCGACGAACAACATCCGGACGCCCAGGGGCGCATCACCCTATCCGCCGACCACCGGCGGTACGCGGATTTGTCCAAGGACTGCGTAGTCATCGGATCCGTTGACTACCTAGAGATTTGGGATGCCGCTAAGTGGCAGCAGTACCTGGAGGAGCACGAAGAGAACTTCTCGACGGCCAGCGATGAATCCCTCAATGGCATCTTCTGAGCGAGCCCGCGCAGCGCGGCCTCTGTCCGATACGGCCCTGGCGTACTTCCCCGACGCCAGGTTCGCACCATCGGGCAGGGACCGGGCTGCACGGTTTCCTCGCACCTACCAGCGCGCCCATAGAGGCATGTCCCGCCCCTACGGGGGCGTTTCTCGCTCCCGGAGGGGTGTCGCCGTGTCTGACAACAATTCTCGGCCCGGGTTCGGTCACATCCCGGTCATGCTCGAGCGCTGCTACGAGCTCCTGGCCCCGGCCCTGACGGCCCGGTCCGCGGACGGATCCGGCGCCATTTTCGTCGACGCCACCCTCGGCGCGGGTGGGCACACCGAGTACTTCCTCTCCACGCTGCCGGGCCTCACGGTCGTCGGTCTCGATCGTGATACCAACGCCCTGGACATCGCCCGAACGCGGCTAGCGCCCTTCGGGACGCGATTCGCCGCGGTTCATACCCGCTACGACGGCCTTGCTGATGCGCTTGAGGGATTGGGTTACCGGACAACGTCTTCGGTTGACGCGGTGCTCTTCGATCTGGGCGTATCCTCCATGCAGCTCGATCAGGCCGAGCGCGGCTTTGCCTATTCGGTTGACGCTCCGTTGGACATGCGGATGAACGCGCACGACGCGCTGACCGCAGCGGACATCCTGAACACCTATTCGGCGGCAGAGCTGTCCAGGGTGCTCAGCAGGTTCGGGGAGGAGCGCTTCGCGCGCCGGATCGCCGGCGAGATCGTCCGGCGCCGCGCCATCGAACCCTTCACGCGCAGTGGACAGTTGGTTGAGCTGCTGTACGCCGCCATCCCCGCCGCCACCCGTCGTACCGGCGGTCATCCAGCGAAACGGACTTTCCAGGCCCTTCGGATCGCGGTTAACGCCGAGCTCGAATCCCTTGCCGCCGCGATACCTACCGCGATGGCGGCGTTGCGCCCGGGCGGTCGAATCGCGGTCATGGCCTACCAGTCGCTTGAGGACAAGATCGTCAAGGCGGAGTTCGCGACCGCCATCGCATCCCGGTCGCCCATCGACTTACCGGTCGAGTTACCCAGTGATGCACCGGAGTTCAGGGCAATCACCCGCGGCGCCGAACGGGCGAACGATGCGGAAATAGAAGTCAATCCACGTAGTGCGCCAGTGCGGTTACGGGCAGTCGAACGAGTTGCGGATAGGAGGAGCGCATGATTGGGGTGCGCAAGAAGGCTGCTGAGGCCCCCAAGAAGAACAGTTCCGCCAAGCCCGCCAAACGTCGCGGTGCCACACCCAAGGCAACCGGTGCCGGTCCTTCGCCGCGCCCGCGCCGTTCTGCTCCGCAGACCATGCCGATCCCGGTGCAGCGTCAGGCGCCCGAGAAGATCCGTCCGGCAACCAGCACCCAACAGGCAAAGGCCCGGGCAAAGGCGCGCAAGGCCAAGGCGCCCAAGGTCATTCGCATACCATTACGTGAAAGAATTCTCACCCGCCTGTCCGGTGTGGACCTGCGGCCACATGTGTGGATCGCGAAGGTTCCGTTCGTCGTGCTGGTCATCGGTGCTCTCGGTGTTGGCCTGGCCATCACACTGTGGTTGTCGACCGATGCCGCGGAACGGTCGTACCAGCTGGGTACCCAGCGGCGCACCAATGAGAGTCTGTTGCAACGCAAGGAAGCCCTTGAACGCGATGTGTTGCGTGCGGAATCCGCACCGGCACTCGCGGATTCGGCGCGTGACCTCGGCATGATCCCGTCGCGTGATATCGCGCATCTGGTGCGGGACCCGCAGGGCAACTGGCTGCTGGTAGGTGCTCCGAAGCCCGCGGAAGGTGTCGCGCCGGCGCCGCTGAACTCCGTGATCCCCGATGATGTCGATGCTGTTCCGAAGGCCGGTAACTCGGTCGAGGTGCCCGTGCAGCTGCCGCCCGCACCGCCGCCGGTGGCCGTGGTGCCGCATATGCCACCGCCGGCGGCCGTGCCCGCGCCCGTGGTGGAAGCTCCTGCGGGACAGGACCCGGCCCTCGCGCCGCCCGCGGTGCAGGTGCCCGCACCGGTCGTGGCGGCGCCGGATCCCGCTGTCGCGATACCGCCCCCCGTGGCCGACGCGCCGCAAGCATCAAATATCGCGAATTCTCCAGTTACCGGGGAACAATTCAATCCCGTGGCAACAACGAGTCCCCGCCCGGCGACGTGACCCGGGAGGATCGGTCCCGGCCGGTCGGTGCCCGTCGCACCAGACGGCCAGTCGCTGCCGTTTCGCGGACAGCCGGATTCGCCTTTCGGCACCGGGCGGGCAATATCATCATCTTCCTGACGCTCGCCATCGCCGCCGTCCAGTTGTTCACTCTGCAGGGACCGCGCGCCGCGGGTCTGCGTGCCGAGGCCGCGGGTCAGCTGAAGGTCACCGAGACCGAGAAGGCGTTGCGCGGCACCATCGTCGACCGCGCGGGCAACAAACTGGCCTTCACCATCGAGGCTCGTGCTCTTACCTTCCAGCCGAAGAAGATTCGCGAACAACTCACCAAGGCGTGGGAGAAAAGTCACGAGACCCTCAAGGACCCTGGGAAGAGTGACGCCGCTAAAGCCGCGGCGGCGAAAATCAGGGCCGTCGAGCCCGAGCAGCGGCTGCAGGACATCGCCGCCGGGGTCTCTGCCAAGCTCGGTAACAAACCGGATGCCAAGAGCCTGCTGAAGAAGATCCGCAGCGACGACACCTTCGCGTATCTGGCGCGCTCGGTGGATCCGGCCGTCGCCGCCGAGATCGTCAAGGAGTTCCCAGAAGTGGGGTCCGAGCGGCAGGACATCCGCCAGTATCCCGGTGGCTCATTGGCCGCCAACATCGTGGGCAGCATCGACTGGGAGGGCTACGGCCTTCTCGGGCTTGAAGATTCCCTGGACAGCGCATTGGCCGGCAAGGACGGGGCGCAGACCTTCGACCGTGGCTCTGACGGCGCGGTGATTCCGGGCAGCTACCGCGACCAGCACAATGCCGTCAACGGATCCACCGTCGAACTCACGCTGGACAACGACATTCAGTTCTACGTGCAGCAGCAGGTCCAGCAGGCCAAGGACTTGTCCGAGGCGCGCAGCGTCTCCGCCGTCGTGCTTGATTCCAAGACCGGTGAGGTCCTGGCGATGGCCAATGACAACACCTTTGACCCGTCACAGAACCTTGGTAAGCAGGGCAACCGCGAGATGGGCAATCTATCGGTATCCTCGCCGTTCGAGCCCGGATCGGTGAATAAGGTCATTACCGCCTCGGCGGTCATCGAAAACGACTTGTCCAACCCCGATGAGGTGCTGCAGGTTCCGGGTTCCATCAACATGGGCGGGGTGACCGTCCGGGACGCATGGCCGCACGGCACGGTGCCCTTCACTACCACCGGCGTCTTCGGAAAGTCTTCCAACGTGGGCACGCTGATGCTGGCCCAGCGCGTCGGCCCGGAACGGTTCATGGATCTGGTGGACAAGTTCGGTCTGGGGCAGCGCACGGGCGTCGGCCTGCCTGGCGAGAGCGCCGGTATTGTGCCGCCGATCGAGCAATGGTCGGGCAGCACCTTCTCGAACCTGCCCATCGGTCAAGGCCTGTCGATGACGCTGCTGCAGATGACGGGTATGTACCAGGCCATCGCCAACGATGGCGTGCGGATGCCGCCGCGCATCCTCAAGAGCATCACGGCGCCCGATGGCACCCGCAAGGAAGAGCCGCGCCCCGAGCCGGTGCAGGTGGTCAACGCGGGGACCGCGCGCACCGTCCGGAATATGCTGCGCGCGGTGCTGCAACCCGATGCGCGTCAGATTCAGAACGGCACCGGCGCGTCCGGCGCTGTCGAGGGTTACCAGCTGAGCGGAAAAACGGGTACGGCCCAGCAGATCAATCCGGCTTGCGGGTGCTACTTCGACGACGTGTACTGGATCACCTTCGCGGGAATCGCCACCACAGATGACCCCCGTTACGTCATCGGCATCGAGATGAATGCGCCCAGACGGGGTTCCGATGGGTCTGCGCACATGACCGCGGCACCGCTATTCCACAACATCGCGTCCTGGCTCATGCGGCGTCAAAACGTGCCACTATCACCCGATCCCGGCCCACCGCTCGTCCTGCAGGCCACCTGAGCCGGTCCTCATCGGGTCAAGGGTATGCGGCCGCCCGGTAGTGTCGTTTGACGCCCAGGGACCCGGGGCGGCACAACGACGGCAGGAGGTGATCACTGGTGGCGGCATCCGGAACTCATCGGTTCCTCCCGCGGACACGCCGGCACCGGGTGTCCGACCTCGCCTCACTGGTCTCGGCCGAACTGCGCGGGTCACGCACCGACACGACCGTCTCGGGAGTCACCCTCAGGGCGCAGGACGCGCGCGCGGGTGACCTCTTCGCGGCGCTACCCGGCAGTAGTGCGCACGGCGCACAGTTCGCATCCGAGGCGGTTGCCGCGGGGGCGACGGCCGTGCTCACCGACACCGCGGGAGCCCAGCTGCTGGCGGATCAGGGCTCGGATCTCACGGATATCGCGGTGTTGGTTCACCCCATCCCGCGCGCGGTGCTCGGTCAGCTCGCGGCGACGGTCTATGGAGACCCATCGCGGCAGGTGCAGGTGGTGGGTGTCACCGGAACCTCCGGAAAGACCACCACCACCTACCTGGTGGAGGCAGGTCTGCGGGCAGCGGGCAAGCGTGTCGGTCTCATCGGTACGGTCGGGGTGCGGATCGACGGCGAGGATGTCCCCAGTGCGCTGACCACCCCCGAGGCGCCGGCTCTGCAGGAGCTGCTGGCCGAAATGGTGCAGCGTGGTGTGGACACCGTAGTCATGGAGGTGTCCAGCCACGCGTTGGCGCTCAACCGTGTGGACGGCACGCACTTCACGGTGGGAGCGTTCACGAATCTCTCGCGAGATCACCTCGACTTCCACCCCAACATGGAGGACTATTTCGCCACCAAGGCCAGGCTCTTCCAGCGTGATTCACCGCAGCGGGCACGGCATTCGGTGATCTGTGTCGACGATGATGCCGGGCGCGCCATGGCCGAGCTGGCGCGTGTGGCGGGTCCCGACGTCATCACGGTGAGCTCGCGCGCCGGTGCCGTCGCGGACTGGACCTGCTCGGGTGTGGCGGTCGGTTACGACGGCGGTCAACGGTTTGTCGCCCAGGGTCCCGGGCGCGGCGTTGAACTCGGTATCGCGCTACCGGGTCATTACAATGTGGCCAATTGCCTTGTTGCCGTTGCGATCATAGAACTACTCGGGGTGCCGGCGGCGACCGCCGCGCCGGGGATCGCGACCGCCGGGGTGCCGGGACGCATGGAGTCGGTGGTTGCCGGCCAGCCGTTCTTGGCCGTCGTCGACTATGCCCACAAGCCCGGGGCGCTACGCGCGGTCCTGGAGAGCCTGCGCAGCCATCGCGAGGGCCGGCTGGCGGTGGTGTTCGGCGCGGGCGGCAACCGCGACCGTGGCAAGCGCGCCGATATGGGGCAGGTCGCGGCGGAGCTGGCCGATCTGGTGGTGGTCACCGACGACAACCCCCGCGACGAGGATCCGGCGGCGATCCGCGCCGAAATAATCTCCGGGATAAGCGGGTCGGATGCCGAGGTAGTCGAGATGGGCGACCGACGGGCCGCCATCGACTTTGCCGCCGAATGGGCACGACCGGGGGATACCGTTCTGATCGCGGGCAAGGGGCACGAGAGTGGTCAGCGCGTCGGTGCGGTTTCCGTCCCGTTCGACGACAGGGTGGAGCTGCGTGCCGCGCTGGAAGCCCTGGAGAGCTCGAAAAGACGCGGGAGCCTGAATGATTGAGATGACTGTCGCCGAGATCGCCGAGATCGTCGGTGGGCGTCTCGACGGAATCAGCGCCGAAGCGGCCCGGGCCACGACCGTGACCGGCACCGTTGAATTCGATTCGCGCCGCGTGGGACCCGGTGGCCTGTTCCTGGCCTTGCCGGGCGCCCGGGTCGACGGCCACGATCATGCCGAAGGTGCCGTCGCGGCCGGTGCCGTTGCCGTGCTGGCCGCCAGGCCGGTGGGGGTGCCGGCCATCGTGGTGTCGCCGACCGGCGTGGCACACACCGAAGTGTCTGCACTGGAACATGATTCGGATGGGTCGGGTGCTGCGGTGCTGGCCGCGACCGCAGCGCTGGCGGCCGAGGTGGCTCGACGGCTCACCGGGCGGGGGCTGCGCATCGTGGGCATCACCGGCTCGTCGGGAAAGACGTCGACAAAGGACCTCATCGCCGCGGTGCTCAGCCCGCTCGGTGAGGTGGTGGCTCCTCCCGGATCCTTCAACAATGAGCTCGGCCACCCCTGGACCGTCCTGCGGGCGAGCGAATCGACCAGGTACCTGGTGTTGGAGCTGTCGGCCCGTCGCCCCGGAAACATCGCGGACCTCGCCGCCATCGCGCCGCCATCGATCGGTGTCGTACTCAACGTCGGCACGGCACATCTGGGTGAGTTTGGCTCGCGACAGGCCATCGCCGATACCAAGGGCGAACTGCCGCAGTCACTTTCGAGTGATGGTGTGGCGGTGCTGAATGCCGACGACTCTGCGGTGGCCGCCATGGCGGCCAAGACACCGGCGCGAGTGGTGCGCACCAGCGTGCACAGCACCGCCGATATCTGGGCGAGTGAGGTGAGTGTCGACGATCTGGCGCGTGCCCGCTTCACCCTGCATGCCGGTGACGAGGCCGTACCGGTCCAGCTGGCCGTGCATGGTGAGCACCAGGTGGGTAACGCGCTGGCCGCCGCCGCGGTCGCCCTGGAATGTGGCGCGACCCTCGCGCAGGTCGCTGACGCACTCGCCGGGGCGGGGCCGGTATCGCGGCGCCGCATGGAGGTCAGCACCCGAGATGACGGTGTCACGGTCATCAACGACGCGTACAACGCCAACCCTGATTCGATGATGGCCGGGCTGAAGGCCCTGGTCTCCATGGCCCGCCACGGGCGAGAATCCCGCCGCAGCTGGGCGGTGCTGGGGGAGATGGCAGAGCTGGGGCCCGACGCGATATCCGAGCATGACCGCATCGGACGGGCCGCCGTGCGCTTAGATGTCAGTCGATTGGTAGTCGTCGGAATCGGGAGGTCGCAGCGGGCAATGCATGCGGGTGCAGTGATGGAGGGGTCGTGGGGGTCCGAGGCGGTGCTGGTGGACGATCCTGCGGCAGCCGCCACGCTGCTGGCCGACGAGCTGGCCGCGGGCGATGTGGTGCTGGTCAAGGCATCGCAGTCGGCCGGGCTGTGGGTCGTGGCCGATGAGCTGCTGAAGGTGGTTGGCGCATGAGGCAGATCATCATCGCGGCCGGGATCGCGATCCTGGTCTCGATCATGCTCACCCCGGTGCTCATCCGGGTGTTCTCGCGCCAGGGCTTCGGCCAGGAGATCCGGGACGACGGTCCGCAGCATCATCAGAAAAAGCGCGGTACCCCGTCGATGGGCGGCGTCGCGATCCTGGCCGGTATGTGGGCCGGATACTTCGGGTCACACCTGATTGGCATCGCGTTCGGGTCTGATGGCCCCTCGGCGTCCGGGCTGCTGGTGCTGGCGTTGGGCACCATGCTTGGAGGAGTCGGTTTCATCGACGACTTCATCAAGATTCGCAAGGCACGTAACCTCGGCCTGAACAAGACCTCCAAGACCGTCGGCCAGATCCTGTCGGCACTCGTCTTCGGCGTGCTGGTGCTGCAGTTCCGGAACACCGACGGGTTGACGCCCGGCAGTCCGCAGCTCTCCTACGTGCGCGAGATCGCCACCGTCGCGATGCCCGCGGTTGTCTTCGTGCTCTTCTGCGTGATTCTGGTGATGTCGTGGTCCAACGCCGTCAACTTCACCGATGGCCTGGACGGGCTGGCCGGTGGATGTATGGCCATGGTCACCGGCGCCTACGTCATCGTGACCTTCTGGCAGTACCGCAACGCCTGCTCCACACATCCCGGTGTCGCCTGCTACAACGTGCGTGACCCGCTGGACCTGGCGGTGATCGCGGCGGCAACCGCGGGAGCGTGTATCGGGTTCCTGTGGTGGAATGCCGCACCCGCCAAGATCTTCATGGGGGACACCGGATCGCTCGCTCTGGGCGGCATCATCGCGGGCCTGTCGGTGACTACCCGGACCGAGTTGCTCGCCGTGGTGCTGGGCGCGCTGTTTGTGGCCGAGATCGTGTCCGTGGTCCTGCAGATCGCCGCATTCCGCACCACCGGGCGCAGGGTGTTCCGCATGGCGCCGTTCCATCATCATTTCGAGCTGCTGGGCTGGGCGGAAACCACGGTCATCATCCGGTTCTGGCTCTTGACGGCGATCGCCTGCGGGTTGGGATTGGCCCTGTTCTATGGCGAGTGGCTCGCCACGATCGGTGACTAACCGGCCATGACCGCTTCTGATGTGCCGGAACTGGCCGGCGGGACAAGAGTTCTGGTCTGCGGTGCGCGTGTCACCGGCGATGCCGTGGTGGCCGCGCTGGTCGGATTCGACCTCCTCATCACCGTCTGCGATGACAACGAGGAAGCTCTGCAGCGTCATCGCGAAGCAGGGCGTGGAGCGCTCACCACCGCAGAGGCGCAGCGCTCCATGACCGACCAGGACCTGGTGATCGTGAGCCCCGGCTTCGGTCCATCCTCACCTGTCGTCATGGCCGCCGTTCAGGCCGGGTTGCCCATCTGGGGCGACGTCGAATTGGCGTGGCGTCTGGACGCTTCCGGTCGGTATGGACCGCCCAAGCAGTGGCTGGTGGTCACCGGAACTAACGGAAAGACCACGACCACGGCCATGGTCCACGAGATGCTGACCGCAGCGGGGCGTACGAGTGCACTGTGCGGGAACATCGGCGACCCGGTTTTGAATGTATTGGCTCGCGATGTCGACTATCTCGCCGTCGAGCTGTCGAGCTTCCAGTTGCATTGGGCGCCGTCGGTGCGCCCGGCGGCCGGCGTGGTGCTCAATGTGGCCGAGGATCACCTCGACTGGCATGGGGGAATGGACGCCTACACCCGGGACAAGGCACGAGCGCTCAACGGTGAGGTCGCGGTCGTCGGTATGGACGATGCGGTGGCGGCCGGGCTGCTTTCCGGCGCGTCGGCGCCGATCACGGCGGGATTTCGCACCGGTGAGCCCGCGCCCGGAGAGCTCGGGGTGCGCGACGGCTGGCTGGTGGACCGGGCATTCGGGGCTGACGTGCCGCTGATCGAGGTGTCAAAGCTTCCGGTGGGGGGTCCGATCGGTGTGCTCAACGCGCTGGCCGCCGCCGCGCTGGCCCGCGCGGCGGGCGTTCCCGCCGAGGCCGTTGCCCGCGCGTTGGGAGCCTTTCAGGTGGGGCGGCACCGGGCCGAGCTGGTCGCTGTGCGTCGCGACATCGCGTATGTGGATGACTCGAAGGCCACCAATCCGCATGCGGCCGCGGCGTCCATCGCCGCGTATCGGCGTGTGGTCTGGATCGCCGGGGGGTTGCTCAAGGGCGCGGCGGTCGATGATCTGGTGCGCGGTTGTGCCGACCGGCTAGGCGCAGTTGTGCTGATCGGCACGGATCGAGGCCTGATCGCTGAGGCTTTGGCGCGACACGCGCCGGATGTACCCGTAGTTGCGGTTGTGACGCGCGAGGATGCTGGGGTGCAAGAGGCAAATGTGGTCTATGTGACTGATGAGGCGGATGGGGGTGGCACTGACGTGGGTACCCGGGTCATGTCCGCGGCCGTCCGGCACGCCAGCACAGTGGCCCAGCCTGGCGACACCGTGCTGCTGGCTCCGGCTGGCGCATCCTTCGACCAATTCAGCGGGTACTCCGAGCGTGGCGACAGATTCGCCGCAGCGGTGCACGCACTTACCGGTTAGGTGACAGCGACGTGTCGACCCTGACCGCCCCATTCGCCAGAATTTTCCGCTCCAAGAACGCGACCACGCCGGCCAAGAAGTCCTCCGCCGTGAAGTCCGATGGGTTGGTGGCCCGGACTCGGCTGGGTGCCTGGTTGAACCGGCCCATGACGTCGTTTCACCTGATCGTCGCGACGGCCGCGTTGCTGACCACACTCGGGCTCATCATGGTGTTGTCCGCATCGGGCGTCGAGTCCTACGACGTGGACGGATCGGCGTGGGCCGTCTTCGGCAAGCAGGTGCTCTGGGTGTGTGTAGGCCTGGTTGGTTTCTACATCGCGCTGCGCACCCCTATCCGGGTGATGCGCAAGTACTCCTTTCCGGCCTTCGTCTTCACCATCGTCCTGATCACCCTGGTGCTCGTACCCGGAATTGGCACGTACTCCAACGGTTCTCGCGGCTGGTTCGTCTATGGCGGCATGTCGATGCAGCCCTCGGAGCTCACCAAGATCGCCTTCGCGATCTGGGGTGCGCATCTGCTGGCATCGCGTCGCATGGAGAAGGCGTCACTGCGCGAGATGCTCGTTCCCCTGGTGCCCGCCGCGCTGATCGCGCTCGTCCTCATCGTCATCCAGCCCGACCTGGGGCAGACGGTCTCCATGAGCATCATCTTGTTGGCGCTGCTCTGGTATGCCGGGCTGCCGCTGAAGGTGTTCCTCAGTTCGGTGGTGGCCGCCGTGCTGGCGGCGGCCATCCTCGCCGTCTCTGCCGGGTATCGCTCTGACCGGGTGAAGGCCTGGCTGGATCCTTCGGCGGACCCGCAGGCGACGGGTTATCAGTCGCGGCAGGCCCGATTCGCGCTGGCCCAGGGTGGTTTCTTCGGCCAGGGGCTGGGGCAGGGTTCCGCCAAGTGGCACTACTTGCCCAACGCCCACAACGACTTCATCTTCGCGATCATCGGCGAGGAGCTCGGCTTCGTCGGCTGCCTCGGGGTACTGGCCCTGTTCGGGGTGTTCGCGTACACCGCCATGCGCATCGCCAAGCGCAGTGCTGACCCGTTCCTGCGGATGCTGACCGCCACTGCCGGCATGTGGGTCATCGGCCAGTCCTTCATCAACATCGGCTACGTGATCGGCCTGCTGCCGGTGACCGGTATTCAGCTCCCGCTCATCTCCTCGGGTGGAACAGCGACGGCCACAGCCCTTTTCATGATCGGTCTTATTGCCAACGCGGCGCGCCATGAACCCGAGGCTGTCGCTGCCCTACGCGCGGGTTCGGGTGACCGGATGAACAGGGTGCTGCGGCTCCCGTCGCCGGAGCCGTACGTGGCCCCGCGGATCGACACCGCACGTGATCGGCTCCGTGCCAAGTCGGCCGTGCGCAGCACCGAGACGGCCAAGCCGCGGCCCGATCGACCACGGCAGGCAGAGCCCAAACAAGGCGCCAAGCGCACGCCACGTGCACGCTCCGAGAGCGAGGCAGGGCATCATAGGCAGGTACAGCAGGTGCGCAGGGCCTCGGGCACGCGTGCGAGCGGCCGGACCCGTGAGCAATCCCGGGCCGGGGGTTCACGCGCCCGAACCCATCGATAGCTGCCGACATGTGATTGCTGTCAGACCGAAAGGATGCTCCCGGAGTGAGTGATGAACTTCGGCCGCTTTCGGTGGTGCTAGCCGGTGGCGGTACCGCGGGTCACGTCGAGCCCGCCATGGCGGTCGCCGACGCGCTGCGCGAGATCGACCCGTCGGTGCGGATCACCGCACTGGGCACCGAGCGCGGCTTGGAGACGCGGCTGGTGCCCGATCGTGGTTACGATCTGGAACTCATCGTCCCGGTGCCACTGCCGCGGCGACTCACAGGCGACCTGGTGCGATTGCCACTCCGGGTGCGCCAGGCGGTGCGGCAGACGCGGGCGGTGTTCGACAATGTCGGGGCCGACGTCGTGATCGGCTTCGGTGGTTATGTGGCCCTTCCCGCCTATCTGGCGGCTCGTCGCGGGCCGTTGCGCCGTTCCCGCGTTCCGGTGGTTATCCACGAGGCGAACGCTCGTGCCGGCCTTGCCAATCGGGTTGGAGCGCGCCGCGCACAGCGGGTGTTGTCCGCGGTCCCGGATTCGGGACTGCGCCACGCGGAGGTGGTCGGCGTGCCCGTTCGCGGGTCGATCACGGCGCTGGATCGTGCCGCGTTGCGGCAGGAGGCGCGCGCCCACTACGGGTTTGACGACAACGCACTGGTGCTGCTCGTGTTCGGTGGTTCCCAAGGTGCCGTGTCCCTGAACAATGCCGTCTCGGCAGCCGCCAATGACCTTGCCTCTGCGGGGGTTTCGGTGCTGCACGCGCACGGGCCGAAGAACACGATCGAGTTGCCCGAGCCGAGACCTGACGAGGGCCCGGGTGTCCCCAGGTATGTGGCCCTGCCGTACCTGGACCGGATGGACCTGGCGTACGCCGCGGCCGATATCGCGGTATGCCGGTCCGGCGCGATGACCGTCGCGGAGGTTTCGGCGGTCGGGCTGCCCGCCATCTATGTACCGCTGCCCATCGGCAACGGCGAACAGCGTCTCAACGCGTTGCCGGTTGTCGATGCCGGCGGCGGGGTCATCGTCGCGGATCGCGACCTCACTCCGGAGACATTGGCGCACATGGTGATCGAGATATTGTCCGATTCCGACAAACTTGCCACGATGACGTCGGCCGCCGCATTGTCCGGACATCCGGACGCCGCGCGGCAGGTGGCTCAGGTGGCATTGGATGTCGCCCGAGAACGGCGTTCTCAGAGACGGGGCACCTCGCGATGAACGTCGGTCCACTCCCGGAGCACCTGCGCCGCGTGCACATGGTCGGTATCGGCGGCGCCGGAATGTCCGGTATCGCACGGATTCTGCTAGACAGGGGAGCGCAGGTATCGGGCTCCGATGCCAAGGAGTCCCGCGGCGTGCTCGCGCTGCGTGCCCGCGGCGCCGTGGTCAACGTCGGCCACGACGGTGCTGCCCTGGATCTGCTGCCGGGCGGTCCGACCGTGGTCGTCACCACCCACGCCGCCATTCCCAAGACCAATCCCGAACTGGTGGAGGCGAATCGGCGCGGTATACCGATCCTGCTGCGCCCCGTCGTGCTCGCGGACCTGATGGCCGGTTACCGCACCCTCATGGTGACCGGAACACACGGCAAGACCAGCACCACCTCGATGCTCATCGTGGCGCTACAGCATTGCGAGTACGACCCCTCGTTCGCGGTCGGCGGCGAGCTCAACGAAGCCGGTACCAACGCTCACCACGGCAGCGGGGACGTGTTCGTGGCAGAGGCGGACGAAAGCGACGGCTCCCTGCTGCAGTACCGGCCCAATCTGATCATCGTCACCAATATCGAGGCCGACCACCTCGATCATTTCGGCAGTGTCGAGGCCTACACGGCAGTGTTTGACGCGTTCACCGAAACCCTTGGCCCCGAAGGGGTTCTGGTGGTGTGCCTCGATGATCCGGGTGCGGCGGCATTGGCGCGCCGGGCCCATGAGCGCGGTATACGGGTGCGTGGCTACGGCAGCATCGATCAGGCCGAGGCAGGGGATGTCCCGGTGGCCGGGCGCTTGCGGGACTGGCAGTTCCGGGACACCGGAGCCATCGCCCAGATTCAGTTGACGGGCGAGAGCACCCCACGCACCATGCGGTTGTCGGTGCCCGGACGGCATATGGCCCTGAACGCGCTGGCCGCCGTGGTGGCCGCCGCCGAGATCGGGGCCTCGGTCGAGGGCGTGCTCGACGGGTTGGCCGGATTTGAGGGTGTGCGCCGTCGATTCGAACTGGTCGGTCAGGTCGAGAGTGTCCGGGTTTTTGATGACTACGCGCACCATCCGACCGAGGTGCGCACGGTGCTGCAGGCTGTTTCCGGGATTGTCGCGCAGCAGGGACATGGACGTTCCGTTGTCGTCTTTCAGCCGCACTTGTACTCGCGCACAGCCGCTTTCGCCACGGAGTTCGCCGCGGCGCTGAGCATCGCCGATCTGGTGTTCGTGCTTGATGTCTACGGGGCGCGGGAAGCTCCCCTCCCGGGTGTCAGCGGTGCGCTGATCGCCGAGCAGATCACCGGGGTGCCGGTGCATTACCTGCGCGACCTGTCGACGGTGGCTGATCAGGTCGCTGCCGCCACGGCGCCCGGGGATCTGGTGGTCACGATGGGCGCTGGCGATGTCACGCTGCAGGGTAAGGAGATCGTGCGTGCATTGCGCGTGCGGGCCAATGACTGGCCGCCGCCGAGGAATGGTCAATGAGCGAGTCGGACAAGACTTCCGAGGGCGCGGCGGAGTCGGCCCCGGAACCCGATGAGATCGAGGACTCCACCGCTGAGGCCGTTGACGAGGACGACGTTGCCGAGGGGGCCGGCGAGGACGACGCCGACGAGGGGCCGCGGATGCGGGCCAGGCGCGAGCGGATGGAGCGCCGGGATGCGCAGCGGCGCGCGATCGCCCTGGAGCAGGCGAGGCGCGAGGCGAAGGCCGCGGCCAAGGGCAAGCACGTCGACCAGGGCAAGGGCGCGGGCCGAGGGAAGGTTCAGGGTCTGCACACCCTGCTCCTCGCGGTACTGCTGACGTTGATCACGGTGGGGCTCGGAGCAATTCTGTACTTCACACCGCTGATGTCGGTGCGCCAGACGGTGGTTACCGGCACCGGAGTGGTGACCCAACAGGATGTCCTTGGTGCACTGAACATCGCGCAGGGAACCCGGCTGCTGCAGATCGACACCGTCGCGGCCGCGGACCGGGTGGCCAGCATCCGCCGGGTGGCCAGCGCGCGGGTGCAATGCGAGTATCCGTCCACGCTGCGCGTCACGATCGTGGAGCGGGTGCCGGTTGCCGGATGGGTGGGCAGCGATGGCACGCACCTCATTGACCGCGACGGGGTGGACTTCGCCAACGAACCGCCGCCGCCGGGCATCCCGGTGCTCGACGTGGTGGCTCCGGGGCCTCAGGACCCGACGACCAAGGCGGCGCTGCAGGTGCTCACCTCGCTGGCTCCCGATCTGGCGCGGCAGGTGGCCAAGGTCGCGGCGCCGTCGGTGTCGTCGATCACGCTGACGCTCGACGACGGTCGAACCATCGTGTGGGGGACTACCGATCGCACCGCCGAGAAGGCGGAGAAACTGGGGGCGCTGCTCACGCAGCCCGGCCGGATGTATGACGTGTCCAGCCCGGATCTGACCACGGTCAAGTAAGCGACCGCTCTGCTCGCGGTTTCTGGAAATAGCCACGGGAAAATCCCGGCATCCTTCGGCGCGCCTCCCGGGCCCGCTATCCCGCGCCCCCTACCGTTCTGTTTCAGCGGGACAACCTGACATAACTCTAAGCCTGAGGTAGAGGTTGAGAGTTTGCAGAGAGGCTCTAGCTACCCAGACCACGGCAGCAACCAGGGAGGAAGGCGACCATGACGCCTCCACACAACTACCTCGCGGTGATCAAGGTCGTCGGCATCGGTGGCGGCGGCGTCAACGCCGTCAACCGGATGATCGAGCACGGCCTCAAGGGGGTCGAGTTCATCGCGATCAACACCGACGCGCAAGCGCTGTTGATGAGCGACGCCGACGTCAAGCTCGACGTCGGCCGCGACTCCACGCGCGGCCTGGGCGCGGGTGCGGACCCCGACGTGGGGCGCAAGGCCGCCGAGGACGCCAAGGACGAGATCGAGGAACTCCTCAAGGGTGCCGACATGGTCTTCGTCACGGCCGGTGAGGGCGGTGGCACGGGTACCGGTGGTGCGCCCGTAGTGGCCAGCATCGCGCGCAAGCTCGGTGCGTTGACCATCGGTGTGGTCACCCGGCCGTTTTCGTTCGAGGGCAAGCGCCGCAGTGGCCAGGCCGAGAACGGAATTGGCTCGCTGCGCGAGAGCTGCGACACCCTCATTGTCATCCCCAACGATCGCCTGCTGCAGATGGGCGACGCCGCGGTATCGCTCATGGACGCATTCCGCAGCGCCGACGAAGTGCTGCTCAACGGCGTCCAGGGCATCACCGATCTCATCACCACGCCGGGTCTGATCAACGTCGACTTTGCCGACGTCAAGAGCGTCATGTCCGGGGCCGGTAGTGCCCTGATGGGCATCGGCTCGTCCCGTGGCGACGGCAGGGCACTCAAAGCCGCAGAGACCGCGATCAATTCGCCGCTGCTCGAGGCGTCGATGGAAGGCGCGCAAGGCGTGCTGATGTCGATTGCCGGCGGTAGCGACCTAGGTCTGTTCGAGATCAACGAAGCGGCCTCGCTGGTGCAGGAGTCGGCGCACCCCGAAGCCAACATCATCTTCGGTACGGTCATTGACGATTCCCTGGGTGACGAGGTGCGGGTCACCGTCATCGCCGCAGGTTTCGACGCGGGTGGCCCCAGCCGCAAGCCCATCAGCGGCACGGCTGCTCCGGGAACAGTCGCCCCCGGTAAGGCCGGTCAGGTCAACGGCTCCAACGGGACCAGCATTTTCGACACCATCGACGCGCAGAGCCTGCCCAGGGACACCAACGGTGCCACGGTGACGCTCGGCGGCGACGAGGACGACGTCGACGTGCCACCCTTCATGCGGCGCTGACGGCTTGCTGTTTAACCGACGAACTACCCTCTGACGTATGGGTTTTCGAGTTCGACGTGTCACCACCACCCGGCGTGGTGGCGTGTCACGCGCACCTTTTGACAGTTTCAACCTCGGCGATCACGTGGGTGACGACCCCGATGCGGTGGCTGCTAACCGGTCACGCCTCGCGGGCGCGCTGGGCTTACCGGACGATCATCTGATCTGGATGCAGCAGGTTCACGGCGACAACGTGCACCGCGTCGAGGGGCCCGGCACATCGGTTATCCCGGACACCGACGCGTTGTTGACCACCGAACCCGGTATCGCGCTCGCGGTCCTGACCGCGGACTGCGTCCCGGTGCTACTCGCCGATGCGAGCGCGGGAGTCATCGCGGGTGCCCACGCCGGTCGGGTCGGCGCCAAACTCGGCATCGTGCCGCGCACCGTCGACGCCATGGTGGAAGCCGGTGCGGAGGTCGGCCGTATCTCGGCCTTTCTCGGGCCGGCGGTAAGCGGTCGGTATTACGAGGTGCCAGCCGATATGGCCACGGATGTCGAGACGGCGCTGCCGGGGAGTCGCACCACGACTTCGGCCGGCACGCCGGGCCTGGATCTGCGTGCCGGAATTGCCCGCCAGCTCGCCGGATTGGGCGTAACGGCCATTGATATCGATCCGCGGTGCACCGTGGAGGATTCCGATCTGTTCAGTTATCGCCGGGAGCCGCGCACCGGCCGACTGGCATCGGTGATCTGGCTCAGCTGATGTCTCGTGCCGATGAACTGAGCACCGCACTGGACGCGGTGCGGGAGCGGGTCCGCGCCGCCGCCGGGGCCGCCGACCGCGATCCCGACGACATCCAATTGCTGCCCGTCACCAAGTTTTTCCCGGCGTCCGACGTCGAGGAGCTGTATCGGTTGGGCTGCCGCGCGTTCGGGGAATCGAGAGATCAGGAGGCCGCCGCCAAGGTGGAGCAGGTCGGCCACGCGGATATCCACTGGCACATGGTGGGCAATCTGCAGCGCAACAAGGCGAAGTCGGTTGCGCACTGGGCGTATTCGGTGCATTCGGTGGACAACTCGCGGCTGGTGTCCGCGTTGGATGCGGGTCGCGGGGCGGGGGAGGAGCGCGAGCCGCTGCACGTTTATCTCCAGATCAGCCTGGACGGTGACACCACCCGGGGCGGGGTGGATATCGCGGACCTCGCGGGGATCGACGAGCTATGCGCGCAGGTGGTCGCCAGCGAGCATCTGGAGCTCGCCGGCCTGATGGCTCTGCCTCCGCGCGAGGCCGATCCCGACCAGGCCTTTCATCGGCTCCAGCAAGAACACGAACGCGTCCGCCAGCGCTATCCACACGCGAATCGCTTGTCGGCAGGAATGTCCAACGACCTGGAGACCGCCATTAAATATGGGTCCACTTGTGTGCGTGTCGGAACGGCGTTGATGGGGCAACGACCGCTAACGTCACGGTAGATCGTCACTCCAGTCACATTTGCAACACAGCTGTAGAGACCGAGCGAACAACTGAACTCCATATAGCCCACGCACGGAAGGTCACGCGATGAGCACGCTGCACAAGGTCAAGGCCTACTTCGGCATGGCTCCCATGGACGACTACGACGACGAGTATTACGACGATGTCGACGCTCCCGCGCCCCGCCGCGCGTCCGCCGAGGACCGTCGGTACCCGCGTCGTGGCGAGCGGTTCGCCGACGATGCCGAGTACGGCTACGACGAGCCCGGCTACCGACCGGCTGGCCCGGCGGGCTACGCCGAGGAAGACCGTTTTGCCACCCGCCATCCGGCACCGCGCGAATTCGATCGTCCGGCACCGCGTTTGGGCTCGCTACGGGGTAGCGCCCCCACCCGTGGCGCGCTGGCCATGGATCCGCGCCGCGCCGCCATCTTCGAAGAGGGAAGCCCGTTGTCGAAGATCACCACGCTGCGCCCCAAGGATTACAGCGAGGCCCGCACCATTGGTGAGCGTTTCCGCGACGGCACCCCGGTGATCATGGACCTGGTGTCGATGGACAACGCCGATGCCAAGCGCGTCGTGGACTTCGCCGCCGGGCTCGCGTTCGCGCTGCGCGGCTCGTTCGACAAGGTCGCGACGAAGGTCTTCCTGCTGTCTCCGTCCGATATCGACGTCAGCGCCGAGGAGCGCCGCCGGATCGCCGAGAGCGGCTTCTACTCCTACCAGTAAAGAGCTTTAGCCGAGTGCGAGCCTGGCGCGGAAATTGGTCTCCAATTCCGCGCCAGGCTCGCACTCGTCGTTAGTGGCAGGACTTCGCGGGGCGCGGATCGTGTGGATCGTCGGGATCCGGGTCACCGAACCAGCGCGAGGGCTCGTGTGAGCCGTACTCGTCGTGCCAGTCCCACCATTCATATGCGGGGGACTGCGGGTAGCCCTCCGGCGAGTCCTCCCATGTCTCCTGGCGGCCCAGCGCCGTCATGTCGAGGAAGGTCCAGGTGTTGTTGAACGCCTCGTCGCCCCGGTTCTTGATGAAATAGGTGCGGTACACCCGATTCCCGTCGCGGATGAATGCGTTGGTGCCATGCCAGTCGTCGACATCGAAGTCGCGGTCGAAGGAACTGTCCGCGGCGATGGTGTACCAGGGGTGATGCCAGCCCATCCGTGCCTTGATGCGTTCCAGGTCCGCCTGCGATCCGCGCGAGGCGTAGATGAGTGTGGTGTCGCGGGCATTCAGATGGGCCAGATTGCCGATGTGGTCGGCCATCAGTGAGCAGCCGGTGCACCCATGTTCGGGCCAGTCGCCCGTGCCGGGGTCGATGAAGGCGCGGTAGACGATGAGCTGGCGGCGACCCTGAAACAGGTCGAGGAGGGTTACCGGGCCTTCTGGTCCCTCGAACCGGTAGGACGCGTCCACCTCAGTCCACGGCATGCGCCGGCGTTTGGCGGCCAGGGCGTCGCGGGCCCGGGTGAACGCCTTTTCCTCGATGAGCATCTGCTGGTGCGCGATTGCCCAATCCTGTGCCGACACGATCGGGGGAGTCCTCATGATGTTGCCCTCTCTATGGTCTCGGCGAGCTGTTTGATCCGCGCCAACCGTCGATCCCATGCCGCTCCCACCGCGGTGAGCTGCTCGGCGATGCGGGCGACTTGTTCGGCGTTGGCGCGATACTGCTTCTCCCGCCCGTTGGCGGTGGCGTGGACCAGGCCGGCCTTGTCGAGGACCGCGAGGTGTTTGGTCACGGCCTGGCGGGTGACCGGAAGGCGATCGCTCAACGTTGTGGCCGTGGCCATGCCGTCGGTCAAGATGAGGTCGAAGACCCGCCGGCGGGTCGGATCGCCGACCGCCGCCCACAGATCGTCGTCGATGACGGCTGTCGTCATGGCCGGCCCGCCAGCTCGCCCACGCAGGGAGCGAGGCGGGGCAGGTGCCGCGCCCAGCCCTCCTCGTGCGCCTCGTACTGCTCGATGACGTCGGCTTCGGTTCGGCCCTGGTCCCGAAAGCCGACCTCGGTCATGCGCACCCGGGTGCCCGTCCCCGCCGGTGTGAGGTCAAATGTCACCAGTAGCGAATTTCCAGCGTTCGCCACGTGCCCCTCGGGATAACACCAACGGAACGAGAACCGCCGCGGCGGATCGACGTCGACGAGCGTGAGCCCGAAGATCTGGACCTCGCCGGGTTCCTCGCCGCTGAAGGTGATCTCGCCCCGCGCCGCCGGGGTCGGGGCGAACTCTGCGTCGTCCGGCCACCATTGCTTCATATGTTCCGGGCGGCTGATGACGGAGAAGACCACCTCCGGCGCCGCGTCGATGTGAAGTTCTCGCTCGATGCGTTCGTATGACATGTCTCTCCCAACTCGCAACAATCGGTTGCGTTTTACTGTAGTGCCGCAAGGGGTGATATGCAACCATAAGTTGCAGGTGATTGACCCGGTGGCGCGGTCCAGGGGTTTCGTTGTGTGGTGGGCGGCCCGACGGGGCCTGCCGGTAGGCTGAGGAAGCTGTTTTAAGAAGCCCGCGCGTGATTGTTCACGCTTGCCCGATGAGGGGTCCCTTGGCACTGTTCTTTGAGATCATTGGCTACGCGCTTCTGCTCTTCTGTTTGCTGCTGTTCGCGCGCATAGTGATCGAGACCATTCAGTCCATTAGCCGCGATTGGCACCCGCGAGGCGCCACTGTGGTGATTCTGGAGCTCATCTTTACCGTCACCGACCCTCCTGTGCGGTTATTGCGCCGCCTCATTCCGCCACTCTCGCTTGGCGCGGTGCGATTCGATCTGTCCATTACTTTGCTGCTTTTGGTCGGATTCTTTGGCATGCGGGTGGCGTTCCTGATGGCCGCTGGCTAAGCCTCCAGCGACGCTGAATTTCGGTATTCAACTCACATCGATCTGGATACGAATGCGCGTCATATCCAAAGCCTCAGAGTATTTTTATGCACGTCAGAGGGATACTTAACGCGCTCTGCTGCGACCGGCGGGTCGGATGTGACAGGATGGACGCCAGTTACAGTGACACGGCACGTTCGTTTTACACTGCAATACGATTCCAGACGTCGAGACTTGATAGGGGCAGGCAATGCCGCTTACACCAGCTGATGTACATAACGTCGCGTTCAGTAAGCCACCCATCGGTAAGCGCGGATACAACGAGGACGAGGTTGACGCCTTCCTCGACCTGGTGGAGAACGAGCTGGCCCGCCTGATCGAGGAGAACTCGGACCTGCGTCAGCGGGTTCAGGAGTTGGACCAGGAGTTGGTCGAGGCCCGCAAGGGTGGCGGCGCGGCTCCCGTCTACGAGGCCCCCAAGCCCGAGAAGAAGCCCGAGCCCGCTAAGCCCGAGCCCACACCGGCACCCGTCGTGGCGGCCGCCCCGGCTGCGGCGTCGACCGAGGAACACCATGTCCGCGCGGCCAAGATCCTGGGCCTGGCACAGGACACCGCGGACCGTCTGACCGGGAACGCCAAGTCCGAGTCGGAAAAGTTGTTGTCCGATGCTCGCGCAAATGCGGACCAGATCGTCAGCGAGGCTCGCGCCACCGCCGATAAGACGGTCACCGACGCACGGGCGAAAGCAGAGGCGCTACTCTCGGATGCCCAGACCCGTTCCGAGACCCAGCTGCGCCAGGCGCAGGAGAAGGCCGATGCCCTGCAATCCGATGCCGAGCGCAAGCACTCGGAGATCATGGGCACCATCAACCAGCAGCGCACGGTGCTGGAAGGGCGTCTGGAGCAGTTGCGTACATTCGAGCGCGAGTACCGCACCCGGCTCAAGACCTACCTGGAGTCTCAGCTCGAGGAGCTTGGCCAGCGCGGTTCCGCAGCGCCCGTCGATGCGGGTGCTTCGAATGAAAACGCATCCAAGGAAGCCGGTTTCGGCCAGTTCAACCGTGGGAACAACTACTGATTTAGATCGGTCTATGCTCGCGGCACGTATGAGGAGTGATTCGCGATGCTGATCGTCGCATTGGTGTTGGCCGCTGTCGGTCTGGCGGCCCTGGTGACAGCAGTGGTCACCAGTAATGAAGTTCTTGCCTTCGTGTGTATCGCCGCAGCCGCCATTGGCGTGGTGCTCATGATTGTCGACGCGATTCGGGACCGGCACGCCGGCGCGCTGGAATCCGATGAGGAGTCCGACCCGGACGCCGAGGGCGATGACGACGAGTCCGACGAGCAGGGGACCGACGAGTCCGGAACTGCCTCGGCCGATCAGGCCGGCGGTGACTCGGTAACCGATGTGGCAGAAGCAGATTCGACCAAGACATCGGTGATCCCGGCGGTACACGAGAGCACGGCCCCCGCCGCTGTCAGCCTCAAGGAGGCCGCCACCGCGGCCCACATCCATCCGTCTGCCGAAGAGACCTACGAGCAGTTCGATGTTGACGACGAGGACGAGGACGAGCCACACCGCTCGTGACGGGACCCTTGCCAATGTCGCGTAGAGCAGTCGTGAGCGTGGCGGTCGTCGTTGCGACACTTAGCCTGTCGGGATGCCACGCCACGGACCCGGCCGTAAGCGGCCACCCGGAAGCGGTGGCCGGCATTGTCCTGGTGACGGCCCAGACGACTGTCCCGCAGCCTCCGTCGTCCGGCACGCTCGGCGAGGAGCCGGACGGGGGCGCGTTGTCTGCTCCGGTCAGCCCATTCGACACCACTTCTCTAGCGGTCATCAGGCTGGACCCTCCGCTGCTCCGCGCGGTCCAGGACGCCGCCAATAGCGCGGCGGTCGACGGTGTGACACTTGTGATCACGTCAGGCTGGCGGTCACGGGCTTTCCAACAGCAGTTACTCGATGACGCGGTACAGACGTACGGAAGCCTGGCGGTGGCCCGGCAGTGGGTGGCCACTCCCGACGAATCGCATCATGTGCAGGGCAAGGCCGTCGACATCGGTCCCGCGTCGGCCTACGACTGGATGCTAAGGAACAGTACGCAATTCGGTCTGTGTCAGGTCTTCGCCAACGAGAAGTGGCACTACGAACTCACCGCCGATGCCGAAGGGCAATGTCCACCGTTGCGTACCAACGCGGCAGGCTGACCAGACTCGCTTCTACCTCGGATCGGCTGCGGCCTTGGCGAGCTGACCTGAGATGGATTCCAGTGCCTGGGTGAGGCTTTGGAAGGGGATTTCGGGGTCGCGTTCGTGGTAGATCGCCGCGATGATGATCGGCAAAGTGACCGTCGCTTCAGGATATTTCGTGACATCGATGCGGGCTGTCGCGTCCTCCACGGGAGTGCCCTGGTCGTAGAGACGGTTCGCTTGCTCGTGTAAGTCCGACCAGAACGCGATGCCGCGATCGATGGCCGCGTCGATCTCGGCGTCGACCAGCACTGGACCATGACCGGGCACAACGGTTTTGGCGCCAAAGGTGCGGATACGCTCCAACGCGGCGATCCAGTGAGGGACCGAACCCGACCAGACGACCTTCACGATGGCATGGGTCAGCAAGTCGCCGGAGAAAAGCACCTTGTGTTCGGGGAGGAAGGCGATCGCGTCTCCGACGGTGTGGGCCGGACCGAGCTCATGCAACTCGACGTCGAGCTTGCCCACCCGCAGCGCCCTCTCGCCCGAGAACGTGGTGTCCGCGGGCCGAACGCGTACTTCATCGAAGCAGAAGGGCTTGGCCAGTGGAGCCAACACGTGCATAGGTGATGACGGGTTGGCGCTGCCGCCCAGGAGCTCGGCGGTCAGGTCGGCGTGCTCCTGCACCATGAGCGCACTGGCGGCGTCCGTGGCGATGATCTCGACATCGTTGGCGAATACCTGATTACCGAAGAAGTGGTCGCCGTCGGTATGCGTGTTGAAGACATAGCGCACCGGGGCGGTGGCCGTGTGCTGCCCGAACGCATCACGCATCTCCTGTGCGTGCCGCACATCGTAAAGGGTGTCCACGACCAGTGATTCGCCATCGCTGACCACCAGACCCGCGTTGGCCAGCCCGAAGCCCTCGTCGCCGGAGAGGAAAACGTGTGCGCCACCGCCGAGTTGGACGAGTCCCTTGTGGAACGCAGAATCCTGTGTCATGTCAGTTCTGCCCCTCTTCTGAACGCAATGTGTTCGTAGCGGTGGTGAGGATGTCCTGCGTCGCGCCCTCGCCATCGGCAGTGATGCCCAGCGTCTTGAGGAAGAGTGCTGTCATCACGTAATGCCCAGTGAGCAGCACGATTTCGGCGACTTCGTTGTCTGAGTAGAACTTCTGGACAGCGTCGGTAATCGCGGGTGGGCCCGTGATCCCGGCAAGGAGTTCGTCGACGAAACCGATGAGCGCGGCGAGGCGCTCATCGCCGAAGGAGTCCGCTCCGGACACCACCGCGTCGATCACCTCGGCTGGCACTCCGACTCGCTGTGCCTCCGGAGCATGGTGGTGTATCTCGTACTGCGCGCGCGTGACCGCACCGACACGCAAGATGACCAATTCTCTGGTCTCGGCGGACAACTCGCCGTCTCTAAAGGAGAGACCCAAGGTGAGGTAGGGCTTGGCGCTGTTCCTCGTCATCACCAGGCCCCGGGTCAGATTGGCGGGGAACAGCTCGAATGCTTCTCGTTGTACGGGGCTCAAATCGGCCACCGTCGGCAGAACGACGCTCATGGGTTTCCTCTCCTTGGGCACTCCTGGCGGCAAGAGTCTGCTATAAGAAACGGACCGTATCTTGTGTGCATTGATCGTATCACGGCGTAAGATACGCAACGTGTCTACTGGAGGCGTGAAGGAGAGCGCGGAAGCGTCGCAGGCGGACGGCGGGACACGGCGGCGCGACGAAACACTGATGTCGGCAATCCGCGACGCGACGTACGCGGAGCTGAAGGAGCACGGCTACTCCGGGGTTACTTTTGAGGGTGTGGCCCGTCGGGCCAAGACCAGCAAGCCGGTGCTGTACCGCCGTTACCGATCCCGCGCGCACATGGTCGCCGACGCGCTGCCGACGCTGCGATACCCACCCGCGCGGCTCGCATCGGCCACCTCCCTGCGTGAAGACGTGCTGGCACTGTTGGGGGCCTTGCTCCGGGAGCTGCAGCTCATCGGGGTCGCCAACTACCGCTGCCTCTTGGCCGAGGCCGACGACGAATTGGCCGGCGACATGACGACGGCAATCGCCGGGTGGGTCGACCACACGGTGCTGCAGGCCTTGGCCGAGGCGCGCGAGCGCGGTGAGATCGGTCCCGAGGACATTCCGCTGCCTGTGGCGACGAGCATCCTTGCGCTCATGCGCCATGAGCTGTTCTTCACCCGCAAGCAGTTTGACGGCGACAAGCTCGCGGAGCTGTTCGACACCGTCTATCTGCCGTTGATCAATCTGACGTCGCGCGGCGGCTAAAAGCGGCTTCGCTCGTCTCAGTCGTGTGTGTCCGAGGGGGGACTTGAACCCCCACGCCCGTTAATAGGGCACTAGCACCTCAAGCTAGCGCGTCTGCCATTCCGCCACTCGGACCTCTTGCTCCAGTTTGGGCACGTAGGCGGAATTTCCGCGCTGTGCTCAAACCAAGTGCGGGCACTATGGCCCGTGGTTGCCGTCATAGGCTAGCGGAAACCCTGCACAAGGCCCAAACCGGTTGCCCGCGCCCGGTGTGCGGCGTCCGTCGATGGTAGGAAAGGTAGTTGTGACTTCTGAGAATCCGGCGCCCGAGGACGAGGTCGTCGAACTGGTCAGCACGCTGATCCGCTTCGACACCTCCAACACCGGAGAGCTGGAAACCACCAAGGGCGAGGCCGAATGTGCCCGCTGGATCCAGCAGCAGCTGGAAGAGGTCGGATACACCTGTGAGTACGTCGAGGCGGGCGCACCTGGCCGCGGAAACCTGTTCGCGCGTCTGGCCGGGGCCGACAGGGGGCGTGGTGCCCTGCTCGTTCACGGCCATCTGGACGTCGTTCCCGCAGAGGCCGCCGACTGGAGCGTGCACCCCTTCTCGGGGGCGGTGACCGACGGCTATGTGTGGGGCCGCGGCGCGGTCGACATGAAGGACATGGTCGGGATGATGGTCGCGATCGCCCGGTGGTTCAAACAATCCGGGACGGTACCCCCGCGCGATCTGGTCTGGGCATTTGTCTCGGACGAGGAGAACGGTGGCAAGTGGGGCTCTCAGTGGCTCGTAGACAACCGTCCCGACCTGTTCGAGGGTGTCATCGAGGCCATCGGCGAGGTGGGCGGTTTCTCGCTCACCGTGCCGCGCAAGGAAGGTGGGGAGCGGCGTCTGTACCTGCTGGAGACGGCGGAGAAGGGCATCGCGTGGATGAAGTTGACCGCCAAGGCGCGGGCCGGCCACGGCTCCATGGTGCATGAGGACAACGCCGTCACGGCGGTCGCCGAAGCCGTCGCCAAACTGGGCCGGCATCGGTTCCCCTTGGTGCTGACCGAAGCGGTGACTCAGTTCCTTGCAGCGGTCGCCGAGGAGACCGGCTACGACTTCGACCCGGACTCACCGGATCTGGAGGGCGCCGTCGCCAAGTTGGGATCGATTGGCAAGATTGTCGGCGCGACCCTGCGCGATACCGCGAACCCCACGATGCTCAAGGCCGGGTACAAGGCCAATGTCATACCGGCGACCGCTGAGGCCGTGATCGACTGCCGGGTGCTGCCCGGACGGCTGGAGGCCTTCGAGCGTGAGGTCGACGAAATCATCGGGCCCGATGTCGAACGCGAATGGGTGCAGTTACTCCCCGCCTACGAGACAACGTTCGACGGCGACCTGGTCGATGCGATGAATGCCGCGGTGCTGGAATTCGATCCCGATGCCCGCACCGTGCCGTACATGCTGTCCGGCGGAACTGATGCAAAGGCGTTCGCCCGGTTAGGTATTCGGTGCTATGGTTTCGCACCCTTGAAGCTGCCGCCCGAGCTCGACTTCGCCGCACTGTTCCATGGCGTGGACGAGCGCGTGCCCGTCGACGCATTGACGTTCGGTACCAAGGTTCTTCAGCACTTCCTGCTTAACCACTGATCACACCCGACTGAAAGGACGCCCACATGGCCTCTCCCTACGACTCCCTGCCGCAGTTGCCGACCTTCACCCTGACATCTGCCAGCGTCACCGATGGACAGCCGCTCGGCATCGAGCAGGTAAGCGGAATCATGGGTGCTGGGGGACAGGACGTCTCGCCCGAGCTGAGCTGGTCCGGATTCCCCGAGGAAACGCAGAGCTTCGCCGTCACGGTGTACGACCCCGATGCGCCCACCGCGTCGGGCTTTTGGCACTGGGCGGTGGCGAACCTGCCCGCCACTACGACGCAGCTCCCCGCTGGCGTGGGCAACGGAAGCGACTTGCCGGGGGATGCGATCACGTTGGCCAATGACGCGAGCCTCAAGCGGTACATCGGGGCGGCACCGCCCGCCGGTCACGGACCGCACCGGTATTACATCGCCGTGCACGCCGTGAGCGTGCCGAAGCTGGAGCTGCCGGAGAGCGCTACCCCGGCGTATCTGGGCTTCAACTTGTTTGGGCATGCGATCGCCCGCGCTGTCATTCACGGCACCTACGAGCAGCACTAGCTGCCTCGGAATGGGCTAGGAGGCGGAGCCAACCGCCTCTTGCAGGCTGCCGAACCCGCCGTCACGCAGGTGTTGGGCGATACCGTCGTGAATCCGCTTGGCGTAGAAGCCACCCCGGTAGATGAAACCGGTATAGCCCTGCAGCAGTGAGGCCCCGGCGGTGATCCGCGCCCAGGCGTCGTCGGCATCCTCGATGCCGCCGACGCTGATGAGCACCAGGCGGTCTCCCACTCGCCGATGTAGCCGTCGCAGCACCTCGAGTGATCGGGTGGCCACCGGCGGACCGGAGATGCCCCCGGCGCCCAGGTCTTCGACATCGGGCGTCTTCAAGCCGGCGCGGCTGATGGTGGTGTTGGTGGCAACGATCCCGGCGAGGCCCAGTTCCGCTGCCAGATCTGCGATCTCGTCGATATCGGCATCGGAGAGATCCGGGGCGATCTTCACCAGCACCGGTGTGGTGGTCTCTTCGAGAACCGCGGAGAGGATCTTGCGCAACTCGCCGATGGCTTGGAGATCGCGTAGCCCAGGGGTGTTGGGGGAGCTCACATTCACCACCAGGAAATCGGCGGCCGGCCCCACCAAGCGTGCGCTCACCCGGTAGTCGGAGGACGCGAACGCGGCCTCGACGATCTTCGACTTGCCGATGTTGGCGCCGATGGGCACCGTGGACTTTCGTGTCGCCAACCGGGGCGCAAGGGCTGCCGCACCGTGGTTGTTGAAACCCATCCGGTTGAGCAGGCCGCGGTCGGCAGAGAGCCGGAACAGTCGGGGCTTCGGGTTGCCGGGCTGCGCGATGGCGGTCACCGTGCCCACCTCGGCGTAGCCGAACCCCAGCGGGCCCCACACCTTGAGGCCCTCGCCGTCCTTGTCGAATCCGGCGGCCAAGCCCAGCGGGGCGGGGAAGCGCACCCCGAACACCTCGCTGGCCAGGAGGGGGTCGGCCGGGGCGCACAGCCGATTCAACAGCCAGCGCGTGGGCGCGAAGGCTGCCGCGGCGCGCAGGGAAGCGAAGACCAGGCTGTGCGCCCGTTCGGGTGGCACCACAAAAAACAGCCGCAACAGGATGGCGTACAGCATCAGATCACCGGGACGGTAAACGGCCCGCCAGCCAGGTTTCCGCGGAGTTTCTTGCGGCGCAACAGGACTCGACGGCTTCCGTCGGTGTAGACGCGGACCCGGGTGAGCTCCCAGCCGCCGAACTCGGCCTGAATCGAGAGCCGAAGCGATGCCGTGATCCTGGTGATTTCCGGAGGCAGCCGCAACGGGTAGTAGTCGTACTCGTCATCGGGTTCGCTCTCCCAACCCGCTGGAAAGCTACTGCGTGCGGCGCGGCTCACCCGATACTCCTGATGCCGATCGCCTGTATTCCGTCGCCGACGCCGGATGCCACAAACAACGTGGATCCGTCGCTGACCAGTGAATTAGGTTGCCGCACAGTCGCGAATCGGGCCCTTTCCTCGGGGATTCCGGTAGACAAATCGTAGCCAATAACCGTGTTGGACGCCGTCTGCGACACCCAGGTGAGCTTGGTCGAGTACGCCAGTCCATACGGAGCGGCGGGAACCGGGTAGCGCTGGCGCAGGATGAGCGAGTCGGCCAGGCCGAACACCAGCAGGGCGCCGCCGCGGGTGTCGGCCACCAGCAGGCGTCCCTTATCGTCGGCGAGCATCGTGGTCGCCCCCTCGCCGGCTCGAAGGGCATGCGCGGTGCCATCGCCGGCCTCGGTCAGGGTGGTCACCGAACTCTGCGCGCGGTCCAGAACGGCGACGGTGTTGCCTTGGTATGCAAGGGAATCGATGCGGGCGAAACCGCTTGCGTGGGCGGCTATCTGGTTCTGGGCGTCGAGCGTGAAGACGGTGCCGTCGGTGGTTCCGAGCACGACACGGCCGTCTGGGCTGCGGGTGATGGCTGAAAAATCGGTGTTTTCGTGGCCCGAGATATCGACCTTGTTCGCGCGCCCCGAGGCGATGTCGACCGTGAAGTAGCCGCCCGTGGTGGACAGGTACACCCTGCCGTGGTCGTCGCCGACGGCAGCGGTCGCCGGGGAGGAGAGCGTGACGGTGTGACGTGGCGCGTCGAGATTGTCCCGCGTGAACAACGTCACTGTTCGGCCGTCATTGGTCAGAACTGACACTGTGTTGCTCGAGGTGTCGAACAACACGGCGCTGGACTGGCCGGCGAACCGGTGCACCGTTCCCGCCGGTGCTGCCGTCACCGGGGGCGACTGTGCTGCGGAAGCCGGCGTGATGACGGCGGGGGCGGCGGGGCTGCCGGTATCACTGCCCGTTGAGCAGCCCGATACGGCGCCCGAGACCACCGCGATGACGGCTGCTAGTGCGGTGATAGTGCCTCTTATACCGCGCACATCGCGGCCCGGTAAAGGATTCATCGCATCCATCATCGCAATCGACCTGGGATTGCCGAGCAGGAGATGACTTTCTCGGCGCGTTCGGTGCTAGCAGTCGGTAGCTGGGGGCTATCGTGAGAGCCATGACGCTTGCCGACAGTCCGGTCTTCACCGTCGAGGTCCTCGTGACGGGCGTGCACGCGAATGGATTTGGTGAGGTGGGCGATGGTCGTAGCTTCGCTTTCCGCATCGAGGATTCGTTGCTGCGTGTCGAGATCTACCGGGCCTTCCTCACCGAGCTGGTTCCCGATGACAGCGATGTGGTGGCCGTGGGAACCCGGCCCATCACAGATATCGATGTCACCGATGAACGCAGCATCGTTGCCGCGGTGCGCGATCTGGTCGCCGACGCGCAGCCGGTGAGCATCAGCCGCCTCGCCCGGCTGCTGGCCGGCTAGGGCGATCTGCCGCCGCGTCCAGTACGGTCGCTGTCGTGGATTCGGCAGTAGCGGCAATGTCCTGGTTGCAAGTGATCGTGCTGGCGGTGGTCCAGGGACTTACCGAATTCCTGCCGATTTCGTCCTCGGGCCATCTGGCCATCGTGTCGCGGGTGTTTTTCGATGAGGATGCGGGCGCGTCCTTTACGGCGGTCTCCCAGTTGGGCACGGAGGCGGCGGTTTTGCTCTACTTCGCCAAGGACATCTGGCGCATCCTTCGTGCATGGTTCGGGGGGCTGTTCGTGAAGGCGCACAGAACTTTTGACTACTGGATGGGCTGGTACGTCATTGTCGGCACCATGCCCATCGGCGTGTTGGGTCTGGCATTCAAGGATCAAATCCGTTCGGGTGCAAGAAATTTATGGCTCATATCGGCCTCGCTCATCGTCTTCGCGCTGGTCATCGCCGTCGCGGAGTACTACGGGCGGCAGGTGCGTCACACCGAACAGCTCACCATGAAGGATGCTGTGATCGTCGGTAGCGCACAGGCTTTGGCTCTGATCCCGGGTGTATCCCGGTCGGGTGCCACCATCAGCGCCGGGCTGTTCCTCGGACTGGACCGGCCCGCGTCCGCCCGATTCGGATTTCTGCTGGCCATACCGGCGGTGCTGGCCTCCGGGCTGTTCTCCCTGCCCGATGCGTTCCACCCGGTGACTGAGGGCATGAGTGCGACGGGTCCGCAGCTGCTGGTGGCCACCCTGATCGCCTTCGTCATCGGCTACGCGGCAGTCGCCTGGCTGCTCCGCTTCATCAGCAACCACAGCATGTACTGGTTCGTCGGATACCGCGTGGTCCTGGGGCTCACGGTGATGGGTCTGCTGGCTGCTGGGGTGGTGAGCGCGTCATGACGGTCATCCTGTTACGTCACGGGCGGTCCACCTCGAATGTCGCGCACACCCTCGCCGGCCGCAGCCCAGGTGTCGAGCTCGACGAGAAGGGACAAGTCCAGGCACGGGGGATCGTCGACCGTCTGGGCGCGGTGACGGTTCGGGCGATCATCACGTCCCCGCTGCTGCGGTGCGAGCAGACCGTGGCGCCGTTGGCGGCGGAGTTGAACCTGACGCCTGTCGTTGAGGACCGGCTCGCCGAGGTGGATTACGGGCAGTGGACCGGCCGCGCGATTGCCGAGTTGCTCGCCGAACCCCTGTGGAAGGTCGTCCAGCAGCAGCCCAGTGCCGCACAATTCCCGGGTGGTGAGGGGCTTGCACAGGTCCAGGCGCGGGCGGTCGCGGCGATCCGTGAGCACGACCGGCGGCTATCCGAGGAGCATGGCGGTGACAGCGTCTGGGTGGCATGCACGCACGGAGATGTCATCAAGTCGGTACTCGCCGACGCGCTCGGCACGCACCTGGATGCGTTCCAGCGCATCGTCGCCGATCCGGCCTCGATGAGCGTGGTGCGCTACACCGAGCTGCGACCCTTCGTTATGCACATGAATCACACCGGCCCCGACCTGTCCAGCGCGCTGAGCGCCCGGCCGCCCGAGAAGCCCGCCGGGGCGGCTTCCGATGCCCCTGTGGGCGGCACAACCGATTAGAACCCTTCGCGCGAGGGGTTCATCGACCGGTAGTTTTGGAGACACCATGCCCCGATCGATTCACGTATTCCGCAGCCCGGACCGTTTCGTCGCCGGAACGGTCGGGGAGCCGGGGAACCGTACGTTCTATCTGCAAGCCGTCCATGAGAGCCGGATCGTCAGCGTGATGCTGGAGAAGCAACAGGTGTCTGTGCTGGCTGAGCGCATTGGAACCCTGCTGTCGGAGGTCCACCGCCGGTTCGGAACAGAGATCCCGCCCGAGCCCGATGTGGTTGAGGACCTCAGCCCGCTGGTGATGCCTGTCGACGCCGAGTTCCGGGTCGGAACCATGGGGCTCGGCTGGGACGCCGAGGCCAACTCGGTGGTTGTCGAACTCCTCGCGGTGAGCGAGCAGGAGTTCGACGCCTCCGTGGTGCTCGATGACTCCGAGGACGGCCCGGATGCCGTTCGCGTGTTCCTGTCCCTGGAAGCGGCACGGCAGTTCGCGACACGCTCCACCCGGGTCGTTTCCGCGGGCCGTCCTCCGTGCCCGCTATGCGAGGAGCCGCTCGATCCGGCCGGACACATCTGCGTCCGCACCAACGGCTACCGCCGGGGGACGGTGCCCGGGGCGGCAGATGATGACGCCGAGTCCTGACGACTCGGGCCCCGGCGGCAGCCCCGAGGAGCACGCCGCCATCCGTGACGGCGAGCTCACCGTCATCGGGCGCATCCGATCCGCGAGCAATGCCACGTTTCTCTGTGAGGTCGAAAGTGGCCTGCATTGTGTCTACAAACCAGTGCGAGGTGAGCGGCCGCTCTGGGATTTCCCGGACGGCACCTTGGCCGGGCGTGAGGTGGCAACGTACCTGATCTCGGCGGAGCTGGGCTGGAATGTGGTGCCGTATACGGTATTTCGAGACGGCCCGGCCGGTGTTGGCATGGTGCAGCGGTGGATCCACGAGCCGGAGCTCGCCGAGGGCGCCCTCGACCTGGTGGATATCTGTCTTCCGCAGGCCGTGCCGCAGGATTACCTGCCGATCCTGCGCGCTCTCGACGCCGACGGCGCGGAAATCGTGCTGGTTCACGCCGATGACGCCCTGCTGCGCCGGATGGCGGTGTTCGACACCCTGGTGAACAACGCCGACCGCAAGGGCGGTCACATCCTGCGGGGTGCCGACGGTGTCTACGGCGTCGATCACGGGATCTGCCTGCACGCCGACGACAAGCTGCGAACCGTGCTGTGGGGATGGGCGGGCAAGCCCGTGGAGCCAGAGTTGCTTGATGACGTGGAGCGCCTCGAGGAGGCATTGCGGGGAGATTTGGGCGCCGCACTGTCGGTCCACATCACTGCGGAGGAAGTGGCGGCTTTACGCCAACGTGCTGCGACGACGCTGGATGAGCCGGTGATGCCGATGCCTGATCGCAACAGACCTATACCGTGGCCCGCCTTTTGATGGGCGATCGTCTAGCCTGGTCGGCACAGCGTGATGTTCCGGGAAGGGACGGGCAAGGGGGGTGCTGACGTGACGGGACCACATGACCCGTATCAGCAGGGACCAGCGGGGCAGTGGGGCGCACCCGAAGGGCCAACTCAGGAGCGCTGGCAGGCGCCGCCGCCGACGGCTCCGTACGGTTACGCGCCATCGGACTACCCGGACGATTCGATCGGCCGCCTGTATGACGGAATTCCGCAGGGTTACGCGGTTCCCCCGATGTATCCGGGGCTCCCAGGGCAGGACCCCTTCGGGCCGCAGAAACAGTCCAGGCCGTGGATTCTGATCGCTTCGATCACCGCGGCGGTCGTCGTCGTGCTCGCGGTGGTGTTGGTGGTGATCCTCAACCGGGACACCGATCCGCGCCAATCGGTCAGCTCGCCGACTACTACGGTGTCCTACGCGAACCCCGAATTGCCCACAGTCAGTGGCGCACCGACGTATCTGACACCTACTGCGCAGCCGCCTAGTGCACCAATGCCACTGCCCCAGATGCCTGTTCCGCCCCAGGCGCCGACGGGCCCGCCCAAGGCCGCGGGACAGGTGGCCGCAGTCGGCGACTGTATCGCGTTGGCCGCTCCCTCGGACTACAAGGCGGTGGCGTGTACGGACCCCAAGGCGGCGTGGCGCGTGATCGAGGTCGTCCCCGGCGGCAAGTGCCGGCAGACGTACACGGGATTCACGGCCGGAGATTTCTCGTATTGCATTGCCCCGCAACTGCGTGTCGGCTCGTGCTATCAGACGGCAGTGGTGATGGGCAGCACCGTGTTCGTGGCCGCGGATTCCTGCCAGGCGCCGAAGGCATTCGTCGTGTTGTTCGTGATTCCGGGGACGAAGGAGGCCGGGCAATGCAAGGGCAAGCCCGGGGTGGTTCATTCCTTCGCGTTCCCCGACCCGCCGATGGCTATCTGTACGGGCGAATTCGCTCCCTGATCGTGAAAACTGGGATCGGTCAACTTACGCAAAAACGCTTCCGACCAGTCGCTATCGCGCAATAAGATCGTCTCCTCATCTGAGGGGGCATCATGATCACCAACTTCCGCCGGTTTTGGGCTGCCGGCATTCTCACCGCTTCCGTCGCAGGGGCCATCAGTCTTGCCGGACCGGCACATGCCGATGGCGAGGGAGAGTTCTTACAGCTCATCAACGACAACATTCCCGGGGCAAACCCCTATAACGCGGGCAATGCCGCGATGTACGTGCACGCCGGGAACATGGCCTGTGGGGTGCTGCGCAACGGCGGAACGAAGGACGAGGCCATTGCGTCCGCCACATTGCTCCCGTGGTCTCCGAAGTGGGCGTCGAAGGCGGTGGTCGAGTACGCCCCCCAGACCATGTGTCCTGACGTCAAACACTGACGCCTAGCGCGGCGGCCCCTTTTCGATCCGCCCGCGCAATGCTCCGAGGGGATCCTCGTGCTCGGTGTGCCAGTCCGAGTCCAGATACCAGGTGTAGCCGGCCTCGTGCAGGGTGGTGATCTTCTCGCGTGTGGCAGCGAGGTCGCCGAAGTCGGTAGTTGCCTCGTACACCACGTCGTAGCCACCGGTGTGGCCCAATTCGCTTCGTAGTGAATGAATTTCACGGGCGGCCTCAATCCATCGCCGTAGCGGCGGATTGAGGCCGAACTGTCCGTCGGCCGTGGTGATGTTGGGCAGCAGCCCGTCACAGCGGGCGGCGCGTGACAGGGACTTGCGTGAGCCACTCAGACCCACACACCAGGTGGTGATGCGCGGCTTCTGTGCCGGCGGGCCGGGCACCATATGCGCCGTGGGCGTCACTTGGTAATGCGTGCCCTCGTAGCTGAAGGGCTGACCTTCCCATAGCCCGAATAGGACGTCGAGTCCCTCGTCGAGTAGCCCGGCGCGAGCCTTGCGGCCCTGGTCGCGCTCGAAGGCCAGCCAATTGTCATGCAGCGCACCCATTCCCACCGACAAGATGACCCGGCCGCCGGAGAGTCGATCCAGCGTCGCAGTGGTGGATGCCAGATCCCACGGCTTGCGGCGCGACAGCGGCGTGAGCATGGTTCCGAGCTTGATCCGGGTGGTGCGCATAGCCGCCGCTGTCAACGCCACCCATGCGTCGACACCCCACACCGGTTCCCAGCCGAAGACGGCATCCCAGCCCGCCTCCTCGGCCAGCGCGGCCAGCTCCGCGACGTCGGCGGCGTCACCCGTTGTCAGGACGATTCCGTACTGGATGCCGGCGGTCATGGGCGCGAGTATGCCGACGGGGTGTGACAAATCCTGATCGGGTAATACTGACCGGGTGACTCTTTCCGATGCCGCTCTTGCCGCAGAACTCGCTCACGAAGCCGGACAGCTGTTGTTGCAAGTGCGTGCCGAGCTCGGGTTCGACGACCCCAAGGCGCTCGGCGCGGCCGGTGACAAGCGTGCTAACGCTCTGCTGCTGGAGCGACTGGCCGCCGAACGGCCCGCGGACGCGGTGCTCTCGGAGGAGGCCGTCGACGACAAGGTCCGCCTGGGCGCGCAGCGGGTGTGGATCATCGACCCGCTCGATGGCACCCGCGAGTTCGGGATCCAGGGCCGCGACGACTGGGCGGTGCATGTCGCGCTATGGCAGGCCGATGGTGCTGGGGGGTCGATCACCGATGCCGCCGTCGCGCTGCCCGGATTGGGCACCGTGTTTCGCACCGACGAGACCCGGGTCAGCCCTCCGGCGCGCGCTGAATCGGATCCGATCCGGGTTGTCGTGAGTGCCAGTCGCCCTCCGAAGCTGCTGATCGAGATGGCAGAACGGCACAACATCGAACTGATCCCGATGGGTTCGGCCGGGGCCAAGGCCATGGCGGTGGTGCGTGGTGAGGCCGATGCCTATCTGCACGGCGGCGGCCAGTGGGAGTGGGATTCCGCGGCACCGGCGGGCGTGGTGCTCGCGGCCGGGCTGCATGCCTCGCGCCTCGACGGAACCCCGCTGCGTTACAACCAACCGCACCCGTACCTGCCGGACCTGATCATGTGCCGCTCCGATCTGGCGCGGCCGCTCCTGGATGCGGTGGCCGAGCTCGCCTGAGCACCTCATACAGTGGTGCCATGCAGTCGTGGACGTCGGCGCCGGTTCCTGAACTCGACGGTAGTGGTCCGCAGCTGAGGCTGTACGACACCGCCGATCGTCAGGTGCGACCGGTCACGCCGTCGTCCGGTCCGGGATCCAGCGCGACGATGTATGTGTGTGGCATCACCCCTTATGACGCCACCCATCTGGGCCACGCCGCAACGTATCTCACGTTCGACCTGATCTATCGGCAGTGGCTCGACGCGGGCCTGGACGTGCATTACGTGCAGAACGTCACCGACATCGACGACCCGCTCTTCGAACGTGCCGACCGTGACGGCATCGATTGGCGTGAGCTGGGGGACCGGGAAACCGATCTGTTCCGGGGCGATATGACGGCGCTGCGGGTGCTACCGCCGCGGGAGTACGTGCGCGCCACCGAGTCGATCGCTTGCATCATCGAACTCGTCGAGAAGATGCTGGCCTCGGGCGCTGCCTATGTGGTCGATGACCCCGAGTATCCGGACGTGTACTTCCGCGTCGACGCCACCGAGCAGTTCGGCTATGAGTCGGGGTACGACATCGAGACCATGTCGCGGCTCTTCGCCGAACGCGGCGGTGATCCGGACCGTCCCGGCAAGGCCAATGAGCTCGACGCCCTGCTGTGGCGCGCCGCGCGCCCGGGGGAGCCCAGCTGGGATGCATCGTTTGGCCCGGGCCGGCCGGGTTGGCATGTGGAGTGCTCGGCGATCGTTCTGCGCGAGCTCGGTGCCGGTATCGACATTCAGGGTGGTGGCAGCGACCTGATCTTCCCGCACCACGAATACAGTGCCGCGCACGCCGAATCCGTTACAGCGCAACGCCGTTTCGCGCGGCACTATGTGCACGCCGGGATGATCGGGTGGGACGGGCACAAGATGTCCAAGAGCCGCGGGAACCTGGTGAAGGTTTCGGGGCTGACGGCCGAGGGTGTGGATCCCGCGGCGATCAGACTCGGGCTGTTGGCCGGTCACTACCGTGCCGATCGGTCCTGGAGTGACGCCGTGCTTTCCGACGCGCAGGGCCGTTTGGCCCGCTGGCGCCACGCGGTGGCGCTGCCCACCGCGCCGGGTGCCCGCGACGTGGTGTCCCGGGTGCGGCGTTATCTCGCCGACGATCTGGATACACCAAAAGCTCTTGCGGCCCTAGATAACTGGGTGACCGACGCGTTGGCGTACGGCGGTCATGACCCCGAGGCCGGAACCCATGTGAGTCATGCGGTGGATGCCCTGCTGGGAGTGCAGCTGTAGCGTCGGTCCATGGGTTCAACGCCGAACAACATCGCTGGTAAGACCGTCCTGATCACCGGCGGTGCCGGTGGAATCGGGGTGGAAGTCGCCCACAGGCTGCATGCCAAGGGTGCCAATCTCGTGCTCACCGATCTGGCCGAGACCAAGCTTGCCGCGGTTGCCGATGAGCTGGGTCGTGATCGGGTGCTGGTCGTGGTTGCCGATGTCTGCGACCTGGCGGCCATGGAGAAGGCCGTCGCACTAGCCGTGGAGCGGTTCGGCGGGATTGACGTGGTGCTTGCGAATGCCGGACTGCTGGCCTTCGGCTCGGTGCTGCAGATCGAACCCGCCACCTTCAAGAAGTTGATCGATGTCAACGTGCTCGGGGTATTTCATACGGTGCGCGCGGCGCTGCCCTCGGTCATCGAACGACAGGGCTACGTGCTTATCGTGTCCTCTCTGGCCGCATATGCCGCCGCGCCGGGGGTCACGGCGTACAACGCCTCGAAAGCGGCCGTTGAGCACTTCGCCAATGCGCTGCGCCTGGAGGTGGCGCATCGGGGCGTCGATGTCGGTTCGACGCATATGTCGTGGATCGACACCTCGATGGTGAACGACCAGAAGGCTAACCTGTCGGCGTTCTCGGAGATGTTGAACCGCCTGCCACCGCCATTGGGCACCGTGACCTCGGTAGAAGCCTGCGGCAAGGCCTTTGTGAAGGGCATCGAGCGCCGCCGTCGACGGATTAACTGCCCCGGCTGGGTGGGTGTGACGCACTGGCTTAAGCCTGTGCTGTCGACGCCGGTTGGCGAGATCCCGGTGCGAGGCATGATTCCCGAGATCCTGCCGCGTATCGACGCCGAGGTGGCGGCCTTACAGCGCGCTGCTCATGACCGGGCAGAGCAGGTCTAGCGACCTTCCCATATACCCATTACGGGTATGGGGTGTGTGTATCGTGGGGTGATGGCCCCCGGCGGTGAACGCACAGTGCGACGCGGAGGTCTCACCCTGGCGTCGGTCCTGCTGCGGGTCCTGCTGAGCATCGTGGTTGTGCTGATGCCGTTGTTGACGTGCCATGCGGCGCCGGATGCGGCTCCCGGAGTTGTTGGCACCTTGGCCGCATCAATGGGTGTCGCCCAGGTGCCACACGTACTCGTCAATCTGGTGGGCGCTGAAGATCATCACGACTGCCACGCGTTGCCCGTGATCACTGCCGCCGTCTCTGCCGCCGGCGTGCTCTCCGGGTGGGCGGTGGCTGCCGCGGCAGTGACATTCGTGGTGCTCGCGGTGTGTGAGATGTGGCGCCCGAGCGCGCACGGTCCGCCCCGGGTACAGCCCCACTGGTTGTTGAGTAACGGTCATGAGCGTCTCGTGCATTTCTGTGTGATGCGGCGCTGACCGGTTCCGGCTGCCCCGCCAGTCACCCATCGTCTAACGAGTAGACGGCGATGCGCGGTCGGGTGACCAATCAGTCATGGCTTCAACACTTTTCAGATAAGGACACGATCACCGTGGCTAAATCATCTGTAGCTGTGCTGCGCGCTCTCGCCGGTCGCATCGGCGGATCGGCATTGGCGGCCGGGATGGTAGCCGTCGTATGGGCGGCCCCCGCCTCCGCCGGTCCGACGCAACCGGGTCCGCAGGCGCCAGGTAACGCCCAGGCCGTGATCACCGCGCTGAAGGTCCGCGGGGATCAGATCGTCATCAACCGCAGCGGTCCCAAAAAGCCGCTGTCGCAGTGCACCGCCACCTCGATCCGGGTCGGTCGGCACATCTATCGGCAGGCGCCGCAGCGCAAGGGCCCACCCACGCGCTCACTGGCCTCCCACGTCATGTACGTCACTGTTAAGTGTTAGGGAATTCTTATGCGCCGCAGGCTTTTTCCATGTCGTTCGATCGCTGCGGCAATGTTTCTCGCCGCGGCGCTGGCCGTCGCCGCATCTCCCGCCGCATCGGCCGGTCCCTCGCCGGCGAATGCCTTGCAGGTGATCACGCAGTTGCAACGCCAAGGTGCCAAGGTCGTCGTCCTTCGCACCGGTGATAAGCCGCTGCAGGCGTGCACCGTGACCGCGGTGCGCGAAGGGAAGTCGGAGTATTGGTGGACCCACCCCCGCATCGCCGACCCTAACCGAGCTAGACGTGCCAATGGTGTGGGTACTCAACTGATTTACCGCACCGTCTACGTCGACGTTCAATGCTGACCAGTTCTCGGACGATCCGCGTTTCGGTAAGCGTGGTTATCGCGGCACTGGTGGCGGCCCCGGTCGCCCAGGCCGGCCCGGGCGCGCTCGGTGACGCCGAACAAGTCATTGACGGCCTCAAGGCCCAAGGCAACAAGGTCATCGTTACCAGGAGCGGCAACAAGCCGCTGTCGCAATGCGTAGCCACCCGGGTGCGCAAAGATCTCGACGTCTTCGGCAACCCGCGGATCTACCCGAACATCTCGTCCGGGCCGACCAGGCGGGTATGGCTTTACAGCGTGTATCACGTCGACGTCCAGTGCTAAACCCCTTGACGTATACCCCTGGGGGGTATTTAATCGGGGTATGAGTGCGCACGCGGATCACCCCGGCCATCCGTCTTCTCACATGCCTGCCGCAACATGCGAAGCCGATCATGTCGACCACGCTCACCACGACCACGCTCACCACGACCACGCTCACCACGATCACGCTCACCACGATCACGGTCACCACGACCACGCGGGTCATGGCGGAGGCCATGGAGGTCATGCTGACCATGTCGGGCAGTTCCGCAGGTTGTTCTGGATCATGCTGGGGCTCTCCGTGCCGGTGGTGGCGTTCAACGACATGTTCGCGATGGTCATCGGCTATCAGTTGCCGGCCACCGGTTGGGTCCCGTGGATCTCACCGGTGCTCGGTACCGTCATCTACTTCTGGGGCGGCAAGCCCTTCCTGATCGGTGCCGTCGCCGAGGTACGGAGTCGCACGCCGGGAATGATGCTGTTGATCGGCCTGGCGATCACGGTGGCCTTCGTCGCGTCCTGGGGGGCGAGCCTCGGCCTGATCGATCACCAGCTCAATTTCTGGTGGGAGCTGGCGCTTCTGGTGGTGATCATGCTGCTGGGGCACTGGATCGAGAGGCGGTCGCTGGCGCAGACCACCTCGGCGCTCGACTCCTTGGCGGCGCTGCTGCCCGACAGTGCCGAGCGCGTCGAGGGAGACGCGGTGGTGTCCGTCGCGCCGGCCGACCTTCGGGTGGGTGACGTGGTTCTCGTGCGCCCGGGCGGCTCGGTGCCCGCGGACGGTCGGATCACCGAGGGCAGTGCCCATCTGGATGAATCGATGGTGACGGGGGAGTCACGCGCGATACGTCGTCACACCGGCGATCCGGTCGTCGCAGGCACCGTGGCCACCGATTCCGGTCTGCGTGTGGAAGTCACGGCGGTCGGTGACGACACCACACTCGCCGGAATCCAGCGTCTGGTGGCCGATGCTCAGGCGTCGAGCTCGCGCGCGCAGCGGATCGCCGATACCGCCGCGGGCTGGTTGTTCTGGTTCGCGCTCGGTGCCGCCGCGTTGACGGCCGTGGCCTGGACGATTCTGGGAGACCCTGACACCGCGGTGGTGCGCGTCATCACGGTGCTGGTGATTGCCTGCCCGCACGCGTTGGGCCTGGCCATTCCGCTGGTCGTTTCCATCGCCACCGAGCGCGCCGCGCGGGGCGGGGTCTTGGTGAAAGACCGCTTGGCTCTTGAGCAGATGCGCACCGTCGATGTCGTGCTGTTCGACAAGACGGGAACGCTGACCAAGGGTGCTCCTACGGTGACGGGTGTCGAACCCGTCGAGGGACGCGAGGCCGATGCCGTGCTGTCGCTGGCGGCCGCGGCCGAAGCCGACAGTGAGCATCCGCTGGCACGTGCCATCGTAGAAGCCGCTCGAGACCGGGGACTGCGTGTCGCTGCCGCCAGCGGCTTTTCTTCCGAGCCGGCGCTGGGTGTTACCGCGGAGGTCGCGGGTGCGCAGGTCGCGGTCGGTGGGCCCGCGATGCTGAAAAGGCATGGTGCACAAGAATTACCGATCGCCGAAGGATGGCGTGCTGAGGGTGCGATCATTCTGCACGTGTTGGTGGATGGGCGGGTCGCCGGCGCACTGCGGCTGGCCGATGACATCCGGCCGGAGTCTCGGGATACGGTCGAGGCGCTGCACAGACTGGGCGTATCGGTCGTCATGATCACCGGTGACGCGCATGCCGTGGCCAACACGGTGGCGGCCGAGCTCGGTGTGGATCGGGTGTTCGCCGAGGTGCGGCCCGAGGACAAGGCGTCTGCGGTGGCGCAGCTGCAGTCCGAAGGGCATACCGTGGCGATGGTCGGTGACGGTGTCAACGACGCTCCCGCGCTGGCCCAAGCAGATGTGGGGATCGCGATCGGAGCGGGAACCGATGTCGCGATCGCTTCCGCCGGTGTCATTCTGGGCAGCTCGGATCCGCGGTCGGTGCTGTCGGTGATCGAGTTGTCGCGGGCCAGCTATCGCAAGATGAAGCAAAACCTTTGGTGGGCGGCCGGATACAACCTGATCTCGGTTCCGTTGGCGGCGGGCGTGCTCGCCCCGATCGGATTCGTGCTCCCGATGAGCGTGGGGGCCATCTTGATGTCGGCATCCACCGTGGTGGTCGCGCTCAACGCGCAGTTGCTGCGCCGCTTGGATCTTCGCCCGGAGCAGTCTGTGCGGCGAATCCTCGGTAGGTGAATGTCAGCGGCTGATGGGACGATTCAGTGCGGTTGCCGCGTCGATGATGGCCGGGTGGTCGAGGTCCAGGAGTTCGACCCGCTCCAGTTTCGGGCGGTGCCAGCTCGCCAGCACCGGCCACGACGGACGGTGGTATGACCACCATCTGACGGCCTGCCACCGCTGGTCCCCGCCGTCGGCCATGGTCTCCGACCAGATCTGATGTCCCCACGCCTGAGTGACGGCGAGATTCCGCGCTACCACCTGTGTGGGGCGAAGTCCAAGCCTGACAAGCTGTTTCGCATCATCGAGATCACATACCCGTAGGTTATCGGGAAGGCTGAACACTCCGAGCGCCCTGCGGGTACCCAGCAGGGGGAACTCCAGTATCGAGTCGTCCCAGATCTGTAGATCCCCGAATACCTCCCCGCATGCCACCTCGGGCCGCGTTCCCAGGTACCAGACGTAGTAGTCGGGATGGTCGATTCGGCCACCGCGTTGCGGTCGGTGCTGGTACAGCGGATGTCCAGGTTGCCCCGTCTTCGTGTCCGCGAGGTACGGGAAGATCCGGTAGGCCAGCATCTACGAAAAGGACCCCGCGGTAACCGCATCCAGTGCATCGAGGACCCGGCCCGGCCCCTCGCTCAACAACACATCCAGCGGGCGGGCGCCCCCGAGGTAGCTGTTCGCACTTTCCAGCCACGTTGTCGCGGCGGGGTCACCCCACACCAGACGTGCCCGCGACACAACATGCTCCAGATCGATGATGAGGGGGGCGGTGCGGCCGCCGGGGCGTTCCTCACCGGAGATCCACCGTGAGGGTTGCGACCGGTTCACCCCGATAATCCGGGCCAACTGCGCGGCCCCGCCAACGGCGTCGACCAGGTAGGACACCCGCAACGGAGCAAGCGGATCGTCGGCCGGCTGTGTGGCGACCGCCAGGCTGCCGACCACCACACGTTGGGGAGTGCTCACCGAGCGAATCGATGTAGACCCGCGCTTTTTCGCAGGGCTGGAAGCCGCTACCGCCTTGCCGGTGGTGCCGCGCCGTGTCGCTGCCATGCCATGAGTATACCCAACAAGTTTGTTGGGTATCGGTCAGCGTGTCTGAGCCGACAGCACCTCGATGACGTGATCCACGGAGGCTCCGCCGAGTAGATCTTGTACCGGCAGCTCAAAGTCGAGTTCAGCCTGCACGCGCCGTCGAAATTCCAGTGCCTGCAATGAATCCAGGCCCATCGCCACCATGGGCATGGCGGTGTCGATGGAGTCGGCGTGGTCGGCGCCGATGACCTCAGCGAGTAACTGCACCAGATGTCCGGAGCGGTTCTCGGGCGTCACCGCCGCGGGCCGAATGCGCTCCGTGGGCGCTGCCGGCCTGCTGTTGTCCACAAGCTCGGAGAGCAGCGGCCCGTACCCGAACACACCCAATACCTCGCGTGCCTGCGTGAGGTCGAACGCTCCGACCAGGGTGTTGCCGGTGTGTCGTTTCATCCCGACGGCAAGAGCATCGGCAGGCCGCATCGGATGGACCCCTGCGGCGGCCAGTTTCGCAATACCTGTGTCATCGAGATCGAGGTGCACGGTCCACTGGCCCCATTGCACGGATACGCAATCCAGTCCGGCGGAACGCTGACGGGCCGCGAGCACGTCCAGCATCCGGTTGCCCGCCGCATACATCAGCTGGCCTTTGCCGCCGATCGTCGCCGCCAGCGATGAGCACAACATGACGTGACAGGAATCGGTGCGGGGCAGGGCGTCGAGGACATTCGTGATGCCCCCGACCTTGGCGCGTAACGCCTGGTGGAACTTCTCGGAGGTGACCTCGGCGAGCGGAGTATCCGAATAGCTCACCGCGGCATGGATGATCAGGTCCGCAGGCGATTCGCGCAGCTCACCGGCGAGTTCGGCGACGGCGGACGCATTGGTCACATCGCAGGAGAGTGCACGAACCACGGCACCGGTGCTGCGCCGGATGGCGTCGAGCCGTCCGGCCACCGCGGCGGTCTCGCCGGAACGGCTGATCAGGGTGATGTGCCGGGTGCCCAGTCGGGCGTAGTGCTCGCAGAATTCCTGACCGAGTTTTCCGGTGCCCCCGGTGATCAGGACGTGATCGGGTACCGCAGTGGCGGTTTCGCTATCGCCGTCCTGACTGGCATCCAGGATGCGCTTGGCGTACATGCCGTCCGCCCGGAGTGCCAACTCCGATTCTCCGGCTGATTGCAGCGCGGCCAGGACGATGCTGGCACTGTCCGGGTGGGCGATATCCGACGTGAGGTCCAGATGCCGGAAGGCAATTCCCGGATGCTCGGCACCCATGCAGCGAAATCCGGCGGCGATCGCGGCGTGCACCGGATCTGATGACGTATCTGCGCTGGTGACTTCTTCGCCGCCGACCGTGACAATCCAGCATCCGGTCACCGAGCTCGACAGCTCTGGCCACCATGTGCGGTCGCCGAAGAACTGTGCCACCGCGTCGGCGGCCCCGGGGTCATCCAGTTGTCCCGCGGCGGGAAGCACGATCACCACAGTGTCAGCGTCGCCGGTACCGGATACCTCTGCGTCGCCAATGATGTGGGCCGATGAACCGAAGTCCGGCGCACCCTCGCGCAGTGCCTCGACGAGCGCCCCGGCCTCGCCGGTGGCGTCGATGAATCCATAGAACCTTGGCGGCATCATCGAGCGCCGGGTCACCTTGGTCCAGGCCTCGCGCAGTAGCCGCGGGTGTGCCGGAGAATCGACTCGGTCTGTTGGGCGATCGGCTTCCTGCGGGACGGAGGTGTGCGTCGCTACGGAAGCCCCGCTGTTCGCCCAGCGGTACGACAGCCAGAGTGGAACGTCGTTGTTCTGAACATTGGGGAAGTCGCGCAATGGCAGCGATATGGGTTCGGATGTCTCGGTGCGCAGCGCGTCCCAGTTGTAGTTGAGATCATGGACGGCGAGGTTCGCGAGGTTGGCGGTGAATTCGGCCAGATCGGTTGCGGTCCGGGTGGATGTGCCTACTACGCACGCGGTGCGTTCGGAGTCCAGAGCCGCGAGATTCTCACGGATCGCCAGCTGCAATGTGGGATGTTCGGCGAGCTCCACGAAGGTGTCGACCTGAGCCGTCACCGCGGTCGCGATGGCGCGATCGAAACGGACGACATTGCGCAGGTTCCAGAACCAATACTGATCGACCGGTACCTCAGGAGTAATCGGTGCACCTAGTGTCGAACCAATGCAATCGATTTCGGAGACCGCGAACTCGCTGACGCCGAGACCTTCGGCAAGGGCCATGCGAATCTCGGCGCCGATCGAGGCGATCATGCTGGTATGCGCCGGGTATCGCACCGGGATGATCCGAGCGAAGACCCCGTCTTCGGTGAGGCGGTCGACAATCTGCTGAACGGTCTCGCGCTGGCCGGAGATCCCCACCATCGAGGGGGAGTTGATCACCGAGAGTTCGGCCCAACCCGATTGCCGGGCAAGCAGTTCCTCGCAGGTGTCGCGATCGGCGGCGATCACCGCCATGACGTAGTCGTCTGCCGGGAATTCATCCGCGATCCGGGCCCGGGTGCCCACCACGGTGACCGCGTGAGCAAGAGACATGGTGCCGGAAACATACGCCGCGGCGATCTCACCCTGACTGTGTCCGATCGCGACATCCGGGGTGACGCCGACGGAACGCCACAGCGCGGCCAGGCCCGCCATCTGAGTGAACAGGGCGGGCTGGACGACACTTGCACGGTCATCGGCGGGAAGGTGTTCATCGAGAAGATAATTCAGCGGCGAACGGCCGAACTGCGTGGCGAACAGTTCCGAGCAGCGGTCGACCTTGTCGCGAAAATCGGGGAACCGATCGTAGAAGAGTCTTCCCATGCCCGGGCGTTGCCCGCCCTGCCCGGGGAACACAAATCCACGGCGGCGAGAGGTCGCGGGCTCGGCATTGCGGATCACGTGGGTGTGGATCGCACCGGTAACGACGGCCCGCAGTGCGGCTACCAATTGATCGTGGTCGTCGACGGTGATCAGTGCGCGGAACCGGCGCGCGGTGCGGGTCCGGAAGATCATGCCCGCAATCCGATTCGGGGTGATTCGCGGGTGGTCAAGCACATACGCCAGGAGTGCGGCGGCCTCCCGGCACAGCACCTCTGGGGTGTCCGCCGAGAGTAGGACAGGGATGGTTCCGTCGGGTAAGCGGTGGCTAGACATCGTCGCCGTCCTCTCCGACTGCGTCGCTGGCAGGCATCGCGATGATGGCGTGCGCGTTGGCGCCCCCGGCCCCGAAGGAAGAGACGGCGCCGTACCGGATGCCATTCTTCGGCTCCCAGGGGTGCAGCTTCGTGGCCAGGCGGATCCCGGTCATCGACCAGTCGACCTTGGTCGTGGGGTTGTCCGCGAACAAGGTGGGAGGGATGTGTCCATGCTGTCCGGCCAACAGCAATTTGATCAGCCCTACCATTCCCGCAGCCGATTGTGCATGTCCGGCATTAGATTTCGCAGATCCCAGCAGTGCGTGTGAGCCTCCGGCCCCGTAGGTGCTCTGCAACGCCATGATCTCCAGCGGATCGCCGGCGCGGGTGCCCGTGCCATGTCCTTCGAGCATCCCGACGTCGGCTGGATTGACACCGGAGGCGGCGATGGTCGCGGCGACCAGCTTCGCCTGCGCCCGCCCGCGTGGCACCAGGATGGGTTTACCCCCGCCATTGTGGTTAGTACGGATGGCCATGATGCGCCCGTACACCCGGTGACCCAGGGCGCGAGCGCGCGATTCACGTTCCAGTACAACCATTCCCACGCCTTCGCCCCAGAGTGTGCCGTTGGCCTCATCGGAGTACGAGCGGCAGTGCCCGTCGGGGTCGAGAGCGTGCATCCGGGAGAACTCATAGAACCCGCCAGGTGAGCCCATGACGCAGACGCCGCCGGCGATGGCCCACTCGCATTCGTCGGCCCGAACCGCGGTGGCGGCGACATGAAGCGCTGCCAAGGACGATGCGCACGCCGAGTCGATGCACATGGACGGCCCGATGAGTCCCAACTGGTGCGAGATGCGACCGGCCGCGCCCAATTGTCCACGGCCGACCACACGCATTCCGCTGTGGGCATTGACTTCGCCGACCGGCGGCCCGTACTCGTTGGGGGAGATACCGATGAAACAACCGGCCTCGGAACCGTCGAGTGCTCCCGGGTTCAGGCCGGTGTTCTCTAAGGCCTTCCACGCTGATCGCATGGCCACCCGTTGTTGCGGGTCCATGGCGACTGCTTCGCGCTGTGTGATCCCATAAAAAGTGGGGTCGAAAGCACTTGCATCGGTGAGGAATCCACCGGCGTCGGACACGCGTCCCCAGCCGTCCAGATTGGATAGCGACAACAGCTCGTCGACGGGCCAATCGCGATCGCGGGGGAAAGGGCAGACGAGCTCGCGAGCGTCCGCCAATGCGTTCCAGAACGCTGCCGGGGTGTCGATCGCCCCAGGCATCTCGATCGCCATACCGGAGATGACAACGGGATCGGCGTCGGTGTCGCTCATCGTCGCGGCGAGTCCGCGCGGGCCGCGTTCGCGGCCAGCAGTTCGGCCAGCGCCTCGGTCTGGGAGTTCAGGAAGAAGTGCCCGCCATCAAACAACGTCACGTCGAGTTCGTTGGTGTGTTTACCCCAGCCGTAGAGGTCGCGCATGGTGATCATGGGGTCTTGATCCCCACCGATCGAGTGGATACGTGCCGCAACCTTGACACCCTCGGTGCACTCGTACGCGTTGAAGGCCCGATAGTCGCCCTTCATGACCGGCAGTGCCATCCGCATGACGTCGAGATTGCCCATGACCGCGGAGTTCGTACCGTCGAGGGCGCCCATATGTGCCAATACCGCGTCATCGTCGGTCGGCAGAGCGGGCTTGTCGGCGATATTGGCAGGCGCCACCGCTGAGGAGACGGTCAGTTGACGCACGTCCAGTCCGGCGGCCTCCGCGAGTCGGACAAACTCAAACGAGACCACGGCGCCCATGCTGTGGCCGAACGTATGGATCGGAACGCCGCGATTGTGTTCCGATGACTGGAACTCGGTGAATGCTCCCGAGGCGATATCGGGAAGCGTCGACAAGGCTGGCTCACCGGCGCGATCTTGGCGCCCAGGGTATTGGAATATCACGACATTGAAATTTGCCGAAGCGGCTTTCGAGAGCGTGCGATATGCCGAAGCGCCAGCACCTGCATGGGGAAAGAACAGCAGTAATGGTGCATCGGGTGACTCCGGCTTATGGAACTGCCTGATCCATCCGAGTTTGCGATCCACGTCGAGCTTCCTTCCAACTTGCAGATAGTTAGATTAGCCTAACGTAACCCGCTATTGGGTATGCAGCTCACGCTCGGGGCGTGGTGATTCACGGCACCCATGGGGCGTCACCCGCTGCCGCCGACAGACATTAAGGTAAGGCTAGGCATAGTTCCTAGATTGAGGTGGTTCATTTCATGCGCGCGGAGTCGTTCGGATTCCAGGCTTTCGTCCTGAGTGGTGGTGCTCGGTGAGCGGGGATCAGTTGTCCGCATTGGACCGCCGGCGCGAGCTCCTGCGCAAACGGCTTGCCGAAAGTGGCGTGGAGGCGAAAGCCGCCACTGACACGGCCCCCCGGGTCCCGGCGGGTGAGCGGCGCGAACTCGCGCCAGGTCAGCGACGCATGTGGTTTCTGCAGACCAAAGATGAGGCTGATACCACGCTGAACGTCGGTGTCGCGCATCGGATGCGAGGCGCTCTCGACGAGATTCGGCTGCGTGATGCCTTCGCGGCCATTATCCGGCGGCACGACATCCTGCGCACTACCTATGGCGTCGACGCTGCCGGAGAGCCGTATCAGGTCTTCGCCGAGGACATCGAACTTCCGTGGACCACTGTAGATTTAGCCAATACTGAGGAGGGCGTGCGCGAGCGGGAGATTCAGGCGCTGGCGGGCCGCGAACTCGGACGCCCATTCGATCTGACGGCCGACCTGCCGCTACGGGTCACGTTGCTCCGTTTGGGTGAGCAGGAATTCGTTCTGCTGTTGGTGGTGCACCACATCAGCTTCGATGACAACTCCTGGGACGTGTTCTTCGCCGAGCTGAGCGAGTACTACAACGGCCGCCCGGTCGAGGGTGACGCTCCTCAGTTCATGGTCGTGGGGGCGGCCGCCGCCCGGTCATCGGACGCCGGCATCGACTATTGGCGCCAGTCGCTGGCGCCACTCCCGGAGCCCCTGGACCTTCCCGGCTCGTCATCGTCAAACGTGACTTCACGATCTGCGCGGCGGCGAGCGGTTCCGCTGTCCGCAGAGACGGCGGCGCGGATGGAGGAATTCGCCCGAGCGCACTCGGCAACGCCGTTCATGGTGCTGCTGGCGGCCTTCGGCACGCTTATTCATCGCTACACCGCGGCCACGGATTTCTTCATCGCTATCCCGGTAGTGGAGCGCAAGGCCAATGCGGAAAAGGCAATTGGCTATTTCGGTAACACGGTGCTGTTACGTGCCGGCGTGGACCCGAGGGCAGGTTTCGCCGCATACGTGGCCACCGTGCGCGAGGCGTGCCTGGGGGCCTTTGAGCACCAGGACATCGGAATCGACGAGGTGGTGCGCGAGGTCAATCCGAGCCGCGGCACCGGCCGCGACGGACTGGATGAGCTGGTGCGGCTCGGCTTCAGTATGCGCAAGGACCCCAACGGATATCGACTGGCAGGCGTGGAAACCACCCGCCTCGATCTCGATGCGGGTGCCGCGCAAGTGCCACTGGCTCTGGCGGTTGCGACGGACTCGACGGGCACCGTGGTTGAGATCGAATATCAGACCGATGCACTACCTCAGTGGCTGGTAGATCAGCTCCTCGCGCACTATGGGCGGCTGCTTGATGACGGCCTGACTCGCCCGGAGGAACCACTCTCACGGTTGGATCTCTTTGGCGCCGAGGAGCGCTCGGCCGTCCTGGCGCAGTCGCACGGAGCGCTGTCCGATGTTCCGCGTGGGACGCTCGTGGATCTTCTTCAGACGGCGGCTCAGGCGACACCGGATGCGTTGGCGGTGGTGTCCGATGAGGCGGAACTTACCTATGACGCGCTGCACCGTCGCGCGAACCGCCTCGCGCGGTGGCTCATCGCGCAAGGGGTGGGTACCGAGGATGTGATCGCCCTCCAAATGTCGACATCGGTCGAGTTCATTGTGGCGATGTTCGCGGTCCTCAAATCGGGCGCGGCGTACATGCCCATTGACCCTGGCCTTCCCGGCGAGCGCATCGAGTATCTGAGCGCCGATGCGAAGCCCCGGATGGTGTTGGGAGCGCGGGAGTTCCAGGCAGCGGAGGAGAACGCCGCCGCCCTTTCCGATACCGCGATTAGCGACGCGGACCGGTTGCGCCCGCTGCTGCCCGAGAACGTGGCCTACGTGATTTACACCTCTGGATCCACCGGACGACCCAAGGGTGTTGCCGTTGCGCATGTGGCGATCGCTGAGCATGTGGTCGCTTTTACGGCCGACTGGAGCATGACAGCCCAGGATCGGATGCTGCAGTCCACCTCGGTGAGCTTCGATGCCTCGCTGGCCGACATCCTGTGCCCTTTGTCTTTGGGGGCGCAGGTCGTCGTTCCCAAGCCAAATCCTTTCTCCGATATCGGGTATGTGATCGACCTGGTGCGGCGTCGGGGCGTGACGGTGCTGCACATGGTGCCGTCGCTGCTCAATTCGGTGATGTTGATGCCCGAGGCCGGTGAGTTGCGCGGGCTACGGCACATTCCCGTCGGTGGTGAAGCGCTTCCCGGCGAGGTAGCGGACAAGTTTGCCCTGATGTTCGACGTCGAACTAAGGAATCACTACGGACCCACTGAGGCCGTGGTGTGTTCGACGTATATGCCTGTTGAAGGCCCTCAGGGCAATTCGGTCGTGCCGATAGGCCTGCCGAATCGAAACGTGTACGCCTACGTGTTGGACGAGTCGCTCGAACTGGTGCCTGCCGGCGTCGTCGGTGAGTTGTATCTCGGGGGTACGCAGCTGGCCCGCGGCTATCGTGGCCGGCCGGTACTCACCGCCGAGAGGTTCGTGGCCGACCCGTTCAGTCCCGGAGGTCGGCTGTACCGCACCGGTGATCTGGTGCGCCGTAATACTTCCGGCCAACTCGAGTTTGTGGGCCGCGCCGACGAGCAGGTCAAGGTCCGCGGATTCCGCATCGAGCTCGGTGAGGTAGAGGGGGTCATCGGCGCCGATCCGCGAGTCGGTCGCTGTGTGGTCGCCGTGGTGGAGGATCCGCAGGTGGGTCCGATGCTGGCCGCCTATGTCGTGCCCGCCGCCGATGGACCCAACGCGGAGATCGACCTGGACGAATTGCGCGCTCGCGCTCAGGAACTGCTGCCGGGGTACATGGTGCCCAGCGCATTCGCGGTCATTCCCGAGATTCCGCTGACCACCAGCGGCAAGCTGGACAAGCGGGCGCTACCCACCCCGGATGCGATGGCGGCGAGGGCATTTCGGGCCCCGACGACGCCAACCGAACGTCGAATGTGCGCGATCTTCGCCAATTTGTTCGGGCGTGACGCGGTCAGCGTTGATGATTCGTTCTTCGAACTGGGTGGCCATTCGCTGCTGGCCGCGCGCCTCGTCGCGCAGATCCGCGCTCAGTTCGGCATCGACTTGACGGTGCGCACGGTCTTCGACAGTCCCACTCCGGCGGGACTTGCCGAGCAGCTTGTCACGTACTTCCGCGAGGAGTTCGAGATCGAGCTCGATGAGCTGGACCTCGATGATTCCGATGAGATGGAGGTCGCTCCTCAGGACGGTCGTCCGGATCTCGTCGAAACCGCCCGTCCGGAGCGTCTGCCGCTCTCCTCGTCCCAGCTGTCCATGTGGTTCGAGTGCCAGATGGAGGGTGTTACCGATATTGGCAACATGTGGCTGGCGTTGCGTTTCGACGGTCCCTTGCAGACAACCGCGCTTATTGCGGCCCTCAATGACCTGGTCGCCCGTCACGAGACGTTACGCACCAATTTCGCGATCCATGAGGGCGGGCCCTACCAGATCGTGCATCCGTCGCGGGAGCTGTCGGTCCCGATCCTCCGGACCGATCCGGAAAACCTTGCGGACACCCTGGCCGAGCTGCGACACCACATATTCGGGCTGGAATCGGAGTCGCTGTTCCGTCCCTCCATTGTCGAGCTGGGTGCCGAGGAGCACGTGCTGGCCCTGGCGGTGCACCACTTGGTGGTGGACCACGTCTCGTTCACCGTGATCGTCGATGATTTGGTGGCCGCGTACCGCGCCCGTATCGCGGGACAGGCGCCACAGTGGGATCCGCACCCGGTGCAATATGCGGACTATGTCTTGTGGCAGCGCAACGCCTTCGGCGCCGGCAGCGAGTTCGGGCAGGCGGAGGTCGCATACTGGCGTGAGCTGTTGGCCGGCGTGCCCGTCGAGATTGCGGTGGCACACGATCGCGCTCGGCCGCAGATTCTCGGAAAGCGTGGTGAGGTTGAGAGATTCACCGTGCCGCCCGAGCGCAGGCAGGCACTGACTCGGATGGCCGAGCAGCATGGTGTCACCGAATTCATGGTCTACCAAGCGGCACTGGCCGCCGTTCTGCATCGGCTCGGCGGTGGCACGGACATCGTCATCGGTAGCCCGGTTGCCGCCCGAGTACACCCGAATGTCGCGAATCTTGTTGGACTGTTTGCCAATATGGTGGCGCTGCGGAACGACTTGTCCGCGGACCCGACCCTGCGCGAGGTACTGAAACGTAGCCGTGATGCCACGCTCAACGCACATGCACACCAGGAACTGCCCATCGAGAAACTGGTGGAGGCCGTCAATCCGCCGCGTTCGCTCTCCTGGAATCCTCTGTTTCAGACCATGGTCAATTTTCGTGGTGCGGATTGGGGTACGGAGGCACGAGATCTGACAGGCTCTGGCGGGACTTCTTTGGTACCGCTGCCGATGGAGGTGGACGTCTCCTATTTGGATCTGAACTTCGCGCTAAACGTCACCCCCTCGGGCGGGCTCGATGTGTCGGTGGTGGCCAACGCCGATCTGTATGACCCCGACACCACCCGGCTGATCGCACGTGCGCTGGATGCGGCGTTCGACGCGTTCGCCAAGGACCAGGACCTACGGGTTTCCGAGATCGTGCTGCTACCGGCGGATGCGATGGAGCGGCTGTTGGCTCCGCCGGCCGCCGCACACGAACGTGTCGCGGCGCCAGTGAATGAGGGGTCTGAGGGGACCACGCTCGCACTCATCGCCATCCTGGAGGAGCTGCTGGAGATCAGCGATATCGATCCCGAGGACAACTTCTTTGCTCTTGGCGGCGACAGCGTCATCTCCATCCAATGGTCGACCCGTGCTGCCGAACGTGGCCTGGCGATGACCCCGCAAATGGTGTTCGAATGCGCGACGATCTCCCAGCTGGCGGGAGCTGTCGATTCCGCTGACTCGGTGGCGGCAGAGGATAATTCGGGTACCGAAAGGCCGACAGAGCCCAGCGCTCCGATGAGTGCTTCTGGCCTAAGTGCCGAGGCGCTCGCTGAGCTCACCGCATCGTGGCAGGCGCAGTCGTGACGGGTACCGAACAGCAGCCTCAGATCGAGGACGTGCTGGCGCTGAGTCCCCTACAGGAAGGCTTCTTTGCGCTATCCCAGCTCGCCGACGAGAGCGTCGATCTGTACAGCATGCAGTTCGTCGCCGATATCGAAGGCGGCCTCGACGTCGATCTGTTGCACCGCAGTGCTCAGGCACTCCTGACTCGGCACCCCAATCTGCGTGCCGCCTTCTGGGACCGCGGGCTGCCCAAACCCGTGCAGATCGTGCCTACTCACGCGGACATTCCGTGGGAGGAACGTGAGGCACAGCCAACGGAATTCGACGATGTCGCGCTGAGCGAGCGGCGCCGCCCATTCGATCTGGGCAAGGGTCCCGCGATCCGCATCGTGTTACTCACCGTCCCCGGCCAATCGCGGCACCGGATGATCGTCACCACCCACCACATCCTCATGGATGGCTGGGCGATCGCCATCTTCTTCAGCGAGCTTCTCGCCGTCTATCAGGCCAACGGGTCTGCCGATGGACTGCCGGCGGTGCGGCCCTACCGCGATTACATCGCATGGCTCAACGCGCAGGACGACGCCGCCGCGACCGAGCGATGGATGCGCTACCTGAGCACCGTCTCCGGGCCGCTCATGCTTGCCGACGGCGTTGTCGCCGCACACGACAGCGTGCCCCAGAAATCGCAATTCCTTTTGACCGCAGAGGAAACCGCGCGGCTTCGCCAGTGGGCAGCCGTGAACGGGCTCACCCTCAACACCGTGACGGCGTTCGCGTGGGCGCTCGTGCTCGGCAGGCTGACCGATCGCACGGATGTGGTGTTCGGCACCATCGTGTCCGGGCGGCCCAAGGAACTACCCGATGTCGAGCGGATGGTCGGGCTCTTTATCAACTCGGTGCCGATGGTGCATCACGTCGACTACTCGACGTCGGTAGTTGAGCAGTGTGCGCAATTGCAGCGCGAGGCCGCGGCGATGCGCGATATTGGGTACCTGAGCCTGTCCGCGCTGCAGCGCGCGGAGGGCAGTGCCGCGTTGTTCGACACCCTGTTCGTCTTCGAGAACGCCCCGATAGGCGATGCGGCTCAGGCCGTCGAGATGGCAGACGGCACTCGCTTCCGTCCGGTTGAGATGGAAAGTCTGGCCCACTATCCGCTCACCGTGGTGTCGCACATGCATGGAGATTCGCTGCTGGTGCTCATTGAAGCAATTCCGGAGGCGTTACCGCATGTTTCGGGCGCCAGCATCGGCGAGCGCCTTGTCTCGGTGTTACGTCAGCTGCCGGAGATCGGTGACCGGACACCGGATGCGCTCGATGTGCTGACTGCTCGTGAGCGCGCGGAAATCGTCGTGACGCCGTCGGCGGCCGATCCGTCGGTTGCTTCGGTGTGGGAGCTGTTCGCGGCGCAGGCGGCCGAGAACCCCGACGGAATCGCGCTTACTGTGCAGTCGGCGGGGGCCGACACGCGCTACACCTACGCGCAGTTGCACGCCAACGCGAGCCGGTTGGCGGCGGAACTGGTTGCCCACGATATCGGTCCGGAAAACACTGTGGCACTGGCACTCCCGCGATCTACTGATGCCATCGTCGCTATTCTGGCGGTCCTGGCAGCGGGCGCGGCATATGTTCCGGTGGACATCGGGTTGCCGAGGGCGCGCATCGAATCGATTCTGCGTCAGTCTGATCCGAAACTCATCGTCACGGTCGGCGAACATCGGGATATCGCCGACGGGCGTTATCCCGTTCTGGTGCTCGACGAGCCGGCGAGCATCGAGCGGATCTCCGCGCGCCCCGTCGCTGCGCCTGTGGTCGATCGGCACCGTGAGCAGAGTGCCTACTTCATCTTCACTTCCGGTTCGACCGGTGAGCCCAAGGGGGTCATCGGCACGCACGGTGCGCTGATGAGTTACTTTGCCGACCATCGTGATCGGGTGTATCGACCGGCTACCGCGCGGCTCGGGCGCACATTGCGGATCGCCCATGCATGGTCGTTGAGCTTCGACGCCTCCTGGCAGCCGATGATCGGTCTGCTGGACGGGCACACCGTGCACCTGTTCGACGCCGAGGCCATGCGGGATGCGCATCGGCTGGTGCGGGGCATGGCCGCGCACGGTATTGACATGATCGACACCACGCCGTCGATGCTGGCTCAGTTGTCCGCCGCGGGACTGCTCGACCGGGAGCTTCCGGTGCTGGCCCTTGGTGGCGAGGCTATCGAGACGGCATTGTGGAACCGGCTGCGTTCGTTGAGCGGTACCGCCGTCTACAACTGTTACGGCCCCACCGAGACGACTGTCGAAGCTGTTGTGGCAGCGGTGAAGGACTATCCGGAGCCCACCATCGGCACGCCCAATCAGGGAATGGCCGGGTACGTTCTCGATTCGCGGTTGCGGCCGGTGCCGGACGGTACCGTGGGCGAGTTGTATCTCGCCGGTGCACAGCTGGCCCGCGGATACGCGGGCAGGCCCGCGGTGACGGCGGGCGCTTTTGTCGCGGATCCGCAGCAACCGGGTCAGCGCATGTACCGGACGGGCGACCTGGTGCGCCGTGTGCCCCACGGAGGCTTCGCGTATCTGGGCCGTGCTGACTCTCAGGTGAAGATCCGCGGTTATCGGGTCGAGGTCGGTGAGATCGAATCCGCGCTGCGTCTACAACCGGGTGTGCAAACCGCCGCGGTGACTGTGGTGCGCCGTGCGGGCGGTGCCACTCTCGTGGGTTTTGTTGTCTCGGAAGAGGAGGCAGCCGAATTCGACTCTGCTCGGACCCTGTTCGGCCTCGCCGATCGGCTGCCGTCTTACATGATGCCGTCGCGTCTGGTTGTGCTTGAGCGGCTGCCCGTCACGGTAAACGGCAAGCTGGACGGCGATGTGCTGGAGCGGCTCGCGCTGGACGCCCTGTCCGGAGGCGCCGCCGAGGGTGTGGCGGCGCAGCCAGGCAGCACCACCGAATGTGCACTGTGTGAGTGCTGTGCCGAACTGTTCGACGGCACCGCTCCGGGTATCGACGAAGACTTCTTTTCCCTTGGAGTGGACAGCATCGTCGCGATTTCACTGGTGAACAAGGCGCGTAAGCGCGATCTGGTGATTACCCCGCGCATGGTGTTGGCCGCGCCGACGATCCGGCAGCTCGCGGCCCTCATAGACGAACGAGCCGGTCGCGCCGAGGGCCTGGATTCGATTGCGGGAGAAGCGGACTACGGCGAGGTTCCGCCACTGCCGGTGGTGTCGTGGATGTACGAAAGCGAAATCTACCGACGGCTCTCGTTGTCGGTGCTTGTCCGGCTGCCCGAGGGCATCGATGGTCCACGGATTGAGCAGATGCTCCAGCTGCTTCTCGACGGATTCGCCATGTTGCGGTCGACGCTGGTGGATACCCCTGATGGGCCTCGGGTGGTCACCCGTGAACCTGGGGTGGTGCGCGCCGAAAGTGTGCTCAGCCACGTGGAGCTGCCCACGGGAGAAGCCACCCACGCCGCGATTACCACTGCGGCACGAAAGGCCTTTGACGCCCTGGACCCGTCATCGGGTGCCATGATGCGGGCAACCTGGCTCACAGACGCCGAGGCGGGCGACGCCCTGCTGCTGACCGTCCATCATCTGGCGATGGACGTGGTGTCCTGGCACATTGTGCTGGGCTACCTTGCGGATGCGTGGCACGCGGTGGAATCCGGCGGAGTGCCCAAGGCGCCCATGGAGTTCACCTCGTATCGGCGGTGGAGCCAGCTGATGCAGCAGCGCGCCTCCAGCGAGGACGTGTCACGTCAGCGGGACTATTGGGCCACACAGGTCTCTGGTGCCGATCCGGAGCTGGGGTCGCGGCACGCTGACCCGGTCCGAGACACCTGGGGAACCTTGCAAACCACCGCGGTACCGACACCTGTCGATATCACCGCCCGGCTGCTGGCGTCGCTGAACAAGCCCGAAGGTGTCTACGGGTTCCTGCTGGCGGCGCTGGCGGTCACGGTGGCCAGCTGGCGTGCGCAGCGCGGACAAGACCCTGCCGCAGGCACTCTGGTCTCGCTGGAGGGCCACGGCAGAGACGACGCGGAGCTCGACACGGACACCAGCGGCACCGTTGGCTGGTTCACCACGGTCTATCCGGTACGCGTGGCCGCCGGCGAGACGGCGATAGACATTGATCAGGTGGAGAACGACAGCCAGGCGGCCGGTCGGCTCTTGGCCACGGTCGCCGCGCATCTCAGCGAGATTCCGCATCAGGGGCTGGATTACGGTTTGCTTCGCTATGCGGAGCGCCGTGAGGAGCTGGCTTCGGCGCGGGACCCGCAGATCCAGTTCAACTATGTGGGCCGTATGGATATCAGTGGTATTGACGATCAGCCATGGTCGCTCATCACGGATTCGCGAAGTCTCGCCGTGCCTCCGGACTCCGAACCGGATCTGCCGTTGCGATTCGCCATCAACATCGGTTCGGCGGTGATGACGACTACCGAAGGACCGCAGTTGGTCACCAACTGGCAATGGAGCTCAAACCTTTTCACCTCGGCGGATGCCGAGCGGCTGGCGTGGCTGTGGCAACGGAGCGTTGCCGCGCTGGCTCGGGCACTTGACGGATAGCGACAGGAAGACAGCACGGATGGAATCAATCAGCAAGGACGAGATTAAGGCGACCGTCGGCGACCTCATTGGGCTCACCCCCCGGGAGATCTCGGACGCCGCCGACCTCATCACGCTTGGGCTGGACTCGATCCGCATGATGACCCTGGCAGGTGGATGGCGCAAGCGGGGGAGCCGCATCACCTTCGCGCAGCTCGCCGCCGAGCCGTCGGTCGAGTCCTGGCACGCGCTATTGGGCGATGGCGCGGAGTCGGCCCCGGACGTTCGTGCCGACGTCGCGGCCGCCGGCACCCCGGCGGACACGGACGACGCGGCGGAGGATGCGCCCTACCCGCTGGCCACTATGCAGCACGCCTACTGGATCGGTCGTTCGGAAGATCAGGAGCTCGGTGGCGTCGCCGCACACCTGTATGTCGAGTTCGACGGTGGAGCAATCGATCCCGAGCGGCTGAGGCTGGCGGTGGAACGGCTGGTGGCGGCACATCCGATGCTGCGCACCAGGTTTCTGCCTGATGGCACCCAGCAGACCTTGTCGGCTCCGGAGCGTGATGTGTTCAGCGTGGTGGACCTGCGGGGACGTGCGGACAAGGAAATCGAGGCGGCACTGACCGGGCTCCGTGAACGCAAGACGCATCAGCGCCTGGCGATCGAGGACGGCCAGGTGCTCGATGTCACGCTGACCCTGCGCGACGAGCAGCGCAGCCGCCTGCATCTGGATGTCGACATGCTGGCCGGGGACGCGATGAGCTACCGAGTGCTGGTGTCCGATCTGGCTGCGCTGTATCACGGTGCCGCGCAACCAGAGTTGGGATACACCTACCGGCGGTATCGCACCGAGCAGCGCGGTGATGAGTCGGCGCGCGAGCGTGATCGGAAATGGTGGAGCGAGCGGCTGGACGACCTGCCGGGTGCGCCGGAGCTGCCGACCGTACCGGTGAGTGAACGCGCCGAACCACACCGCACCGTCCGATACGACTACTGGCTGGAACCGCAGGCCAAGCAGCAGTTGCTGGCGGCCGCGCATCAGCGTGGCATCACCCCCGCGATGGCGATGGCCGCGGTCTTCGCGGAGACGATCGGAGGGTGGTCCGCGCAAAGCCGTTTCCTGCTGAACGTCCCGCTGTTCCATCGTGAATCGGTGCATCCCGATATCGACCGGGTGATCGGTGACTTCACCTCCTCGATCATGCTCGACGTCGATCTCACCGATCAGATGTCGGTGGCCGACCGGGCCCGGGCCTTGCAACGCAGCATGTACGAGAGCGGGGCTCATTCGGCGTATCCCGGGCTGAATGTGCTCCGCGATCTCGGTAGGCACCGCGGTGAGCCGGTGTTGGCGCCGGTTGTCTACACCAGCGCGCTGAATCTGGGGGAGTTGTTCGCCTCGTCGGTCATGGACACCTTTGGCGAACCGGTCTGGATCATTTCCCAAGGGCCGCAGGTGCTGTTGGACGCGCAGGTCACTGAGGTGCGCGGTGGCCTGCTGCTCAACTGGGATGTGCGTGAATCGGCTTTCCCCGAGGGCATGGTCGACACCATGTTCGCGCGCTACACCGATGCGGTGGCTGCACTGTGTGTCGGAGACGACGGCTGGAATGCCGATGCGGCCGTTCGGCTTCCGGCCTCGCAAGCCGATGTCAGGCGAACCGTCAATGCGACCGACGGCCCGGTGAGCGGCCGATGCCTGCATGAAGGATTCTTCGATTTCGCGAAGACGCACCCCGGCGCATCCGCGGTGGTGTGGGGCTTCGGTGGCGAGGACGGGGTATGGACGTATGGCGACCTCGCCGCGCAGGCCCTGGCGGTGGCCGGTGCGCTGCGGGCCCGGGGCGTACAGCCCGGCGATGCGGTGGCGGTGCAGCTGCCCAAGGGGCGCGATCAGATTCTCGCCGTGCTCGGTGTGCTCGCCGCCGGGGCGACGTACATCCCCATCGGATTTGACCAGCCCGCCCGTCGCCGGGCCAGCATCCTCGAAACCGGTGGAGTTGCGATGGCGATAACCGTCTCGGACGCTGACATTCCGGTGCCGTCGGTGTCCATCGATACCGCTCGGCACCACAGCGAGCCGTTGGCTGCGCCAGTCATTCCACCGACCGACACGATCGCGTATGTGATCTTCACGTCTGGCTCGACGGGCACTCCCAAGGGTGTGGACGTGCTGCACCGCGGGGCGATGAACACCATCGATGCCGTCAATGAATGGTTCGATGTCGGGCCGACCGACAGGGTGCTGGCGCTGTCGGCGCTGGAGTTCGACGCTTCCGTGTATGACATCTTCGGAATGTTCTCGGTCGGCGGATCGCTGGTCGCAGTCGATGTCGAGCAGCGCGCCGAGGCCACCACGTGGGTGGATCTGCTACGGCGCCATAAGGTTTCGATTCTCAACTGTGTGCCGAGCATGCTGGACATGATCCTGGAAATCGGCGGTAACGGCCTGGGTGACTCGCTGCGGGCGGTCACCCTGGGCGGTGACTGGGTGGGCGCTGACCTGGCGACCCGCCTGGCCGCGCAGGTCCCGGGCTGCAGGTTCTCCGGCTTGGGCGGAGCCACCGAGACATCCATTCACAACACCATCTGTGAGGTGGTGGGAGACCCGCCCGCGCGCTGGGCGACGGTGCCTTTCGGTGTGCCGCTGCGCAACGTCCGATGCCGGGTGGTGTCACCCGCAGGTCGCGACTGCCCGGACTGGGTGCCCGGTGAATTCTGGGTGGGTGGTGCCAATGTCGCGGCCGGATATCGCAATGACCCCGAACGCACCGCAGAACGATTCGTCGAGTACGACGGACTGCGCTGGTATCGGACGGGAGACATGGCCAGGTACTGGCCGGACGGAACCATCGAATTCCTCGGCCGCGCAGACCATCAGGTGCAGATCCGTGGTTATCGCGTGGAGCTGGGCGAGGTGGAAAGTGCGCTGCGGATGGTGCCCGGTGTGCGCCATGCCGTCGCTGCCATTGTCGGCGGTGATGCGCCGATCCTCGTTGCCGCGGTGTCGGGTGCCCCGGATCAGTCGGCAGATTATGCGGCGCTGCTCGGCGATGTGGTCCCCGGTTACATGGTCCCGGCTCGCGTCGAGCTCCTGGATCAGATGCCGTTGACCCCGAACGGGAAGATCGATCGGGGGGCGGTGACCGCTCTGCTCGAAGAGGTGGCCACCGCCGGAACCGACTCGGCTCCCCGGGATGATCTCGACACAGCCCTCGCCGATCTGATGGCAGGTGTGCTGGGCGTGGAATCCATTGGGGTGTACGACGATTTCTTTGCCCAGGGTGGTGACTCGGTGCTCGCCACGACGGTCATCGCGCGAGTGCGCGACTGGCTGTCGGTCGAGCACGCACTGGTTGGCGACCTCTTTGCCACCCGTACCGTCGCCGGGCTTGCCGACCGGCTCAAGCAGCGCGAGATCGAACTCGGTACGCCGGACCGCCTGGCTGTGGTCGCGGGACACTACCTGGAGATCGCGGCGATGACCGATGAGGAGATCCTGGCCGGTACCTCCTGACCGGTCAGGAGGTCGCCGGCGTACCCAGCACCATGCTGCCCACGCTGCACTCCTGCAGCTCCGGTACGGCCGCGGCCGCGGTGAATGCCGCGGTATCGCCGAATCCCTGGGCGCAGGCGCCCAGACCCATGGCGGTGGCTGCCAGATAGATGGTCTGCATGAGCACACCGACGTGCTTGAGAATGGCCGAGTAGGCGACCTGTTCGTAGGTCCACATCACGCGACCGGCACGCGCCGCCATCACCAGCAGCACCTGTGGTTCGGCGCCACCCTCCAGTGTCGCGGAGGTCGACTTCAGCAGCTGCTTGACGGCGGTGGAGTCGACGTCGGCCACCGGCCGCAGAGCGTGCTCGAAGGAGTCGTAGTGGTACATGCCGGGTGTGAGTCCGGCGACGTTGCGCACCACCGGATAGAGCTCCAGCTCGTACACGCTGCCACCCGAAGGATACGGGCGGGATAGGAGTTCTTCGCCTTCGCTTTCCGAGCGGGCGCCACGGGTACGGGCAGTGCGGTACAGCAGCTCGGAAAGCTGTTCGATGGTAATGGGGTTGGCGTCATCGAAGGCGCGCACCGAGATCCGGTCTTCGATGACCGTGGTGAGGGTCGGATCGTCGGCGCGGAGGGCGGCCAGGTCCGGGGCGGGTAGCGCGACAGGGATTCCCGGATAGTCGGGTTTGCGCGCTGCCGGCTGCGGGAACTTGCCCTTTGCCCATTTCGTGGGGCCGAAGTGGTCCCACGTGATGGTGCGTTCGCCCAGGGTGCTGCGGCGGTGGAACCACAGGTCGGGTGCGCTCCAACTGATCGAGGTGAACTCGCGGTTCTCCTCGTCGTTGTTGGAGACGAGGAATCCGGCCCAGCGCAGATCGGCCCGAAACCGCGTGATGAATTCCTGGCTCAGGTCGGCGATGGTGCGTTCGGGGCCGTCGAGTAAGGGGAGCAGGCGCAGATCCTGGATGCGGATATCGCACCAGCTCAGCGGATTCTCCAGCACGTATCCGCGTGAATCGCGATGCAGTACCGAGAATTTCGACAGATGGACGCCCGACGGTGGGGGATCGGTGGGTTGGGAGCCGGGTACGCCGAAACATTCGATGGCATAGAGGTCGTGCCTGTCGTTACGAACCGTCAGCGACAGCCATCCGCCTTCGAGTAGCCGCGTGATGAGTGGTTCGATAGCGTCGCTATCGGCATCGGTTATCAGTTCCGGGAGCGTCGTGGGGCCGCTGTTGAGAGTCTTGAGCACGCGCCGCTGCGGCCCGGTGAGCCCGGTGAGTTTCTCGTTGCGCGGCGGGTTCAGCAGTATCGCGCCCGCGGCCGTGACGAGGCACGTTGCACCGTCGCGTAGGGCGAATCGGGTGCCAGCAGGGTAGGTGAGAGCGGACAACGGAGGCCTTCCGGACGGTATGCCGACGCCGAATGCGTATGCGTTTCACGGAGGATCATAAGGAACCCCGGTAAGGTACCCCTAACTTGGGTCCCAATTTGCTGGGCAGGTGGATTGCTACCAGTCGTCCGGATGTGCGAGCTACCTGTACCGCGATGTGATGTGCGATCAGACTGATGAGCATGCGCGCCCACCCGGCCGACGGTGCTGGATGAGGCCGAAAGTGCTCAGTACGCTGAGCATCCAGCGAATGTCCGAACGATGAGGAGTGCTTGATGAACTTCGGCGATTTCCAGCTCCAGTTCTACGCGGCGGGTGCGCTCGGCAAGGTGTCGACACTTCCCTTCACCTTTGCCGAACTGGAGAGTCGCGCGGAGCAGGCGCTGGGCGAGGGGATCTTCGGCTACGTGCGTGGTGGGGCGGGTGACGAGCACACCCAGGATGCGAATGCCGCCGCGCTGCGCCACTACGGGCTTGTGCCCCGGATGCTGCGAGACCGTACGACTCGGGACATGTCGACGTCATTCCTGGGGCGCGAGCTCACCAGTCCGGTGTTCATCTGCCCGGTCGGTGTGCTGGGTGCGGTTCGCGATCGTGGCGACCTGCTGACGGCCGCCGCCGCCCGTGAGCTTGATGTGCCGGCCATGTATTCGACGCTCTCTTCGGCCACTCTTGAGGAGGTCGCTGCGGAGCGCGGCGATTCCTACGGGATTTTCCAGCTGTACCCGTCTTCGGATGCCGAGCTGACCGACAGCTTTATCCGGCGTGCCGAGGCGGCGGGGTACGACGCGCTCGCGGTGACTCTGGACACCGGCACATTGGGCTGGCGCCCCCGCGATCTCACACACGGTTACCTGCCGATGCTGCACGGACACTGCCTGGCGAACTACACCTCAGATCCCCGCTTCCTGGAAATCGCGGGGGTACGTTCGGCCGGGGAACTGGCCCCGATGCACGCCGGTCTGGTGTGGGCGTCGCTGTTCAGCCACCCGGGGCTCACCTGGGCGGATATCGATCGGTATCGCGAACTGACCAAACTCCCGATCATCCTCAAGGGCATCTGTGATGTCGACGACGTTCGGCAAGCGGTGGATCGCGGTATCGATGCCATTGCCTATTCCAATCACGGTGGGCGGCAAGCGAATGGCGGAATTCCCGCGATCGACGGTCTTGCCGCGGCCGTCCAGGCGGCCGGTTCGGTTCCGGTGACTTTCGACTCAGGGGTCCGTGACGGCATCGACGTGTTACGTGCCGTCGCCCTCGGAGCGAGCCTGGTGGGGATCGCCCGTCCGTACGTGTATGGGCTGGCGCTGGACGGAACCAGCGGCGTCAAACACGTGATCCAGTCACTGCTGGCCGAAGCTGATCTGACCATGGCGGTGAACTGCTATCTTTCGCTCGACGAGTTGGCGGTGCAGCGGCTTTCCTGATGCGCCGTAACTGAGTGGGGGTGTCGTGATTCAGCAGTGGCCGCAAGAGCCCATCCCGTATCCGGGTTATCCGATGCCCTCGCCCAGACCGAGTCGATGGGCGACGGTGGCGATCATCGTCTCCGGGCTGATTGCCGTGGTTGCCTTGACTGGGTGCGGGTTTCTGGGGTGGAAACTGGTGGCCGATGGTGGGGCGGTTCCTGATGGGCCGGAGGGATGGCGTGTCCAGCTCAGCCGAGATCGGGAGGCGCACAAGGCCGGTCAGCAAGCGCAGGAAGCATCCACCGCGTTCGCATTGCTGATGATCAACACGGACTACCGCGATGTCGACAGAAACACGTCAGAGATACTGGAAAAGTCGACCGGTGCGTTCAAAGAGAGGTACGCGAAGTCCAGCGCTCAACTCCACCAGATTCTGGTCGACAACAAGGCGAAGTCCAGCGGCAAGGTGATCGATTCCGCGATTCACACCGAATCGGTCGACAAGGTCATCATGCTGCTCTTCATCGATCAGTCCGTGACTAACGTCGCGATACCCGACTCGCGTATTGATCGAAGCCGGGTGCGAATGACCATGGAGAAGGTCGACAGTCGTTGGCTGGCAAGCGATGTCGAGCTGATATGACCGGTTATCCCGCGCCGCCCGGTGGCCAGCTGCGAATTGTTCTCGCCAGCCTGATGATTGGCGTTGCCGTTGTCGCACTCTGCGCCTGCGGACTGCTGGCGTGGAAGCAGTTTCATGACGGTCCGATTCTTGCTGCGCAGCGGGCGAAGGCCGCGCAGGAACACGATGAGTTCAATCGTGACCGTCAGATCCGAGAATTCAGGGAGCAGGCGCGCGCTGCCGCCGAGTCGTTAACGGTCATCTTGACCTCGGTCGATTCGGGCAACGTCGATGAAAACTTCGCCCAGATCCTAGAGCGCTGTACGGGCGAGCTCAAAGACGAGTTCACGAAGGGCTCAGTGCAACTGCGACAGCTGTTGATCGACAACAAGGCCAGCGCGGTCGGCAAGGTGGTCGCCTCGGCGGTGCAATCGGATACCGCCGACCAACCTGAGAAGAGCGTCGTAATCCTGCTCGCGGTGGATCAGTCCATTGTCAATTCTGTTCGGCCCGACCCAAGGATCGACAGAAGCCGGATGAAAATGACCTTGGAGCTGGTGGACGGTCGCTGGCTCGCGAGCAAGCTGGAATACCTCTAGGGATCACCCCCCGAATCGGGGTCCGCGCCGTCGCAGGTAGCGCTCGAATTCGGCGGCCAAGGCATCGCCATCGATCTTGCTGAGAATCTCGGTGGTGTCCACCTCGGCGTCGCCGCGCTCCTCAAGCGACTGCACGTACTCGGCGATCTCCTCGTCCTCGGTGGTCATCTCGGAGACTGCCTGCTCCCACTCCTCAGCCTGCTCCGGCAGATCTCCGAGCGGTACCTCGACGTCGAGCACATCCTCGACGCGCTGCAGCAGGGCGACCGTCGCCTTCGGATTGGGGGGTTGCGACACGTAGTGCGGTACTGCGGCCCAGAACGCGACGGCGGGTATCCCGGCGTTCACGCACGCGTCCTGGAACACCCCGGCGATACCGGTAGGACCCTCGTATCGAGTCTCCTCCAGGCCGAAGAACTTGGCCGCATCGGGGGAGTAGGCGGTGCCGCTCACGGGTACCGGCCGGGTGTGCGGAGTGTCGGCCAAGAGGGCACCCAGGATCACCACGGTCGATACGTTGAGGCGATCCGCGATGGCCAGCAAGCGGTTGCAGAAGGTGCGCCAGCGCATATTCGGCTCGGCACCGTGCATCAGAACCACATCGCGCTGCGAGCCGGGAGGCGAGCAGTACGAGATGTGCATCCCGGGCCACTCCAGCTCGCGGGTGACGCCCTCGACCAGCCGCACGATGGGACGATTGACCTGGTAGTCGTAGTAGTCCTCGTCGTCAATGGTCATCAACGGGGTGGCCTGCCAGGTGGTGTCCAGATGCTCCAACGCCGCGCTGGCCGCATCACCGGCGTCGTTCCAGCCCTCGAAAGCGGCAACCACCACCGGGTCGCGCAGCACGGGTAGGCCGTTCTGGGCGGTATCCGACAGTGTCACGGTGTCAGCGTAAGCCCTGCGTGACGGGGACGAGCCGCGGCTGGCGGAGAATGGATTGGATAGCCGGATCACATTGTTGATATGACCGCCCCTGGAGAAACCGCACGACACATGAGGCGTTCGCACGACTGTCGGGTGACGACGTAGACTTCATCTGGTCGAGAGGCGTTGCAACGGTTCCGGATCACAGCCCGTGACCGCCACGCTCGGCAGAGTTAAGGACGCCTTCCGCTCTGGAAGGAATGCGCGTGACCAATCCGCAGCCGAATGTCCGGCCCGACTGCACGGACTCGCTGACTGCTGCTCTCGAACAGCGGATCCTGGTGATCGACGGCGCGATGGGCACGGCGATCCAGCGCGACAGGCCCGACGAGGCCGGATACCGCGGCGTACGGTTCGCCGACTGGCCGAGCGACCTCGTCGGCAACAACGATCTGCTCACTCTGACGCAGCCGCACATCATCGAGGGCATCCACCGTGAGTACCTCGAAGCAGGTGCGGACATCCTCGAGACCAATACGTTCAACGCGAACGCGGTGTCGCTCTCCGACTACGGCATGGAAGAGCTGAGCTACGAGCTGAACTACGCCGGTGCCGCGCTGGCGCGGGCGGCCGCCGACGAGTACAGCACCCCTGCGAAGCCCCGTTATGTCGCCGGGGCGCTGGGGCCGACCACCCGGACCGCGTCGATTTCGCCGGACGTCAACGATCCCGCGGCCCGCAACGTCTCTTACGACCAGCTGGTCGCCGCCTACCTCGAAGCGGCCAACGGCCTGGTCGACGGCGGTTCCGACATCATCCTCGTGGAGACCATCTTCGACTCGCTGAACGCCAAAGCGGCGGTCTTCGCCGTAGAGACGCTGTTTGAGCAGCGTGGGAGGCGCTGGCCGATCATCATCTCGGGCACTATCACCGACGCGTCCGGGCGGACGTTGTCCGGCCAGGTCACCGAGGCATTCTGGAACGCGATTCGGCACGCCAAGCCCATCGCGGTGGGCCTTAACTGCGCCCTGGGCGCCCCGGAGATGCGGCCCTACATCGCCGAGATGTCGCGCATTGCCGACACTTTCGTCTCCTGCTATCCGAACGCAGGTTTGCCCAACGCCTTCGGCGAGTACGACGAGTCCCCTGAGCACCAGGCCGGCTACCTTGCCGAGTTCGCCGAGGCTGGACTGGTCAACCTGGTTGGTGGGTGCTGCGGGACCGCGCCCGCACATATCGCGGAGATCGCCAAGGTTGTCGACGGTGTGGCACCGAGGCGGATGGCGCACGTGCCGGTGGCGACTCGCCTGTCCGGACTGGAGCCCCTCAACATCACCGACGACTCGCTGTTCGTGAACATCGGTGAGCGCACCAACATCACCGGTTCGGCCCGGTTCCGCAACCTAATCAAGGCCGAGGACTATGACACCGCGCTGTCGGTCGCGCTACAGCAGGTCGAGGTCGGCGCGCAGATTATCGACATCAACATGGACGAGGGCATGATCGACGGCGTCGCCGCGATGGACCGGTTCACCAAGCTGATCGCGGCGGAACCCGACATCAGCCGCGTCCCGGTGATGATCGACTCCTCCAAGTGGGAGGTCATCGAGGCGGGCCTGAAGAACGTGCAGGGCAAGCCGATCGTCAACTCGATCTCCATGAAGGAGGGCGAGGAGAAGTTCATCCGCGAGGCGCAGCTGTGCCGCAAGTACGGTGCCGCCGTTGTGGTGATGGCCTTCGATGAGAAGGGTCAGGCTGACAATCTGGAACGGCGCAAGGAGATCTGCGGACGCGCCTACCGGATCTTGACCGAAGAGGTCGGCTTCCCGGCCGAGGACATCATCTTCGACCCCAACTGCTTCGCGCTGGCGACCGGTATCGAAGAGCACGCAACGTACGGGATCGACTTCATCGAGGCCTGCGCCTGGATCAAGGAGAACCTGCCCGGGGTACACATCTCCGGCGGTATCTCGAACGTGTCGTTCTCGTTCCGCGGCAATAACCCCGTCCGCGAGGCGATTCACGCGGTGTTCCTGTTCCACGCCATCAAGGCCGGCCTGGACATGGGCATCGTCAACGCCGGCGCGTTGGTGCCGTATGACTCGATCGACCCCGACCTGCGGGAAAGAATCGAGGACGTCGTGCTGAACCGGCGCGCGGATGCGGCCGAACGACTCTTGGAGATCGCCGAACGGTTCAACAGCAAGGAGGAGGAGGCTGGCCCCTCGGCTGTTCAAGAGTGGCGCAGTCTGCCTGTGCGCGAACGGATTACGCACGCACTGGTCAAGGGAATCGACGCCCATGTCGACGACGACACCGAGGAATTGCGCGCCGAGATCGCCGACGCCGGGGGGCGCCCCATCGAGGTGATCGAGGGCCCGCTGATGGACGGCATGAACGTCGTCGGCGACCTGTTCGGCGCGGGCAAGATGTTCTTGCCCCAGGTCGTGAAGTCGGCGCGGGTGATGAAGAAGGCCGTCGCGTACCTGCTGCCGTACATCGAGAAGGAAAAGGAAGAGTCCGGCGTCGCCGCGTCCAAGGACACCAACGGCACCATCATCATGGCGACCGTGAAGGGTGACGTTCACGACATCGGTAAGAACATCGTCGGGGTTGTGTTGCAGTGCAACAACTTCGAGGTAATCGATCTCGGGGTCATGGTGCCCGCCGAGAAAATCCTCGCTGCAGCAGAGGAATACGACGCGGACATCATCGGGTTGTCCGGCCTGATCACTCCGTCGCTGGACGAGATGGTCAACTTCGCCGTCGAGATGGAGCGCAGGGGGCTTCAGATTCCGCTGCTGATCGGCGGCGCGACCACCTCCCGCGCCCACACGGCGGTGAAGGTGGCGCCGCGTCGCAGCGGTCCGGTCGTGTGGGTCAAGGACGCGTCTCGCTCGGTGCCGGTCGCCGCCGCACTCCTCGACGACAAGCAGCGGCCGGGGCTACTGGAGGCCACCGAGAAGGACTACGCATCGCTTCGCGAACGGCATGCGCAGAAGAACGAGCGGCCGACGCTGACGCTGGAGAAGGCCCGAGCCAACCGGACACCGATCGAGTGGGACGGATACACGCCGCCCGTGCCCGCCCAGGGCCTCGGCGTGCGGGAGTTTCTGGACTACGACATCGCGGAGTTGCGGGAGTACATCGACTGGCAGCCGTTCTTCAACGCCTGGGAGATGAAGGGCCGGTTCCCCGACATCCTGAACAACCCGGCCACCGGTGAGGCCGCGCGCAAGCTGTATGACGACGCCCAGCAGATGCTCGACACCCTGATCAAGGAGAAGTGGCTGACGGCCAACGGGGTGATTGGCTTCTTCCCCGCGAATGCGGTCGGCGATGACATCGAGGTCTACACCGACGACTCCCGCACCGAGGTGCTGACCACGTTGTACAACCTGCGCCAGCAGGGCGAGCATCGCGACGGCATCCCGAACCGCTCGCTGGGCGACTACATCGCCCCCCGAGAAACTGGGCACCGGGACTACGTCGGTGCCTTCGCAGTCACGTCGGGGCTCGGCAGCCAGGACAAGATCACGGAGTTCAAGGCTGACCTGGACGACTACAGCGCGATCCTGCTGGAGTCGATCGCGGACCGGCTGGCCGAGGCCTTCGCCGAGCGGATGCATCAGCGGGTGCGCAAGGAGTTCTGGGGTTTCCAGCCCGACGAGCAGCTGGACAACGAGGCGCTCATCGGCGAGAAGTACCGCGGAATCCGTCCGGCGCCCGGTTACCCGGCCTGCCCGGAGCACACCGAGAAGACGACGCTGTTCGACCTGATGGACGTCACGAAGCGGACCGGTATCGAGCTGACCGAATCGATGGCGATGTGGCCCGGCGCCGCCGTCAGCGGCTGGTATTTCTCGCACCCGCAGTCGCAGTACTTCGTGGTGGGCCGCTTGGCCCAGGATCAGGTCGCCGACTACGCCAAGCGCAAGGGCTGGACGCTGCAGGAAGCGGAGCGCTGGCTCGGCCCGAACCTCGGCTATAACCCTGAGGACTGAGCACCAGCGTCATGGGCAGCGGGTGACCTCTGACAGAATTGGCCGCATGCGCGCGGTGCTGTGGGACATGGACGGCACGCTCATCGACTCGGAGAAGCTCTGGGATATCTCGATGGCCGAAACGTGCCGCAGGCTGGGCGGTGAGATGACCCCCGAACTGCGTACCGCGCTGCTCGGCGGCTCCGCCGAGGCCACGATGCAGATGATGTTCGCAGCGTTCGGGCTGGAGCCGGACCCCGAGTTGATGGCCAGCGAGAATGACTGGCTGCACGAGTACACCGGCGAGCTCTTTGAAACCGATTTGACCTGGTGTGATGGTGCGCAGGACATGCTGGCGCAGCTCGCCGCCGAGCAGGTGCCCATGGCGCTGGTCACCAACACCATCAGATCGCTCACCAACCAGGCGCTCAAGACCATTGGTACACAGTGGTTTTCTGGAACTGTCTGCGGTGACGAGGTGGTACGTACCAAACCGGCTCCGGACCCGTACTTGCGGGCTGCGGCGCTGCTGGGCGTGGATCCGTCCGATTGCGTGGCCATCGAGGACTCGGCGACCGGCGCCGCCGCGGCCGAGGCGGCGGGTTGTGTGGTGCTGGTGGTGCCCAACCATATCGAGGTGCCCGGCACTGATCGGCGCAGGCGTGCCCCCACGTTGTCGGGGCTGTCTCCGGAGGACTTGCGCCGTGCCCACGCTGACGTCCTGACGGCGACCGCCGGCAAACCCATATGACTCACCGGGGCCGGTCGTGACAGAATCGCCACCCGTGAAGACCTTCGAGGAGCTGTTCGCCGAGCTCAGTGACCGCGCCAGAACCCGGCCCGAGGGAAGTGGAACCGTCGCTGCCCTCGATGCGGGCGTGCACACCCTGGGCAAGAAACTGCTCGAAGAGGCGGGCGAGGTATGGCTGGCCGCCGAGCACGAGAGCGACGAATCGCTCGCCGAAGAAGTCAGCCAGCTGTTCTATTGGGCGCAGGTGCTGCTGATTGCCCGCGGTCTCACACTCGATGACGTCTACCGGAAGCTCTGACATGACCAGTGCGAATGGAGCGTTGCGTGTCGCCGTCCCCAACAAGGGGGCGCTCAGCGAGGCCGCGTCGGAGATTCTTTCCGAGGCCGGCTACCGGCGGCGCGGAGACGCCAAGGACCTCACGGTGCTCGATCCGCAGAACGACGTCGAGTTCTTCTTCCTGAGGCCCAAGGACATAGCGATCTACGTCGGCTCCGGCGAGCTGGATCTTGGTATCACCGGCCGCGACCTGATGATGGACTCCGATGCGCCGGTGACCGAGCGGCTCGCTCTGGGATTCGGTGGATCGACGTTCCGCTACGCCGCGCCCGCCGGACGAGACTGGACGATTTACGACATCGCGGGGAAGCGGATCGCCACCGCCTATCCGAACTTGGTCCGAAAGGATCTGGCCACCAAGGGAATCGAGGCCGATGTCATTCGGCTGGACGGTGCTGTCGAGATATCCATCCAGCTTGGCGTGGCCGATGTGATCGCCGATATCGTCGGTACCGGACGAACACTGCGCCAGCACGGACTGGTGGCCTTCGGTGAGTCGCTGTGCGATTCGGAGGCGGTGCTGATCGAGCGGGAGAACGCCGATCCGGCAACGGAAACGGCTCGCGCACAGCTGACGACGCGCATCCAGGGTGTGGTATTTGGCCAGCTGTATTTGATGCTCGACTATGACTGCCCGCGCGCGGTTCTGGACGAGGCACTCAAGGTGACGCCCGGCCTGGAATCTCCGACGCTGGCCCCGCTGGCCGACGAGAAGTGGGTGGCGGTGCGTGCCCTGGCCCCGCGCAAGGGCGTCAACACCACCATGGATGCGCTGGCCGCGATCGGTGCGAAGGCCATCCTGGCCTCCGAAGTCAGGTTCTTCCGGGCCTAGATTCCCGGGCTTTCCCCGGATTCCTTCGCGAGTAGCCGCAGCTCGGCCTAGCATGGCCGTATGGCGCTGCACGTCCTCGTCTACAGCGATGACATCACGGTCCGGCGCAAGGTAATTCAGGGAATTGGCACACGGCCGGATTTCGCACTGCCGCCACTGGAGTTTGTCGAGGTGGCCACCGGGCCCATGGTCATCGAACGCCTGGCCGCGGGCGGTATCGACCTGGCGATCCTCGACGGTGAGGCGACGCCGTTCGGCGGGATGGGCGTGGCCAAGCAGGTGAAGGACGAGGTCGACGCGCCGCCTCCGATCGTGGTGCTGACCGGACGTCCGCAAGACAGCTGGCTGGCGAGCTGGTCCCGCGCGGAGGGCGTGGTACCGCGTCCGATCGACCCGATGCGATTGACCGCGACGGTGATCGAGCTGCTTGGTTCTGCCAACGTGACACACCGCTGACATCAGCCGTCGCAGGCGCTTCGGCTCAAGTACTTAATTGCGCAAAACACCGTCAAACGGTGGCATGGATCAGGCGCCAACCGATAGTGTGTTTGTTAGGTCACATCTGTACTGGTCGGCAGCCCTCGACCACACACAGCAATGACGCGGCAATGTTGCCGATCCAGCACAGGGACCCGATCGATCGATTCGGGAGGCTGTTCTGCCATGGATGCATATGTACCGATCTTGGTACTCGGCGCCATTGCGGTGGCCTTTGCCGTTTTCTCCATTGGGATTTCGTCATTCGTCGGTCCGCGCCGATACAACCGCGCGAAGCTTGAGGCGTATGAATGCGGTATCGAGCCCACCCAGCACTCGATGGGCCGTGACCATCACGGTGCCGCCGCTGGTGGACACCGGGTGCCCGTGAAGTACTACCTCACCGCGATGTTGTTCATCATCTTCGATATAGAGATCGTCTTCTTGTATCCGTGGGCCGTCCACTTCGAGGCCCTCGGAGTGTTCGGACTGCTCGCAATGGCCCTGTTCATCGTCAACGTGTCGGTGGCGTACGCCTACGAATGGAGGCGCGGTGGCCTGAGCTGGGATTAGCCCCTGTGCGATCGGTGGGGCGGCGCGGAAGTCCTTGCAACATCACGAATAAGCACACCTTTCGGGAGAGCCATGGGTCTTGAGGAACAACTGCCTAGCGGATTTCTGCTGAGCACCGTCGAGACGCTGGCCGGGTATGTGCGCAAAGGTTCGTTGTGGCCCGCCACCTTTGGGCTGGCCTGTTGCGCCATCGAGATGATGTCGACGGCGGGCCCGCGGTTCGACATCGCCCGCTTTGGCATGGAACGGTTCTCGGCGACGCCCCGGCAGGCCGACCTCATGATCGTCGCGGGCAGGGTCAGCCAGAAGATGGCCCCGGTGTTGCGGCAGATCTATGACCAGATGGCTGAACCGAAATGGGTGCTCGCCATGGGGGTCTGTGCTTCTTCGGGCGGGATGTTCAACAACTATGCCATCGTCCAGGGTGTCGATCATGTTGTCCCCGTGGATATATACCTTCCTGGGTGTCCTCCGCGCCCGGAGATGCTATTGCACGCGATCTTGAAGCTGCACGAGAAGATCGCCCACATGCCGCTCGGGGCCAACCGCGAGGAAGTCATCCGCGAGACCGAAGCGGCGGCCCTCGCCGCCACGCCGACCATCGAGATGAAGGGCCTACTGCGGTGACCGGCGACGAACAGAACCCAGGCGAGGTCATCGGGGTACGGCATGGGCTCTTCGGGGTCCGCGGCAGTGGCGACACGTCGGGCTATGGTGGACTGGTTCAGCCAATCTCCTTGCCGGTCAGCTCGGCCCGTCCTTATGGAGGGTACTTCGATCAGGTTGTCGATCGGCTGGAATCGGTGCTCGCGGACCAGGAGCATGTCACCTACGAGGACGCCATCGAGGGTGTCATCGTCTACCGCGATCAGCTCACGATCCACGTCCGGGCCGAGCATCTGGTCCAGGTCGCCCAGTCTCTGCGGGACGACCCGGAACTCCGTTTCGAGCTCTGCCTCGGTGTCAGCGGTGTGCACTACCCCGAGGATGCCTCGCGGGAACTGCATGCCGTCTACCCGCTCATGTCGATTACCTGGAACCGTCGCATTCTGCTCGAAGTGGCTGTGCCGGAGGATAATCCGCATGTTCCGTCACTGAATGCCGTGTACCCGACCACCGACTGGCATGAACGGGAAACCTACGACTTCTTCGGCATCGTGTTCGACGATCACCCGGCGTTGACGCGAATCGAAATGCCGGATGACTGGGAGGGGCATCCGCAGCGTAAGGACTATCCGCTCGGTGGCGTGCCGGTCGAGTACCACGGGGCGACCATCGCGCCGCCCGATCAGCGGAGGTCCTACAACTAATGACAGCACAGCCCGAGATTCATCTCATGGCCGGTGGGCAGGACTGGGACGAGATCGTCACTGCCGCCGCCCAAGCCAGCGACGAGCGCATCGTGGTCAACATGGGCCCCCAGCATCCCTCGACCCACGGCGTGCTGCGCCTGATCCTGGAGATCGAGGGGGAGACGGTTACCGACGTGCGCTGCGGAATTGGCTACCTGCACACCGGTATCGAAAAGAATCTGGAATATCGCACGTGGACACAGGGCGTCACCTTTGTGACCCGGATGGACTACCTGTCCCCGTTCTTCAACGAGACCGCCTATTGCCTGGGGGTCGAGCGGTTGCTTGACATCACCGACGAAATCCCAGAGCGCGCCACCGTGATCCGGGTGTTGATGATGGAACTCAATCGCATCTCCTCCCATCTGGTCGCACTCGCCACCGGCGGTATGGAGCTTGGTGCGATGACCGCGATGTTCCTCGGATTTCGCGAGCGCGAAATGATCCTCAAGGTGTTCGAATCCGTCACCGGCCTGCGTATGAACCACGCCTACGTCAGGCCCGGTGGGTTGGCGCAGGATCTGCCCGACGGGGCCGAACACGAGGTGCGGGATCTGCTGAAGATCCTGCCCGGCAGGTTGCGCGACATGGAAAACCTGTTGAACGAGAACTACATCTGGAAGGCGCGGACCCAGGGGGTCGGATACCTGGATCTGACCGGGTGTATGGCGTTGGGCATCACCGGCCCGGTGCTGCGTGCGACGGGGTTGGCGCATGATCTGCGGCGTGCACAACCGTACTGCGGGTATGAGAACTATGACTTCGAAGTCATCACCGATAGCGACTGCGACTCCTATGGCCGGTATCTGATCAGGATCAAGGAGATGCACGAGTCCATCAAGATCGCTCAACAGTGTCTGGATAGGTTGAGGCCAGGTCCGATCATGGTGGATGACAAGAAGATTGCGTGGCCCGCAGATCTCGCGTCGGGCCCGGATGGATTGGGCAACTCGCCTAAGCACATCGCCAAGATCATGGGCACCTCCATGGAGGGGCTGATCCACCACTTCAAACTGGTGACCGAGGGGATCAGGGTGCCGGCCGGACAGGTGTACGTCGCCGTCGAGTCGCCGCGCGGCGAGCTCGGGGTGCACATGGTCAGCGATGGCGGAACCCGGCCCTACCGTGTGCATTTCCGTGATCCATCGTTCACGAATCTGCAGTCTGTCTCGGCAATGTGTGAGGGCGGGATGGTGGCCGATCTCATCGCTGCGGTCGCCAGTATCGATCCGGTGATGGGTGGGGTGGACAGGTGAAGGAGACGGAGCGCGAGAGCGTTTTTCTTGAACTCGGGAGTCGCCCGCCGGAGGACGAGGGCAGCTTCGCCGGACGCAGAACCTATCCGCCGGAGGTGGTGTCACGGCTTGCCATCGACGCCAAGGAGATCCTCGACCGGTATCCGAGCCGGAGGTCAGCGTTGCTGCCGCTGCTGCACTTGGTGCAGTCGGAAGACGGGTATGTGACCAGAGCGGGCATTGAATTCTGTTCCGGACAAGTGGAACTGACATCCGCCGAGGTCACCGCCGTGGCGAGCTTCTACTCGATGTACCGGCGCGAACCGACCGGCGATTATCTCGTCGGGGTATGCACCAACACGCTGTGCGCGGTGCTCGGTGGTGACGCGATCCTGACGCGGTTGGTCGATGAACTCGGCGTGCCACCCGGCGGTACCACCGAGGACGGCAAGGTCACACTTGAACATGTCGAGTGCAACGCCGCGTGCGACTACGCGCCGGTGTTGATGGTCAATTGGGAGTTCTTCGACAACCAAACTCCGGATGGAGCAGTCGATCTGGTGGAAGGCCTCCGCGGAGACCGTATTCCCGAGCCGCGGCGCGGTGCGCCGCCGTGCACCTTCAGACAGACCGCCCGGATCTTGGCGGGCTTCGCCGACGACCGGCCCGACGCGGTCGCCGCGGCACGGCCGGGCGACCCGACACTGGCGGGGCTGCGG